>DAOULQ010000227.1:0-11402 GCA_034419095.1 Anaerolineae bacterium | reverse complement strand
ATCTCAATCTGAGTTTCGTCGATTACTATCGGAATCGTCAGAAGCGTCTTCCATCACTACCTATTCCACCCGCAACCCCAGGTGGAACTGAATATATTTTACCATAATTCAACCCTCGGCGCAACCGTAAGAGGAATCTGCTATAATGGAGGGTGATGGGAGGTGGGATAAGTGGGCAAATCTATCGTCCTCTATTCCCGAGCCACCTTTTGACCCGACGTGGAGCGGGCCCGGAGGGTCCTCAGAGAATTAAAGGTTCCTTATCGAGAGATCGATATAGAAGCCAACCAAGAGGCAGCGGCCAAGGTGAAGAGTTGGACCGGCTTTTATAGCGTCCCCACCATCGTGGTGGCCGACCATGAGGGCCTCGATCCCGCTTTGCCCGTCTCGCCCCTACCCAATCGAGCCAGCCCTCGCGGGGTGGACAGGGGAGGGATGATCACCGAACCCAGAACCGACCAGTTGGTGAGTTTCCTCCATCGTTATGGGTTCGCCTCCCACGGGAAACGGTAAGGGTAAGCCCCAACAGGTTAAGGGGGAAGAGTTGAGCATCTTGGGCATCGAGACCTCTTGCGATGAGACGGCCGCGGCGGTGGTTGCCGCGGGGAGGCGCACCCTCTCCAACGTGGTGGCTTCCCAGGTCGAGATCCACGCTCGCTACGGCGGCGTCTTCCCCGAGATAGCCTCCCGCCAGCATATTCGAGATATCCTCCCCGTCATCGAGGAAGCGCTTAGCCAAGCGAAGATGGAACTGGGCCAACTAGATGGCATAGCCGTTACCATCGGCCCCGGCCTGGCTGGCTCTTTGGTGGTGGGGGTAAACGCGGCCAAGGGACTAGCCCTGGCTTTAGATCTCCCCCTCATGGGCATAAACCACCTGGAAGCCCACATCTACACCATCTGGACGCAAGGGGCAGAGATAGAGTTCCCCCTCCTTTGCCTCATCGCCTCAGGAGGCCATACTAACTTGGTGGTGATGAGGGACCACGGGGAATACGAGGCTTTGGGCCAGACCCTGGATGACGCAGCGGGAGAGGCGTTCGACAAGGTGGCTAGACTCCTGGGGTTAGGGTACCCTGGCGGGCCAGCCATCCAAGAGAAGGCCAAGGAGGGCGATCCAGAAGCCTTCGACCTCCCTCGGGCCTGGCTGCCAGGCACGTACGACTTCAGTTTCAGCGGCCTCAAGACGGCTGTTCTCTATCTGGTACGAGGGCTGGACGAAGAAGTGAAGGAGTTGCCCCTGGCCGACCTGGCAGCCAGTTTCCAGGCTGCGGTGGTAGATGTCTTGGTGGAGAAGACGAGGCTCGCCGCCCAAGAGCATGGTGTTAAGCAGGTGCTCCTGGTGGGAGGGGTAGCGGCTAACACTCTCCTGCGCCAGGAGATGAGACAAAGGGTAGAGATACCGGTTCTCTACCCTCCGCCGGAACTCTGCACCGACAACGCCGTGGGGGTGGCCGCGGCCGGCTGGTTCAGGCTAGAGGCGGGGGAGAGGTCAGGCTTGGATTTGGACGTGGTGCCTAGCCTGAGGCTGACATAAGGGCCCCACGCTAGTACCACACTCCCCGCTTGTGCCGGATTTGAAATCCGGCACAAGCAGAAGCGGAGAAGAAAGGCGAGAGGTCTGGCTGGAACCTGGATGTGATACCGGGGCTGAAACCCACATAATATGCTGGCCCTGGATTTTCCTTCCCCTCGGGATCCCTGTGGGAGAAATCCAGGGCCACAATAGACCGATCTATGTGTAGGGCAGGTTTCGAAACCTGCCCTACTGCTACATCCGTTGTCTTAGCACCACCTCGGAAAGGACCCGGGTAATAAGCCCCGCCCCGGTTATGAGCTGCATGGCATCGAGAGGAGTGATCCGCCGTGCCAAGGGCGACTCAGAGAAGATGGTATAGAGCAGAATGGCAGCGCCCAGGAGCACCATTACCACTACAAAGCCGTAGGTACTTGCCCGGCGGTTGATATCCTCCCCTCGTTCGTCCCTGCGAAGAGGGAGCAGATCGCTTTCCGGGCGGATGGCATACCTCCCGCTGCGAACAAGGAGCAGCAAGGCTGCCATAGACAGCGCTAGCCCGAGAAGAACCATCCAGACCGGAGCGCCCAAGGCTACCATTACTAGAGCCAGCAGGGCTACGAGAAGGAAACGACTGAACCAATATCGCGAACTCAACCCCTTCATCATGAAGCACTCCTTTCTCCTTTGTCTTTGAGCCAAAATACCTCCTCGAATGGGAGATCGAAGACCTCCGCTATTTTGAGAGCCAAAAGGGCAGAGGGGTTATACCGCTTGCCCTCGATAGCGATTATGCTTTGCCTGGTAACCCCCACCCTTTGGGCTAACTCCTCCTGAGTGAGGTCGAATCGTGCTCTCAACTCTTTTAGCCGGTTGTCCAGCCTGTCGTCATCTCTCATTCATCTCCTCCGTGTCAAGTTTACCAAACATATTGTATCATAAACATTACTATTTGTCAAGTATGCTTTACATTATAACGCTTAAGCACAAACCTATAAGTAGAAAAGGGGATCCAATTGCCAACAATAGATCCCCTCTCCCCAGTAACCATGTGCAGCCGACTATTCTATGCTCAACTCCTCCTCCCTCACCTCCCCCTCCACTATCCTGAAAGCCCTCGTCTCCGGCTCCTCCTGGGCCAAGGAGACGATGATATAGAGGGCCTCAGGGAAGTAAGCCTGCTTTATATCCCTGGCCGAGGGGTAAGGGGGGAAGGCAGGATGGGAATGGTAGATACCCCAGAGTTCCCACCCCATCTCCTCCATCTCGACAAATATGCGGTACTGCTCCTCCGGCTCCAGCCTATAGGCGGTGGGACTATGCTCGGCGTTGGCCGTCCGGTATAACTTGACCGCCTTACCGCCCTGGCCCGCTATGATCCCGCAGGCCTCATAGGGGGCCTCTTCCCTGGCCTGGGCGACCATTTCCCGTGCGAACTCCCTAGGCAGAGTTATCATCGTTCCCCCCGAAGGTGGCGGGGGATCACCAACTTCAAAGCGTACTCCCTTCCCTCGGGATCTGTCCTTATCCTTACAGGATCCCTGTGGGACAGATCCTGTAGGGATGAGAACTCCGAGACCCTTGCCACTTTGACATCCACTAGCCCGGCTCCCTTCGCCGCCTCGATGACATCGGCCTTTTTCACCCTGGCCAGGCCCTCTTTCTCCTGATAAGCCTTCTTGGTGATGACTGTCCAGATAGCACCGTTCTCTTTAATTCTCCGCCGAAGCACCTCCAAAGCGGGCTGCAAATCCTCGACCTCGCCTACCCAGAAGAGGATGACGTCCGCCTCGCCTATCGCCCGCGCCCTCTCCAGAACCTGGGGTCTATCTAGGGCGAAGAGCATCCCCTCCTCTCCGATGGCCTTTCCTATCTCCTCCCAGAGCCAGTCGCCCTTACCGATGAGGAATACAGTGCAGCCGGGCTTCAGGCCTAATTTCTCGGTCAGCGCTTTGCCAGCCATATCGCGCTACATCAGCCCCTTCTCCTCCAGGTGCTCCCGGATTATCCGCTCTAGGTCCTCTTCCTTCCCCGGACCCATGAAGGGCGCTTCACCGTCGATGTAGAAGTTCATCTCCCCGTATCTTTCGACATCTCCCCTCTCTCTGAGGGGATATTCGGTAACCTCCACTCTGTCCGATAACTCTTGAGCCTTGGCCATCAATTTACGGTAGTTGGCTATCATATAGGGACACTCATAGTTCATAGCCACTTCCACGTTCACCTTGCGCGGCTCATGGCGAGGGGTGAAGGCTGGGGAAAGCCACGAGGCTTGGGCATTGGCCTGATGCTTCTTGAGCAAGAGGTAGGCCGGCCCCACCTCCTGGGCGACCTCGAAGCCCATCCTCTGGAAGAACTCTTTAGGCATCCAATCGTCAACCGTCCAGGTCACCACTCCCCTTCGATCCCCAGTAGCCTCGAAGACCCTCTCCATCAACGCCTGGCCATACCCCTTCTTCTGCGCCTCTGGGAGGATGTTGATGCAGGGCATGAAGTGGAGGTTCTCGCCTTCGATGGCGGCGAAACTCTCCTCCAGGGGCCGTACCTCGACCCTCCCCACAGGCCTATCATCCTCATAGGCCACGAACCCCCGCCAGCCCTTGGCTCGCTTGCCGAGGAAGTGCTCGCCCGACTCCCTCCCTTCTTTCTCGGCCCCAGGGGGTATGCAGCCGGTATATAGGTCGAGGATATTCTCTCTGCCGATTTCCCTGATTTCTAGCATTTCAAGCCCCCTTTCTACTAACCGCGACGCCCAACATCACTACTTCTTGGCACTGATCACCATATCGCTGCGCTTAGCCACTTTGAAGAGGCTAGGTCCCTATGTACTTCGCATACAGGTTCCGGGCCACCGTCTCGTCGCTGGTACCCCGGATGATGGCCCGGGCATCGGGGAAGATGGTAACCAAGTAGTCGTTCACCTGGAAGCGGAGCATGAACTCGTTAAAGGTGACTTCTCCTATTGCCTGCAACCTCTCAGCCAGGGCGGGAAGGGAGAGGGTTACCTCGGTCACGGGGGTGATCTGCACGGCGTTGCGGCCGCAAAGGGAGGTGACCATAGCCACCTCTTTGGCCTCCAGGAAGTCGAACTTCCCCTGCCCACAGGCGAGACAGGCATCCTGCCGAGCCACCTGGAAAACCTCGAAGGTGTTCTCCCAAAGGTCGATGTGGATGAGCCCCTCGTTAAGCCTCCCCTTCCCAGTGAGGAGTTTCAGCGCCTCATTGGCCTCGATAGCCCCCATGACGGCCGGGACCGCCCCCAAGATCCCCGCCGTTTCACAGGTAGGGGTGGTGCCGGGAGGGGGGATCTGGGTGAAGAGGCAGCGCAAGCATGGCGTCTGGCGAGGGATGATGCTCATGGTCATACCGTAACTCCCCACCGCTCCCCCATAGATCCAGGGGGTATCATGCTTCAGGCAGGCGTCGTTGACGAGGTAGCGGGTCTCGAAGTTATCGGTCCCGTCCAAAACCAAATCCATATCTGCGATGATCTCTTCCACATTGCGATAGTGAACATCGGCCACCAAGGGCGCGATCTCCACCTGGGAATTGATCTTTCTCAGTTTCTCCGCTGCGGCGATGGCTTTAGGCAAGCCCCTCTCCACATCCCCTTCATCGAAGAGCACCTGTCGGTGGAGGTTATCCAACTCCACGTAATCCCTGTCCACCACCCTCATATGGCCCACTCCGGCACGGGTCAAGAGGCTGGCGATGTTACAGCCCAACCCGCCGCAACCGATGATAACCACCGAGGAGTCGAGAAGTCTCCTCTGTCCCTCCTCGCCAAGAGGGGGAAAGATGATCTGTCGTATATACCGTTCTAATTCCATCTACCCTCCAACACGCCCCGCTCCTCCTCCTGAGGATCATAAGCCACGATGGAGAAAGCGGCGACCAAGACATTGCCAGAGAAACCCATCGCGCCCTCTCAGATGGAAGAAATGCGGTTTCTAATTCATTATATCACGGCCAGGAAGCCTTCAGCAAAGGGGTCAGGCGAACTCGGGGATGATGAATCCGTATAGGCAGACTATGTCCAGAAGGACGAAGGCGAGATAGAAGACGGTAAGGAAGAACCATTCAACCAAGGTTTCTCTCACTGAGGTGAGGTTGGAGATGAGCCTGGCCCATTCTCTAAGCCCCAGGCCGAAGAATAAACCTATCGGTATGAGGGCCGGGAAGAGATACCTACCTTGATGCTGGACAAATTTTAAGTTGTACCAGACGTGAGAGGCAGTCACCAGGAGAAGGATCAGAAATGAGACGGATAAGGCCCATCGTTGGAGAGCGGTGAACCTCTCTGAGCCCCGCGCCAGTCTGTTAGCATAGATAGCCACCCCTAACAGGGCGGCCAGGCTTGCCAAGAAGAGAAGATCATAGATCCTGGAATCAACAAGCACCCCCATCCAGCCGAAGATAGCCCAGAAACTCTTAAAGGAGATGACGAAGAAATCTTTAACCACCTTGCCTGCTCCATATAGGGCCATCCATTCTGCGGTGGTGGGCTGGCCCTCTACGATGGCATCATGACGTGCCCAGCCGAAGATGTCGAACCCCCCATAGACCAGACCATTACGTATGAACCACCATATCGAAAGGGCCAAGCCCATACCCAAGACGAGGCCCAGGTACCGGAGGATCGATTCCCCCCTCCGCCGGAGGTAAAACGTGGCTACCAGGATAGAGGCTATCGCCGGGACGTAGATGGTGGTCTTGGTGAGAAGAGCCGCAGCCCAAAGGAGGCCGAGGGAGAGCGCCCTTTCTCTACCCAACCCTTCCCTCATGGCTAGGAGGCACTGCCAGAGTATGAGAGCCAAGATCAGTTCCCCCAAGGCATCGTTGTTTATGGCCGCGCTCATGGCGATGTGCATGGGGACCGTGGCTATGAAAGCCACGCTTGCCAGCGGCAAGAACTCCCTCTCAGGGGAAACCTCTCTTACCACTAAATATGCCACGATGAGAAGCGCGCCGCCCTGCAAGAGGGAAAAAATCCGCAAGACCACCACCTGCTGAGCCAAGGTTAGGGGTTTAGTCGCCAGATAGATGGGTGCGGCCAGGAGGTAATAAAGCGGTGGCTGGTGGAACTCGTACCGGATGGGGTCTATCGACATCTCGGGGGGGAACTGCTCGGCTTTTATCTCCTCCAGGTACTCATGGGGGTAATCGCCCTCCTGAAGGACGGGAAAGCGGCCCTTTTCAGCCAAGTAGGCGATGTAGTTATAATGGGCTGGCTCATCGGGGGCCTCCCAGGTGGGGGTCTTGAGGGCGTAAAGCGCCCCCACCACCATGTAGACTATTACGATGAAAGCGAGCCCGAACCGTCTCATCATCTTAAGAATGTAGGGGAGGCCTGCCCCCCGGCCTGGCAAGCACCGGGGCAGGCTGGCTGTAATGGGCCAGGGGGCTTGTCCCCTCCCGTATCGCTTCCCGCCTGTTTTTAGGGCCCTCATCCCCCCAGCCGCGCCCGTTCCTCTTCCACTATCTTCTCGTCCAACTTGGCGAAGAGGGGCTTGGGCCTCTTCAACGCCTGGCCCGCTGGCAGGGCGCTCGGCGCCCAGGCGACTTCAGCCATCCCTGTGTCGTCCCAAAGGGATCCCGAGGGAGGATAGTGTACTATGGGTGGTTCATAGACCAGGGCCTCGTGGCTCCTCGTCTCCTCCTCGAAGCTCTCCACCCACTGTCTCCCCAAGAGGTCGGAGTCATACCCCAGGTATTCGTGCAACCTCTGGGAGGAGAAAGGCAGGAAGGGGTGCAAGAGTATCTTTAACGAATCTATGGCTCTCAAAGCGACATATACCGATGTCGCCGCTCCCTGGCGGTCGTCAGAGATTGCCTTCCAGGGCTCCTTGCGGTCGAGATACCGGTTCACCTCTTGGGTCAGGGCCATCGCCTCGGCCAGGGCAGCCTTGAATTTGCAGCCCTCGATCAGCTCCCCGATGGGCTCGAACCCTCCTTCTATCTTCGCCAAAAGCGCCCTATCCATCTCGTCCAGTTCTCCCGGCTCCGGCACCCGCCCCTCGAAGTTCCGATAACTGAAGGTCAGGGCCCGATGGGCCAGGTTCCCCCAATTGGCCACCAACTCGTCGTTGTTCCGCCGCCAGAAGTCGTACCAAGAGAAGTCGGTATCCCGGCTCTCCGGGGCATTGATGGTGAGATAGTAGCGCAGGGGGTCGGGGTCGTACCGCCGCAGGTAGTCGGGCAGCCACACCGCCCAGTTGCGGCTGGTAGAGAGTTTCTGCCCCTCCAGATTCAGAAACTCGTTGGCCGGGACATCGTAGGGCAAATTTAAGCCTCCGTAGCCCATGAGCATGGCCGGCCAGATAATAGTATGGAAGGGGATATTGTCCTTGCCGATGAAGTAATACCCCTTGGCCTCCGGCTCCTTCCACCACTCCTCCCACCTCTTCGGTTCCCCTCTGTTCTTGGCCCACTCTATAGAGGCCGAGAGGTAGCCTATCACCGCCTCGAACCAGACGTATATCCGCTTCCCCTCGTACCCGGCCACGGGGAGCGGTATCCCCCACTCGATATCCCTGGTGACGGGCCGGCTCCGCAACCCCTCCCGGATCCAGTTGCGGGTGAAGTTTATCACGTTGGGCCGCCAATAATCCTTCTCCCCCAGCCAGGAGAGCAACCTCTCGCTGAAAGCCTCCAGGTCGAGGAAGAAATGTTCCGTCTCCCGCACCACCGGCCGAGAGCCATCTATCTTGCATCGAGGCTCTATCAACTCCGTGGCATCCAGGACCCGACCACACTTATCGCACTGGTCGCCGCGCGCGCCCTCATATCCGCAGTAGGGACAGGTCCCTTCCACGTACCGGTCGGGAAGGAAGCGGCTCTCCTTCTGGCAGTATAGTTGCTTCATCACCTCCCGGTAGATATGCCCCTTCTCCAAAAGCCGGGTGAAGATATCCTGGGCTACGGCGTAATGGTTCTCCGTATCGGTATGGGTGAAGAGGTCGAAGGAGATGCCCAGCCTCTGGAAGGAGTCCAGGAAAGAGGCGTGGTAGCGTTGGAATATCTCCTCCGGGGGGACGCCTTCCTGCTCGGCGCGGACGGTGATGGGCGTGCCGTGGGAATCGCTCCCGGAGACCATCAGCACCTGATTACCTCGCAAGCGGTGGTAGCGGGCGAAGATATCCGGGGAGAGATAAGCCCCCGCGATATGGCCCAGGTGTAGCGGCCCGTTAGCATAGGGCCAGGCCACAAAAACGCCGATACGCTCAGACACGATGCTTCACCTCATGCGGGTTTTCCGTAAAGGAACACCATTGCTGATTTGGGGAGATTTTAGCACAGGGTGGGGGAAAAGGGAAGCCGTTACATTAGCCACAGTTTCAAGACTTGCCTACCCCTATAGAAATGGTACAATAGAGATAGCTCTTTTGTCAGTGGCTTTGATTACGGACAACCGGGAGAGGGGGGTGAAATGGATCGAAGTGAACCTCTCAGGTACAGCATAAACGACTTCCTTGTTTGGAAGGAGCGAAACGAACTCGTTCTACAGCCTAAGTTCCAAAGGAGGAAGGTCTGGTCGCCTCAAGCACGCTCCTATCTCATTGATACTATTCTTCGCGGCTTGCCCATCCCCAAAATATACATGCGGCAGCAGATTGATGTTGGTACTCGACGCACCGTCCGCGAAGTGGTTGATGGCCAACAGCGTATAAGGGCCGTCTTCGATTATCTCGACGGCGAATTTGCGGTCTCGAAGATCCACAATGAAGAATTCGGGGGGCTGCGATTTACCGAGTTACCCGAGGGGACAAGGGAAGACTTTCTCAATTACTACTTCTCGGTCGGAATGCTCATCGGGGCGACAGATGAAGATGTGTTGGGCATCTTTGCACGTCTAAACAGCTACACGGTCACGCTTAACCCACAGGAGAAGCGGAACGCTAAATTTTTCGGGCAATTCAAGCAAGTGGTGTACAGGATAGGATACGACTATCTGACTTTCTGGCGCAACAACAGAGTTTTCACTGAATATGGTATCGCCAGAATGTCAGAGGCAGAACTGGCTTCCGAACTAGTAGTTGCGATGCTCGACGGTCTTCAAGATCGAAAAAAGTCGCTTAACCAGTTCTACGACAGGTACGATGAGGAGTTTCCATATGCAGAGAGAATACGCCGGGAATTTGGCTCAACCATTGACACCATAAGCGAGATTTTCGGCGACAAGCTTTCCCGCACACGCTTTCGTAAGACACCGCTCTTCTATAGCTTGTTCTGCGTCATCTACGATGCAAAATTTGGACTGCCAGGCGGACTCACACAACCATACCTGTTCCCGGCAGCGTCCCGCAAACAAATCCTAGACCGGTTATTGCATTTGGACGAGGTTCTGGCTGCCAGGGAACCGCCAGCCGAATATGCCGAATTCGTTACCGCCTCCAGAGTCAGCACGAATCAACTTGGCCCTCGCCAAACTCGCCACGCTGTCATTTGGAACGCCATTAGACCTTATTTGCGACCCGCGCCTCCATAGCATCGTGGGGCTCCCCAGACCTCCCTGTATCACAGTATAGGGGGCTAAATGCCTGCTAGGGTGCAGCAATTCTACCCAGCCCTCCAGTCTCGGGTGGATAGGAGCCTTGCGTTTGTGCAGGAAGTCAGCCACTTTCGCAGGCAGACCTCAGGCAACTGGCGCATCATACCCCGTGCCTATGTCCAACTCGTGGCCGAGCTATCTTTTCTCCGCATCTTCCTCGCCTGGGAGGATTTCCTTGAGGAAACCTTCATCCGCTACATGTGTGGTGCAAGGTCAGCTTCAGGATATGCACCCGTCCTAGTAGCACAGTATTCGTCTATAGACCGTGCTCGCAGGGTTATACAGGGATCACGTCCTTATGCCGACTGGGCACACCCAAAGCTCGTTATTGAACGGGCCGAGCTCTATTTCCATGACGGAGAGCCATACCGGTCTGCCCTGCGCGCCGGAATGGTAGGCTTGAACGAAATGCTTACTATCCGTAACCGCATCGCCCACCGTTCGCCCCATGCAACCGCCCAATTCCGCGAGCTTGTTCTCCACGAGCTGGGACATAATCCACAGGGGATGGGTCCCGGTCGCTTTCTCCTCACCATGGTTCCGCTCGCCCAAAGTGAATCCTTCATCCAACACTACGGCCATTTGGTAATAGCTGTAGCCAACACGATACTCAATCCGGCAATTCCCTAGATCCATTCTCCTACCTTGACAAACCTCCCCTCCCCTGCTATAATTAGAACGCCTGTTCGCAAACGTCGCAAGACAAAAGGCGGGGGCTTAACCCCGCCTCGCTCGCTATAGGGGGTATACTATTTTTTCCTGCCACTCACCTTTTCACCTTTCCGCCCGCTTGACAACCCCCCTCCCTTCCGCTATACTATGCAGGTAAAGGGGCTTTTGGGGATGTAGCTCAGTTCGGGAGAGCGCTACAATCGCACTGTAGAGGTCAGGGGTTCGAATCCCCTCATCTCCACCTAGCCTCCCCATTGTGAAAAAGGCAAAGATCAGGAGTAGTAGGCCATCCCTCCTAGAGAGCCGGGATGGTGGAAACCGGTAGGGGCGCCCTGGAGGGAGCGCCGTAAGGCCGAACTCGCCTGGGAGCCGCAGCGGTGAACTATTACTAGCCGCTGCCGGATGCGACCGTTATCGCGCCAGAGTGGACAGATCGTGGGCCTGTGGCGCAGTTGGGAGCGCGTCTCAATGGCATTGAGAAGGTCAGGGGTTCAAGTCCCCTCAGGTCCACCTGTAAAGCTGGGTGGTACCGCGGTGTGGCCCTTCGTCCCTGAGGCGAAGGGCCAAGTTCATAAGACTAACTCCCGGCCATCTCCCACTAAAACGATCTCGGGACAAAGAGGGCCCGGGCCGAATGAGGAGATCAGCATAGGAAGCGACCTC
>DAOULQ010000226.1:0-1713 GCA_034419095.1 Anaerolineae bacterium | reverse complement strand
TATGCACAATCGATCACCGACCTAGTGGCCATCACTATCCTCATCCATTATACCGGGGGGATAGAGAACCCCTTTATCTTCTACTACGTCTTTCATGTCATCATCGCCAGCGTGCTCCTTTCCCCGGAGGTCGCCTATTCATTGGCCACCTTCGCCCTTCTTCTCCTCTCCTCCTTGGTGGGATTGGAATACTTTGACTTCCTCCCCCATGTCCATCTAGAGGGGTTCCTCTCTCCTTACCTCTATCAGCAGGGCTCCTTCGTCTTAGCTATCCTCTTGGCCTTCGCCACTACGCTCTATGTGAGTTGCTATATGACTGTCACCATCAGTGGGGAGGTGAGGAGGAGACAGGGGGAGATAGTGGCCCTGAAGGATCGCCTCCTGGCTGAGGCGCGGGAATTGGAAGAGGTGAATAGAGAACTGGTCAGGCTGGATAGGCTGAAGACCTACTTTTTGGCCATCGCCTCCCACGATTTGAAGACCCCTCTAGCGGCGGTGGAGAGTTACCTGCAAGTGATCTTAGGCGGCTTCGTGGGGGAGATCACGGAGCAGCAAAGGCATATGATGGAGAGGAGCAGCCTGAGGATTAAGGAACTGATCGGCATGATCAACCGCTTTCTGGATTTGGCTCATATCGAGAGGGGTGAGGTCGTTCAGAAGATGGAGATGACTTCTCTGGATGGGGTAGTAGATCGATGTGTGGAGGAGATGCGGGTTCTGGCCTCGGAGAAGGGTCAAACTCTAACCGTGGAGAAGCCTCCCTCTCTGCCGGTGATCTATGCCTCTCCCACTCACTTGCACCAAGTCTTGACTAACCTCTTGAGCAACGCGGTCAAATTCACCCCCGAAGGGGGTTCCATAACCTTGGGGGTGGAAGAGGTGGGTGATGATATCCAGGTAACGGTGACCGATACGGGAATAGGCATCGACGCCGAGGATATGCCCCACATGTTCGAGGACTTCTACCGGGGCAAGAGGGCGGGGGGAGTGGGAACGGGCCTGGGGTTATCTATAGCCAAGAGGATCGTGGAAGCCCATGGGGGGAGGATTTGGGCCCAGTCGCCCTACGCTGAGGGTCAACCGGGGAGCAGGTTCACCTTTGTCATCCCCAAGGACTCCAGGAGGTGATCTTCTTCCGGTGTTAGGGAGGGGGTAGTATGAGAAGTGGTAGCAATCTGGAGCGAGTTCTTGAGGAGGGTCACTTCGCCGTGACCGCGGAACTAGGGCCTCCCAAGGGTAGTAGCGCGGAGTTCGTTCGCCGGAAGGCCGACCTCTTGAAGCCCTGTTGTGATGCGGCGAACATCACCGATAACCAGACCGCGGTGGTCCGCATGTCCAGCGTGGCGGCTTGTGCCTTGGTGAGGCAAGAAGGGCTGGACCCGGTGATGCAGATGACCTGCCGGGATAGGAATAGGATCGCCATTCAGAGTGATATCTTGGGGGCGGTGGCCTTGGACATACGGAACCTCCTTTGCCTCTCTGGCGACCATCAGAAGTTCGGCAACCACCCAGGCTCGAAGAACGTCCATGATTTGGACTCCATTCAATTGATCGGGGTGGTAAAAAAGATGCGAGATGAGGCCCAGTTCATGAGCGGGGACAAGATATCGGGAGGGGTGCCCCTCTTCATCGGCGCCGCTGCCAACCCCTACGCAGACCCCTTCGAATTCAGGGTGCTCCGCTTGGCCAAGAAGGTTAAGGCTGGGGCGGATT
>DAOULQ010000225.1:0-9321 GCA_034419095.1 Anaerolineae bacterium | reverse complement strand
TTGAAACTCCACAGGTGGGAAGATCTCCCCCTTAAAGTGGCCATCCAAGGTGCGCACTAGGTATCCGGTGAGGATTTGGGCACCGGTGCGGAGAGCCAGGGAGGCTGGCCCCGAGGGCCAGGATATTATCTCGCCAAAGAACTCTACAGTTACCCCCTCACCCTCTGGCAACGGACGGTCCACCACAATCCCTACTAACTGGTTTCGCGCCAGGGCGCGAAAAAGGGGTATCAGAACCTGTTCCATGAAGATGAGGTGGATCCCTCGCACTTCTCGCCAATCGCGGACTATGCGGTTAAGCCAGAGGGGTCTTTGCCTCTCGGCTACCACATATAACTCGTGCCCCCGTGCCGCCAGGGCCAACCCCGCCAGATCCCAACTGCCCAAGTGAGTCCCCACCAGGAGTACACCCTTGCCCTTTTCAAGGGCACGGTCTATATGCTCCCACCCCTCACCTTGGACACGGCTCTCCACCTCCTCGTCACTTGTTCGCGGGAGCCGCACGAAGTCGACCAAGAGTTTCATATAGTTACGAAAGGAGCGCTGTGCTGTCCGGCGCACCTCCAGATCTATAGCCCCAGGACCCAGGACACGGCGCATATTGTCTATAGCGTTGGCCCTTCCCCGACGCCAGAGAAAGAATAGCAGGTCACCCACCGAGGAGGCTATGCCATAGGCCACTTTCAGGGGCAGGCGTTGGGCCAGGATGACGAGCCCCAGAAAGGAAACATAGGTTACTAGATATGCCCCCTTCTCAACGTAACGGGAAAGTCTCATCAAGAAGGGGGTCTTGGGGGTCAAGAGCATGGTGTTGCTCTTTCTATCCAGCGATGAACTCCTCCAGTTTCCTTCGCGCTTCGTCATCGGTGAACTGCACGGGAGGAGACTTCATGAAATAGGCTGAGGGAGCGACGAGGGTCCCCCCCAAGCCTCGGTCGAGCCCCAGTTTGCAGCAACGTATGGCGTCGATCACCACTCCCGCAGAGTTAGGAGAGTCCCAAACTTCCAATTTCAATTCTATGTTCAAAGGCACATCGCCGAAACTTCGCCCCTCTAAGCGGATATGGGCCCACTTACGGTCCTCTAGCCAGGGCACGTAGTCAGAGGGACCGATATAGACGTTTTTCTCACCGATGTCGTAATCCAGTTGACTGGTCACGGCGTTGGTTTTGGAGATCTTCTTCGACTCTAAACGGGCCCTTTCCAACATGTTGTAGAAATCCATATTGCCGCCTACGTTCAGTTGACTAGTCCGTTCCAGCCTCACCCCCCGCTCACGGAAGAGCCGAGCGAGAACCCGATGGACGATGGTGGCTCCCACCTGAGATTTGATATCGTCTCCGATGAGGGGCAGGTTTCTCTCCTCAAAACGCTCTTGCCAATACCTCTCTCGGGCGATGAAGACGGGGATACAGTTGACTAAGCCGCAGCCCGCCTCTAGGATCTGCTCCACATACCACTTGGTAGCCATCTCGCTGCCCACGGGCAGAAAATTAACCACCACATCCGTTTCCGTCTCCTTGAGTATCTGCACGATATTGGAGGTGGGGCCAGGAGCCTTAGTGATCACTTGCTTAAGGTACTTGCCTAGCCCATCGTGAGTCATCCCCCGCGAGACAGGGACATCCATATGGGGGACCTCGGCGAACTTGTAGGTATTGTTGGGCGGGGTGAAGATCGCTTCAGAGAGATCCTTCCCCACTTTATTGGAGTCGATGTCGAAGGCAGCAGCGAACTCGATGTCGCTTATATGGTACCCTCCCAAAGTAACATGCATGAGCCCGGGGACGAAGTCGTCCTCCTGGACCTGACGATAGAAATGCACCCCCTGCACTAGGGCAGAGGCGCAGTTTCCTACTCCGGTGATAGCCACCCTAACCTTATCCAACTTCCCTTGCCCCCTCTCTTATTTTGACAACTTATACTACAGCAAAAGGGCAGAGGTGTCAAGGTAACGCTTAACCGTGGGGGTACCAATTTCCTATCGTCAAAAGAGGAGATGGGTTTACACCAGATTTTGGGGTTTCATATGGTTTCTTAGAGAAGCGTTATGGTGCGCTTGGAAGAGATCCTGATCGCCATGCCTTACGAGGACATCCCCGCCAGCGACCGCTCTCAGATGGTTTGGGAGGAAAAACCCCTGACGAGGCTCTGGAGAGGCCAAGAGAGATCCTCTCTTCGTCTCCCATCATCTTGGAGGGTGGTACCCAGGCCTGTAGATATTCACAAAGCCCCGGTACTAATTTCCTATTGTCAAAAGGCCCCAGCCGGGTTACCCTAAACTGTGGGGCTTTTTCCCCCTGGAGGAAGAAGAATGAGACCGCCGTTGATTGGCACTAAGACACATTGGGACAGGTTAAGGTGGATAGCGACCTTAGGCACGACTCTACTAGCCATGATTTGGGAAACCATGCGCGCAATTTTGGTCGCCCCCGACTCGTGGATGGGCAGTGCAGTGACGGTTGGACTAGCGTTTCTGCTGGCTAACTTCGCGTCCGTTTCCATGATCGGCCTAATCAGCCGCCTTGAAGCGCACATCGAGAGTCGAAACCGCGAACTCGCTACTCTCAACGCAGTGATAAAGGGCATCAGTGAATCTCCGAATCTCGATGTGGCCTTAAAGTGCATATTGGACGAAGCCTTGAAAGCGACAGCGAGCGAGGTGGGTCTCGTCTGGCTGCGAGCGCAGGGCTCAGCAGTAGTTTCCAGTGGACTCACAGAACAGTTCGTTCAAGATCTCATCGACAGCGGCCGTTTGAAAAGGCTTTACCAACTGGGCCCGGAGTCGGGGGAAACCGCTTTCATCCCGGCCAATGATCCTCGCCATCTTCTCTTCTCTGGGCGGAGGGCTGGAGGCTGGGGACCACGATGGCTAGCGGTCGTGCCCATAGCCTCAAAGGGTATGACCTTGGGAATGCTCGGTGTCGGAAGCTTTCACGCCGTTGACCCTAGCTCTCGTGATCTCTCGCTACTCAGGGTGATCGGTGGGGAGGCCGGGGTGGCTGTGGAAAACGCATGGATGTATGAAGTGGGGCGGAACCAGTTGGAACGAAGGGCTGCTTTAACCCGCGCGGCCACAGCGATCAGCGCAGAGCTTGATCTATCAGGGGTGTTACAGGTGATCGTGCAAGAGGCGGCTGCTGTCCTCAGTGCCCCGGCGGCGGGCGTGATGTTATGGGATGACAAGGCCCAAGGTTTCGTCATCAAAGCCAGTATTGGGCTCTCGTCGGAATATGTGGATGCTCAGATCATTTCTGCGGAAGCAGCAGATACCGCACTCAAGGATGCCCAAGCGCTCAACGTGTTTGGCCTACGCCAGGTTCGAGCGGGTTGGCTAGACTCGATTGAGGGAGAAGCGTTCCCCACGGTGCTGAGGCTGGCCCTAGAGCGATCTGGCGACCTGAAGGGTTTCTTGAACATCTACAAGAGGGAAAAGGAGCAAGAGTTCCTGAGCGAGGAGATCGAGTTGGCGGCATCCTTCGCCGCTCAGGCGGCCGTGGCCATTGATAACGCCATAGCCTACAAGGCTCTCGAGCATTCGACCCTGGAAACCATCGCCGCTCTCGCGGCGGCGATCGAGGCTAAAGACCCGTATACCACAGGGCACTGCCACCGAGTGGCTGAAGGTGTCCAGGCCATCGGCAAGAAGATGGGGCTCTGGCCACAGCAACTGGAGGATCTTCACTGGGTAGCCATGCTCCATGACATCGGGATGATAGGCATACCAGATGCGATCCTACATAAGACCGAGAGACTTACAGAAGAGGAATGGCAGATCGTCAAGACTCATCCTCTCATCAGCGCAGAGATCGTTGCAAAGGTGGAGCCACTGAAACACCTGGTCCCTGCCATTCGGAGCCATCACGAACGCTACGATGGAAAGGGCTATCCTGATGGGATAGCCGGAGACGAGATCCCTCTGGTAGCGCGAATCGTTGCCGTCTTCGACGCCTTTGATGCTATGACGAACCCTCGCCCCTACCGGCCTGCCATGTCCATCACAGAAGCACAACGCATCCTCCGCCAGGGGTCCGGCACTCAATGGGATCCCAGAGTGGTTAACGTGTTCTTACAGTTGGAGGGCGCGATACCCCTTATTCGTAGATGACTCACCCCCCTACTCTTCCCCTGAATACGCTGCGCTCGACGGCCGGCCATCTCGTTGAAGGCTAAAGCCAACTCGCCCCACCCATCTTCATCCCCCACGGGTGCTCTCTGCTCTAAGTCGCCACTGTTAAGGCGACGGACGGTATCCACCACGGCAGGGAGAATTCCATCCCAGTGTTGCCTGCGGCTAAGCCGAAGGGCCAAATACTCCTTGACCCTTCCGCAGACTTCTCCCCTTAGGCTGACCTCACCACTCCCCATAGCTGGATTGGCTGATGCTGTGCTCAGCGATCGATCTCTTCCCCCCAGGACGAAGGGCATCTCGGAGCCCTTCTAGCACCACTTGTGTGCGGCCCCTCGCTTGGCCTTCGATGCTACTCGCTTCTTCTCCCTCAATCCTCCCCCTTGTCTGGACACATCTCGCCACCCCGGAATCGATCTCCCAACCTTTATAGGATCGAGATAAGACTCCCCAGAGATCCTTGCGCATCCAGACCACAGAAAAAACTGTGGGAGTCGTTGTGCCCCATTTTGGAAGGACAGCCGCATTTTTAATGGCTTTTTAATTTGCACCCCTAAATTTTTATGAGAATTTAATGCCTTTTGTGCTATAGATACCGATGGTGCAGAGTCCCATTGAAATGCCTGAATGAAAAACGAAAGCCAATGCCCTTCCCCTGGTTTTGACAAGAGAACGCTCTTGTCCAAGCCACAGAGAGCCGGAGGCTACACGGGTTGTCGATAGGAGGTAGTATGGCGAACTTCTCGGTAAAGGTAGTCGACGATATCTTGAATGGCCATAGAGACAGAGTGGAAGGTTCGCTGATCCCGATTTTGGAAGAGATCCAAGAGCGATACCACTATCTGCCTCGAGAGGCCTTGATCTTGGTAAGCGAATGGCTGGGGGTGCCCTTGAGTCAGGTCTATAGCATAGCCACCTTCTACAACGCCTTTAGTTTGAAACGACGAGGGAGACATCAAATCCATGTCTGCACCGGCACAGCCTGTCACGTACGGGGAGCGGCTCAGGTCCTGGATCGTTTCCAGAGGAGATTACAGATTCAACCAGGGGAAACCACCCCAGATTGGGAGTTCACTTTGGAGACGGTTAATTGTCTTGGCGCTTGCGCTTTGGGGCCCATTACCGTCCTAGACGGCGATTATTTCGGCCAGATGACCGCCCCAAGGGTAGACAAACTCCTCAAAGAATTCCGCATGGAAAGAGAAAAGGCCTGAATGCAAAAGATACGGACACCTGCCGAACTAGAAGAACTGCGCAGTTTGCACTTCAATGAGCAAGATCCCACTCAACTCTGTGTCACTGTGTGCGGGGGGACGGGTTGTCGAGCCCTTGGCAGCGAAAGAGTGCTTGAAGTGTTTCAAGCAGAGATCAAAGGGCAGGCTACCGAAAACCGAGTGAATTTGAGAATGACTGGCTGTCATGGCTTCTGCGAGAGAGGTCCCTTGGTGGTGATCCAGCCAAAGGGCATCTTCTATCATGGTGTAAAGGTAGAAGATGTCCCGCAGATTATCTCTGAAACCGTGGTTAAAGGCCAGATAATCGATTCTTTGCTATACGTAGATCCCAGCACGGGTCAGAAAATCGCCTATGAGAGTGAAGTGCCCTTCTATAAGAAACAACGGCGCCTCCTCCTGGACATGAATGGCCAGATAGACCCCACATCCATAACCGACTACATATCATGGGGTGGGTATGACTCTCTGCGCAAGGTTTTGAGCGAAATGGATCCAGAGGAGGTCATCGCCGAAGTGACCCGGGCCAAATTACGTGGCCGGGGTGGAGCGGGTTTCCCCGCTGGCCTCAAATGGCGCTTCACTCGTGAGGCTCCAGGGGGTACCAAATATGTGGTCTGCAATGCCGATGAGGGGGACCCTGGTGCCTACATGGATCGAAGCATCATGGAGGGCAACCCCCACCGGGTCTTGGAGGGGATGATCATCGGCGGCTATGCCATCGGGGCCCATAGAGGCTTCGTCTATATCCGCAATGAGTATCCCCTGGCGGTGAAACATCTAGATACAGCGATCGCCCAGGCTAGGGGATGCGAACTATTGGGGAAAGATATTTTGGGATCGGGCTTCGATTTCGACGTCGAGATACGGCTGGGAGCGGGAGCCTTCGTCTGCGGCGAGGAGACAGCGCTCATGGCCTCCATCGAGGGTCGCACCGGGGAGCCCAGGCCGCGACCACCCTACCCTGCTCAAGAGGGAGTTTGGAGCCAGCCCACCAACATCAACAACGTTAAGACCTGGGCCAATGTACCCCTCATCATCGAGAAAGGTGCTGATTGGTACGCTCAAATAGGTACCGAAGGGAGCAAGGGCACCAAGATATTCTCCGTGGTGGGCAAGATCAACAACACCGGCTTGGTCGAGGTGCCTATGGGCACTACCCTACGCCATATCATCTTCGACATCGGAGGCGGCATCCTCCACGGCAAGGAGTTCAAAGCGGTCCAGATCGGTGGTCCATCGGGTGGCTGTATCCCCAAAGAGCACCTCGACACCCCCATCGACTACGAATCGTTGACCGAACTAGGAGCGATGATGGGGTCGGGCGGCATGGTCATCTGCGATGAAGATACCTGTATGGTCGATCTAGCCAGGTACTTCATGACCTTCGTGCAAGAGGAATCGTGTGGCAAATGCGTGCCCTGTCGCGTAGGCACCAAGGCCATGTTGGAGACGCTGACTCGTATCACCAAGGGCGAGGGGCAAGAGAGCGATATCGACTACCTCTTAGAGTTGGCCGAGGCCATAAAGAGTTCATCCCTGTGCGGCCTCGGTCAGACGGCACCTAATCCCGTCCTCTCCACCCTCCGCTACTTCCGGGATGAATATGAGGCCCACATCTATGAGAAACGCTGTCCGGCCAAAGTCTGCCCCGAGCTCATCACCTACGAGGTGATCGCCGACCTGTGCACAGGTTGTATGGTATGCGCCCGAAACTGTCCCACGGAGGCCATCAGCGGAGAGAAAGGCAACCCCCATATTATCGACCAAGATCTTTGCGTACGGTGTGGCCTCTGTAAGGAACTCTGTAAGTTCGATGCCCTATCGGTGAGTTAAAAATGATCCGCTTGACGATCGATAATCAAGAGATAGAGGTCGAGGAGGGGACTACCATCCTGGAGGCAGCACAGGATATGGGCATCTTTATCCCTACCCTGTGCTACCACGAGGCCTTGGAGCCTTACGCTGCCTGTCGCTTATGTGTGGTGGAGTTAGAGGGCAAACGAGGCTCCCGCCTAGTTGCCTCCTGCGCCTACCCTTGCGAGGAGGGCGCAGTGGTGCATACCAACTCCCAGATGGTCCGTCGTTCTCGGCGGGTGACGGTGGAACTCCTCATGGCTTCTGGCGAACACCTCCCCTTGGTTAGGGCCTTAGCCAATGAATTGGGCGTTGCCGAGCCTCGATTCAGGCTACCTCCCGATGATTGCACCTTGTGTGGCTTGTGCGTGCGTGCCTGCCGGGATATCGTGGGGGTAGCCGCCATCAGCCTGGTGAATCGGGGTATGGGGAAGAAGATAGGCTCTCCCTTTGAGATCGCCTCCAACGCATGTATCGAGTGTGGAACTTGCGTCCTTATCTGTCCCACGGGTGCTCTCAAACTGGAGGACATTACCAAGGAACAAAAAGACGTCCACCAGTGGGATTCCCCCTTTCATCACCACTCCTGCCATATCTGTGGGGATCACTATCTGGAACCACACTTCTCGGTTGACTACCGTTCACTTCTAGGAGAGCAAACCTCAGATGAAGAGTAGAGCGAAGGATAGTCTGAAGGTTGGTGTCTTCATTTGCGATTGCGGCACGGAGATCGCCTCCCATCTCGATACCGAGTCCCTTGCTACGGCAGCGGAGCAACTACCGCACGTGGCCCTCAGCCAAAGTATGTCCTATCTCTGCTCTAGGCGCGACCTGACAGAATTGCAGGAGGCTATCCGAGGGACTGGATTGAACCGCATTGTGGTTGCCGCCTGCACGCCGAGGATCCACGAAATCCCTATCCGTTCGGCTTGCCAAGAGGCCGGGCTCAATAGCCATCTTTTAGAGATGGTGAACATCCGGGAAGGCTGCGCATGGGTGCACCAGACCGAGGGGGAAGCAACGATGGCCAAAGCACTCGATCTCGTAAAGGCTGGTGTGGCTAAGGCTTCCCTATTGGAGCCTTACGAAGGTAATAAGGTTAAGATAACACCTTCTGCACTGGTCATCGGTGGCGGTATCGCAGGCATGACCGCAGCGCTCGCTCTGGCGGAGAGGGGAATTCCAGTCAAATTGATCGAGAAAGAGCACCACCTGGGGGGGGGTTGATCCGATACCTACACACTCTCTATCCCTCGGGGCAACGAGCCTCGGAATTTCTGAAGGGCCAGATCGAAGAATTGAGACGACAGCCCAACGTGGAGATCCTCGTTGATTCCCGAGTGAGCGAAGTAACCGGCTCCGTGGGCAACTATCATGTGGTCGTGACCAGCGATGGAAACGATAGGGTTTTCGACGTGGGAGCGATCATCCTGGCCACTGGAGCCTGGGTTCGACAGCCCTACGGCCTTTTCCGCTATGGCACCAGCAAGGTAATCACCCAGTTGGAATTGGAAAGCGTTCTGGCCAAGGGAGATCTCCACGCAGAGCAAATGGTGATGATCTTGTGTGCTGGCTCCAGGGATGAAAGAACGGCTTATTGTTCGGGCATCTGCTGCATGACTGCTCTCAAGCAAGCCCTCTTGATCAAGGAAACTCACCCCAAGGTGAGGCTCACCTTGATCTTCCGCGACCTGCACCTGAAGGGGGATAACGCCCAAGCAGATATCTGGAAGGCCAAAGAACTGGGGGTTGACTTCATCCAGTACGGTAGCGAGGCCGCGCTTCAGGTCACCGCTGAAAGAGTGGAGGTTTATGACCTGCTTACCAAGCAGGAAACTCATCTGCCATACGATTTGCTCGCCTTAGCGACTCCAATAGTTCCCCAGAAAGATGCCACTTTTCTGGCCAGCCTGCTGAAGATACCCCTAGATAGCCACGGCTTTTCCCCTGATATTCGCCTTAGGCTACGACCTAGTGACTATGCAGAACGAGGCATCTACGTCTGTGGGGCTGCCCATTACCCCAGCGATATCGAGGAAACCACCTTCCAGGCTTCGAGTGCTGCGGCCAGAGCCTTCAACTTCCTCAAGCAAGAGCAAGTTG
>DAOULQ010000224.1:0-20671 GCA_034419095.1 Anaerolineae bacterium | reverse complement strand
GGCTAGAGGTGGGGCCTTGGCTCGCAGATCGAGGAGGAACCGCTCCAAAGCCTCTTCCTTCCCCTCCGCTTCTATCTCCACGCCCGCTGAGGTGTTACATACCCAGCCCATGAGGCGGTGTTCCTGGGCCAACTGATAGACAAAGGGTCGAAAACCGACCCCTTGCACCACGCCGGTTATCTTGATCCTCTTAGAGGCCATCAACTACTCCACATCGATGCTTTTCAGGTAGAGTTCTCGTCCCGCGGCCACTTCTAGATGGCGCTCTCCGCAATCTGGGCACCCCCCACTGGCCAAGGCAGGGGAAAGGAGCCTTTGGCAGCGGGGGCAGCGAAAGCGCGTGGCTACTCTCTCAAAGGAAATGGTGGCTCCCTGGGCGATGGTGCCCGGAGTGAGACAATCGAAGTAAAACTTTATCGACTCTTCGCTTGCGCCGGAGTCTTGGCCCATAACCACCTCTATCTTCGTGATCCGCTGGGCTTGCGCCTGGGTCGCCTGCTCTAGAGCCAGGGATAGAAGACTCTCTGTGATACCTAGTTCGTGCATTTTCCCCCTGGTAAATTATATCATATGGAGTCGGACCGGATCTCGGGGCTTCTAGGGTGGACTCTAAACTCTATCTCTCAGCCAACCTATGGTGGCCTCTTTTCTCTCATCAAACTGGGGGACGTAGGGTTTGATATCCAGAAGGGGGGTCCCATCCAACACATCGACCTCAGCGATCTGCAAGATGTTTCCTCTCCGTTCCAAGAGCCTGACCACCGATAGGCCAATGGGGTTGGGGCGCGCCGGGTAACGGGTGGCGAAGAGGCCGTGGGGTTCATCATCCAGGAAGGGCTTCACCAGGAGAGAATGGCTCTCTGCGCGGTGGAACCAGTAGAGGATAATGAGGTGAGAGAAGCCGTCGATATCCTTCAACCCCTCCTCGTACTCTGGAAAGAGTTCTATCTCTCCCTCCGCTTCGGAGAAACGGCCTTGGATGGGGACCTGTTGGGGGTCGATATAAGGGGAGTGGATTATCCCGATGGGCTGTACTTTGAACCCTGACTTTCTCATCTCAGTGCCTTCAGACCTTTTGGATACCTCTTAGCCAAGCTGATGTATATCTCCTTGAACTCCGTCCAGACCCTCTTGTATTCTTCGTTGACGGAGCCGATGATCTTGGCGGGAACGCCAACCCCGATCTGACCGGTGGGGATCTCCTGGCGTTGCTTAACCACGCCTCCTTCCCCCACCACGCTCCACTCCCCGACCACAGCCCAATCGCTCACCACAGACCCCATGCCGATGACCGCCCAGTCGTGGATAGTGGCGTTGTGGATGATACAGCCGTGGCCGATGGTCACGTGGTCGCCGATACGGGTGATATCCCCAGGCCGGGCGTGCACTACACAGTTATCCTCGATGCTCGTCCCTCGCCCGATGATGATCTCCCCGTAGTCGCCGCGGATCCTGGCTCCGGGGCCCACGAAACAACCATCGCCCAAGGTGACGAGCCCGATGACATCGGCTGAGGGATGGACATAGACCTCTCGTCCTATCTTGGGCAGTCGGCCTTCAAACTCGTAGATAGGCATGCGTTAGACTCCTCCTTGAGCGAACATCCCTACAACGGTTAAATAAAAATCATCCCCTCAGGCTCCGAAGCACTCTCAGGTTCTCCCTATCCTCTTCCATCTTTGGCCCCTTGGGCGTCTCTAAGATCATGGGCAACTCCCGGAACCGCTCGTCGTTGAGAAGCATACGGAACGGTTCTACTCCTAGATGCCCTTTGCCGATATGTTGGTGTCGGTCCAGCCGGCTTCCCAGATCCCCCTTGGCGTCGTTGAGGTGAAAGGCCTTGAGCCTCTCCAGGCCGATTAGTTCGTTCAACTCATGGAAAGTGGCCTCATACCCTTCAGGTGTGCGGATCTCGTATCCGGCAACAAAGGCGTGGCAAGTATCGAAGCAGATTCCTAGTGCCTCTCCGCCCTCTGTCAAATCCATAAGTCGGGCCAACTGCTGGAAGGAGTAGCCTAGCGTATCGCCTTGGCCAGCGGTGATCTCCAACAAGATCTGGGCCCTATATCCTGGCTTCTTGGCCAGGACTAGGGAGAGGGCCTCGGCGATCCGCTCCAGCCCCGCTTCCTCCCCCTGGCCGACATGGGAACCGGGGTGCACCACTAGAAAGGGGAGTCCCAAGGCGTCACAGCGGGCCAATTCATCCTCGAAGACCGCCATCGACCTCTTCCACAGTTCTTCATCTGGAGAGCCCAGGTTGATCAGATAGGTATCGTGGGCGAAGACGGGGTTTATCCCCGTCTCTTCCCTTTTGCGCTTAAAATCCTCGACCTCTTCCGGGCTGAACTCCCTCATCTTCCATTGGCGGGGGGTTCGGACGAAGACTTGGATCGTCTCACAGCCGACCTCCTGGCCTCGGTCGATCGCCTTATCCACCCCTCCGGAGATAGACATATGGGCTCCTAGAGGCATAACTCCCCCTCTCAACCAGTTTATCCCCCAGACCTAACTGGTTAGGCTGGGGGATCGAGAACTCTTCAAAGGTTGGGTAGGCCAGCGGGGCTCCCCTTGCCCTTACTTGACTTTGACCTCGATCTTCTTGGGTTTGACCTCGGGCACCTTGGGCAAGGTGATCTCCAAGATGCCATCCACATAGTTGGCCTCGATCTTCTCTGTCTCCACATCGGTGGGTAACTGGATAGCCCGGTAGAAGGTGCCCCGGAACCGCTCGCAGCAATAGTAGTCTTTGTCCGTGACCTCCTCCTCGACCCTTCGCTCTCCCTTGATGGTCAGGACGCCGCCAGCCACGGAGATATCGATATCTTCCTTCTTCACGCCAGGCAGTTCGGCCTTGACGACCACCTTGTCGGCGCGGTCGAGCATATCGACTCGGGGCGCCCACTCCCGCACTGCCAAAGCCCGCCGAGTCCAAGGACGGAAGGGCCATTCCTCGAAGAGCCGCTCCATCTCCTCCATCTCCCGGAACGGCTCCCACCTTCTAAACCACCTGGGTCGCCATCTCTCTACAGCCATCTCTACCCCTCCTCATCTCCAGTCGAATTCTTCCCAAGGCCACTAAGCCTTCCCCTTTGTCAGAGAGCCCCGCTTTCTAGCCCTCCACCTCAATTATATCACACGTGTGATGAGCATGCCTGTGATCTCATCTTGGTATGTCCCTTGTCATGGTCAGAAGCCTTACCCCTTCTACCTGTTGAAAGGTGGCCCCTTGACTGATGCAGCGTAAGACGGTCTTTGTATCTATGACCTTTGTGCCGGAGATGATATCGACGCTATAGTCGAAGAGGACCGGCGAGAGGGGGGTGGTGGGGCCCAGGAGCATGACCAGGCTATCCGGCCGGCAGAGGGATAAGAGATGCTCCAAGGTGTGATTGATGAGGGTGGTCCCCGTGATGGCTACCAGATCCGCCTGGGGAAGGACCTCCTTCGCTGCCCCGGCTGGAAACTCCTCTTTCGCCGGATATTTCTCTAGCACCCAGAGGGTCTCCGCCACTTCCCGCAGTTTGGCGATGAAGGGGAAATGTCCCACTAAGGCTATCTTCTTATCTCGACCTCGTTCCAATAGGAAATCGCGGGCGTTCAGTTCCACACATTGGCTCTCATCCACCTCTAGAAGGGAGTTGATGCTGGCCATGCCGATGCTGGCCTCCAACGGGAGGTCAGACCTAACATATTGGGCCAACTCTAAGGCGCTCTTCTTATGGAGGCTGCCCACCCCTCGCACCCGCCGCTCCCCATGAGGGCCCACCTCCCTTATGGTGGAGGCCAGCCCACAACGCTTGCTCACCACCGCCGTCCAGAAGACGCAGGTGCACACCTCTTCCACCGGCCAGTCCTCCTCCAATGAGGCGATCAGATCATCCAAGAGCCTCATCCCAACTCTCCTTTTGAGGGCTTGAGAGGCGTTGTCCTGTGTGAATTCTCGCGAGAGGGCTAGGGCTATTTCACCAGGCAAACGGCGCAGGGGGCGTGGCGGACCACGTACTGGGAGATGCTGCCCACGAGCACCTTCTCCACCATGCTCCTTCCCAGGGTTCCCATTACGATCAGGTCGGCTCCCTCTCGCTCAGCCACCCTGACGATGACCGTCCCGGAGTGGCCATCGATCATCATGGAGCGAGCCGCTATGCCTTCCTCTTCAGCCCTCTTCAACGCTTTCTTAAGGGCCTCCTCTCCGAATTCGCGCAACTGATCTATCGTCTGTTGATAGAGGGTGCCTGTGTACCAGACGATGGCTGTCTCCACCACATGGAGGACGAGGAGTTCGGCGCCGGTCTCTTGGGCCAGGTAGATGGCGTGAGCCGTAGCCCGTTCCGAAGTCGGTGAGCCGTCCGTGGGGTTCAGGATCAGTTTGTATCGAGGTAGCCCGCCTTCATCCTGTCTCATCGCCCGCCCTCCACTACATTATCGTGTTATTCAACTACGATTCGCCCTTCTAGGCTAGGTTGGATGCCACAAACGTAGTCCAAAGTGCCTTCTACGTCGAAGGGGTAACTCCAGGAATCGCCCTGGTTTCGCCTAGGACTCTCGCTATTCCATTCTTTCTCCTTTAAATCCCCTTCCCCGTTCCTAGACGAACTCCTGCTTGAGCGCTTCTATCTCCTCCGGGGTGAGAGGTCGCAGACCTTGTTTGACCAGGGGGCCGGCCTGCAGAGCGGGAACTTGGTCCTCATAGGTCAGCAGCCCCTCGACTTGATAGAATAGACCTATAGGGATCCTATCTCCCCATTCGAACGCCTTCTCCCAGGCGGCCTCCCTGTTTGAGGGATCGTACCCCTCTTCTTCTTCCAGTTTATATACCCTGGCTCTGAACCAGTCATAGGTGTTAACTCTGTTGAAGGTGACACAGGGTTGCAGCACGTCAACGAGGGCGTATCCTCTATGTTCGATGGCTTGGGTTATGAGTTGGGCCAGATGGGGCAGTTCGCCGGCGAAGCCTCGGGATATGAAAGTAGCGCCTGCCGCCAAGGCCAGGGCTATGGGGTTGACCGCCAGTTCTACAGCCCCTTCTGGCGAGGTCTTGGTCACGAACCCCCGCTCGCTAGTGGGGGAGTATTGTCCTTTGGTGAGGCCATATATCTGGTTGTTCTGGACGATATCTACCAGGTCGATGTTCCTCCGCATAGCGTGCAGGAAGTGGTTACCACCGATGCCATACCCATCGCCGTCACCATGCACGGCGATCACCTTCAGTTCGTGGTTCGCTAGTTTTGCTCCTGTGGCGATGGGAAGAGGTCGGCCGTGAATCCCCATGAAGCCGTTGGCCCTCATGTAATCGGGCAGTTTGCTACCACAACCGATCCCAGAGACGAGGAGTACCTGGTGGGGTTCCAGGTCCAGGCTGGCTAGGGCCCTCTTCAAAGCGTTGAGTATCCCGAAATCTCCGCAGCCTGGACACCAGGTGGGCCGGACCGGACTGGCAAAATCTTTGACTTCCGACATCATTTCACCCCCAGATGAGCGATGATGTAATCCGGGGAGAAGGGACGCCCATCATATTTTAGGATCCTCTTATCTACCTCTCTCCCGGTATAGGTCCTTATGAGATCGGCCATCTGGCCGCTGTAGTTGTTCTCCACGGCCACAGCCTGTTTGGCCCTCTCCATCATCTCTCCCACTTTTTCCCAGCGTAGGGGCCAGATATCCATGCAATGTATAAAGTTGACTCTCCTCCCCTCTTTGTTGAGGGCCTTTGCCGCCTCTCTTATCGGTCCATAGGTCGAACCCCACCCTAGGAAAGTTATATCCGCCTCTTTCGGCCCATACAGTTCTGGCTCCCTCATCTCTCGACACGCGACCTCTAGTTTTCTCATCCTTTTGTTCATCATCCCTGTTCGTATTGTGGGCTCCTCGGTGATATGGCCCTGCTCATCGTGGACATCGCTGGTGTTGGCATAGACAGCCTTGGGGTGGGAAGGGACGGCTCGGGGCGAGATACCCGACTCGGTGAACTGGAAGCGGTTGTATTCGCTTTCCAACCTGTCTAGATCCTCCCTGGTGAGGAACTCTCCCCTATCGATCTCTACCGAAGTGAAGTCGAACGCCTCCTTGTTCACGGCTCGCAGGGAGTTGGCCAGGAAGTTGTCCAGAACTACGATGACCGGACATTGATACTTCTCCGCCAGGTTGAAGGCTCGGGCCCCTGCCTGGAAGCACTCCTCGACGGTGCCTGGAGCGAGGATCAGGCGAGGGAACTCTCCCTGAGAGGCGTGGAGGATAAATCGCAAATCCCCCTGCTCCGTTCTGGTGGCTAGCCCGGTGGAAGGGCCGGGCCGCTGAGCCTCCACCACTACGAGAGGGGTTTCGGTCATCCCTGCCAGTCCCAGAGCCTCAACCATCAGACCGAAGCCCCCGCCGGAGGTAGCGGTCATGGCCCTGGCGCCCACATGGGCTGCTCCGATGGCCATACAGATGGCGGCGATCTCGTCCTCGGTTTGCTTCATAATGATGCCGTACCGCTGGGCATGAGTGGCCATCCATTCCATTATTGAGGTGGCCGGGGTCATAGGATAGGCGGAGATGAAGCGGCAGCCGGAGGCCACGGCCCCCAGACAGAAGGCGTGGTTGCCGTTAATCACCATCCTTGCTGGAGCCTCGAGGGCCTCTAGCCGATAGTCGAATCGATAGTAGTTCTCCTGAGCGAAACGGTACCCCGCTTCGGCCACCTTGAGGTTCCTCTCTACAACGCTAGATCCTTTTTCCCTGAAGTTGTCTTCGATGACCGAAGCCATGGGCTCGAAGTCATACCCCGTTAGACCGGCAGCTACCCCGAGGGCTACTGTATTCATCATCACCCTGTGGCCGCCCTCTTCCTCAGCGATCCTCCTCAGAGGAGCAGGGAAGGGTACGATGCCACTCTCCTCCAACTCTCTCTCTTCGACTTGCCAGGTCTCGTCGTATATGATCCCTCCCCCTTCGACTACCTCTTCCATATGTTCTTTGATCGCTTGCGGGGTGAGAGCGAGGAGGAGGTGGACCGCATCGGTATGGGAGTAGATATCCTCTTCTTTGACCCTGATCTGGTAGAAGTTATGGCCCCCTCTGATGCGGGACATGTAATCCTGTAGTCCAAAGATGTGTAGGCCTCCTCGAGCCAGGGCCTGGGCGAAGCCAGCCCCGCTCGATTCTACCCCTTGGCCCGCTTCTCCTCCTATCTTGAAGGTCATGTCGTTCTTGATCATGATATCTCCACCTTGTCTATCCTCCCAGCCAACTTCCGGTGCGAGAGAGGTGTTCATAGTTGCGCATCAAGGTCTCAAAATGTTCCCGCTCCATATCGGCTAAGTACTCATACATCGCTCTTCCCTGAGGGTTGTCGGTTTCGGCGTACCCTTTCCGGTAGAGTTCGTAACTGTCGTTCTCAAAACCTAGGGCCAGGAGCAAGGCATCGAGATCGCTGTCATCGGGCTTCACTATCTTCTCCAGTGCCTCTCGCCCTGGGGGGAAAAGGGGGCTCTCCAGATCCACTTCGCTTCTCGCCTCGGCGAGGGCCAGCCACCCCCTCCCCATGCTCAGGGAATCGTACTGCTTCTCTACTATGCGCAGGTGATCCTCTTCGGCCTGAGCCAGGGTAAGAAAGATCTCCTTGCCCCGCTGGTCATTTGTCCTCTCCGCGGCCTGGAGGTAGAAGCGGCGGCCATCTTTCTCGATACGTATCGCCTTCTCCAACGCATGTAGGGCCACATCCTTTTGGTCCATGATCCTCTCCCCTAGAAGGGCTCAAAGCCCATGCTCTTTTTGTACTCTCCCATCAAGAAATCGTATTCCCTCTTGAGGAGTTCCCAGTGTTCACCTTCCCAGGCTGCCAGATGGGAGTACATGGTTTTGCCTCTTTCGTCGAGGCATTCCGCTGCCGCTTTCAGGTAGAGTTGGCGAGAGCTCTCCTCCATCTCTAGGCCTAACTTGAGGGCTGACAACTCGGAGCGGTAGTTGCCCATCTTCTCTTCAACTGAAGAGAAGATGGGGAGGCCGTCCACTGCCCTTGCCTTTCGAGGTGGGAGCCCATAGGCTAGCCATTCCCCCTTCTCGAGCAAAGATTCCTCTTGCGCTTCTAGCCAGTGAAGATGTTGGGTTTCGTCCTCGGCTAGGGAGAGGAACATCTTTTGGGCTTCTGGATATCCTGTCTGGTCGGCTCTCTCTTTGTAGAACTTGTACCCCTTCTTTTCCGTGGCCATGGCCATCTTGAGGGCTTCTAAGTCGCTCTTCACCATTTCCACCTCTCTCTAGGTTAGTCGAGAACAAATCCTAAAGCGAATAAGGTGAACATCCCGGCCATGACTAAAGGGATGATGTAGGGGCTACGATGTTGGCGCGTTTGGGGGATAAGGTCCGAGGCGGCGATATACAAAAACGAACCGGCGGCGACGCCCAAAAGGGCTCCCAAGAGGTTAGATTCGATCTCCCGAAGGAGTAGGGAGGAGACCACGGCTCCCACTGGGGTGGCCAGGGCTACGATGGTGGAGTAGATGAGCCCTTTCCTTCGAGAGAACCCGGCGTGGAAGAGGAGGCCTATGATGGATAGTCCCTCTGGCAATTCATGGGAGATGACGCCGATGGTGGCGATGAGCCCCAGGGTTGTGCTCTCCAGGAAGCCGGCCCCGATGATCACCCCATCGAGGAGAGAGTGGAAGCCGATCCCCAGGAAGGAGATAAGTCCCAAGGAGTGGAGTCGGTGTCTATCCTCGTCCCCGCAACATTCCAGATCTTCATGGCCAGCATGGAGGACTAGGTTCTGTTCCAAGATGTAGAAGGCGACGAAACTCACAAGGACATATAGCGAGGCACTTGAGTTTAACTCTAGGGATTCGGGCAGGATATCGAGGAGGGCGGCCGAGAGCAACGCTCCAGAGGCGAAACTGATGAGGTAGATAGACCCCCGCCGCCCCCAGGCTTCTTTGATCAGAACCAGATAGATGCCGGCCAGAGTGCTTAGCCCGGCTAAACCGCCGTAAAGGGTTGCGTTCCAGAAGTGGCCCATCTCTCGCCCTCGAGATAATTATGATAACTATTACTAATATTAGACTACCATATGTTCGAGGGGTTGTCAAGAATAGGGGGGAGGTTTAACTCCTTGGCTATCTCTTCCATCATGACTGCTACGCGGGGATGGAGGGGTATGCCACGCTTTCTCCTCTTCTCTTCCATCTCCCATTCTTTCTCCCCGTGAATATAGATGCGACTCTCTCCCTCGGCTTTTGCCGACCCTTTGAGGCGTCGGATGAGGTCATCTATGGCCGCCTTGAACTCCTCCAAGGGGCGGAAGGCTTCTATCAGCAAGGCCCCGAACAAATGGCCCACGTTGCCTGGCTTCATCTTGCCCCCTTCTCCTTTGGGATGGACTCTATCGGCATAGCCTGCGCCCCCTAAGACGCCACTCAGGATATCCACCATCAGCGCCAGGCCGTACCCCTTATGTCCGCCCCATTCCTCTCCTTCGCCTCCCAGAGGGAGGATCCCCCCTCCTAATCGCTCGCTTAGGTTCTTCAGGATCGCTCCTGCGCCAGTGGTTGTGCCCCCTCTTTCATCAATGGCCCAGCCCTTAAGGAGGGGTTTCGCCAGGCGATGGTAGAGTTCCAGTTTTCCGCGGGGGACTACGCTAGTAGCCATATCCAGGACGAAGGGTCGCTCTTGACCAGCGGGTGCAGCGACGCTAACGGGGTTTGTACCCAAGATAGCCTCCCTCCCGAAAGTGGGCACTACTGAGGGGGAGGCGTTGGTCATGGAAATCCCTATACAATCGGAGTCCAGAGCCATGATGGCGTAGTATCCGGCGATGCCGTAATGATTGGAGTTCCGAACGGCGACGAAACCCGCTCCCCCTCCCTTGGCCTTCTCGATAGCCAGTCTCATGGCTCGAACCCCTATCGGCTGGCCCAGCCCCCCTCCCCCGTCCATGAGAGCGGTGGAAGGGGTCTCTTTTACCACCTGGACTTTGGGGTTGGCTATCATTCTTCCAGCCCGTAGACCATCTACATACCGTTTCAAGCGAGCGACTCCATGGGAGTCGATCCCTCTCAGGTCGGCGGCCACTAGGACATCAGCCGTGATGGCCGAGTCTTCCTCAGGAACCTCCAGTCTCTCAAAAACCTGCTGGCAAAAGTGGCGCAGGGTTTCTGCTCTAACCCTCGGCTCTGGCATGGCAAACACCTCGTTACTTGAAATCTATTCTAGAGGAGCGATGAGGGGTTGTCAAAAGCGGACAGCAATGGTAAGATATTTAAGGTGAATGTTATCACTATCGTCGAGGCTTAAAGCCACTGGATGAGCCTAATCTTGCCTGGCTGATACACCTGACTTATGTTGAGAAGGGCTTTGAGTGTAAGAAGGAGCGAGGTCACGATGTTCACTATGAAGCGCCTTAGCGAACTACTGACTACAAATAGGTCTTCATTACGTTCTATCGAGTCGGGAGGAGCACATTATGGTCGTCGAAATTGCCATCTTCACCATCAAGGAAGGCCATGAGGAAGAGACTCTCAAGGTGTTCAACGAGGTCAAGGCGCTCAAGGAGAGGCAACCCGGCTACAGAAACGCCTTGGTGAAAAAGTCGATCATGAAGCCGCGGAATTATCTGATCACCAGTGAATTCGACACCCTAGAGAACCTGGGGGCTATGAGGGAGAAGGCCCGGGTCTATATGGAGGAGCATCCGCTCTTGCCCTGCCTTGAAGGCGAGCCTCTATACGACTGCTTTGAGTAGTTCGCCTTTCGTTGGACACCCTATCAGCGATAGAAAAGCCCTCCCCATGGGGAGGGCTTCAACTTCTCGAGAGCGTTTCTATCAATAGAGTATCTGGCTGAGGAACTGCTTTGTCCTTTCCTCCTTAGGGTTCTTGAAGAGTTCCTCTGGCGTCGCCTCCTCGATGATCCGCCCTACATCCAAGAAGACCATCCGGTCGGCAGCGGCTTTGGCGAACCCCGTCTCGTGGGAGACCACCACCATGGTCATCCCCTCCTGGGCCAAATCGAGCATCACATCGAGTACCTCTTTGATCATCTCCGCATCCAGAGCCGAGGTGGGCTCATCGAAGAGCATGATCTTGGGGTTCATAGCCAGGGCCCGGGCGATGGCCACCCGCTGTTTCTGTCCACCGGAGAGCTGGCCGGGATAGGCGTCTGCCTTCTCCGGTATCCCTACCCTCTCCAGGAGTTCCATGGCCACCCGTTCCGCCTCCTCCTTGGGGCGTTTGCGGACCTTCTCCTGCGCCAGGGTCACGTTGCTTAGAACGGTGAGGTGGGGGAAGAGGTTGAACAATTGAAAGACCATCCCTACTTCGGCTCGCACTAGATCTATGTTGGTCTTGGCATGGGTGACGGGGATGCCATCGACGATGATGTGGCCACTATCAGGCGCCTCTAGATGATTGATGCAACGGAGCAGGGTGCTCTTCCCCCCGCCACTGGGGCCGAATATGAAGCACACCTCGCCCCTCTTCACCCTCAGGCTCACATCCACCAGGGCCTTGGTCTTTCCAAAACTCTTGTGAACATGGTCGATTATGATGATGTCGTCATCCATGGGCAGCGACTCAGTCATGCTACTCTTCAAAAGTCATCCTCCTCTCCATGAACTTAACCCCCAGCGATAGGGTGAGAGTCAGAATGAGATAGAGAAAGGCCACCGTATTCCAGGTCTCGAAGGTGCGAAAGGTTCGAGCCCGATTCAGTTTGCCCAGGTGGGTTAGTTCCCTGACCGCCAGAACCGATATCAAGGAGGAGTCTTTCAGCATGGCTATGAAGTCGTTGCCCAGAGGGGGCAAGACCCTCCTGATAGCCTGGGGGAGGATGATGTAACGCATGGCCTGGAAATAACTCATCCCCAAGGAACGAGCCGCCTCCATCTGTCCTCTCTCGATCGACTGGATCCCGGCGCGGAAGACCTCCGCCTCGAAAGCGCCGTAGCAGAAGGCCAGCCCCGCAATGGCCCTGACTATCATATCCACATCTTGGATATGGAGGTTAGCGAGCGAGTTGGCTAGCCGCATCAGGGGACCGATGGCCAGGTTCTGGAGCATAGAGGTGCCCAACCAGTTCAGGAACTGGAGGGCGAGGGGTGTCACCACGTAGGCGAAGTAGATGAGCAAGACCAGGATAGGGATGCCCCTCACCACCTCGACGTACACGGAAGAGAGGGTGTAGTAGGGTACATTCTTTGAGACCCGTCCCAGGCCGGCGATGAGCCCCAGAACCAGGGATGTGGCGAAGGAGATGAGACTCACCAGGACAGTGAGTCGAACGCCGGCGATGAGGAAGAAGAAGGCGTCCTGATAGGTAGCGGACGTGAAGAGGAAGTAGACGATGAGCACTCCCATCAAGAGGATGATCAAGCCCCACCAAGGCACCTCCGCCAGTTTTCCGATCCAGGGGATCAACTTGGGCTGAGGCTTCTCAATTTCACTCGGGATAGCCATTGGGCGCTCCTTGTGAAGCCAGCGGGAGGGTCGAAGATCCAGGGCAATTGTGAACTGCGGGGCGCCGAGAGCACCCCGCAGTCCGACCTACTCTGGTGAGCAGGGCCGCAGGATCCACTTCTGGCAGATCTCATCCATCGTGCCATCGGCGAACATCTGCTGCAAGGCCCAGTTGAAAGGCTCCACAAGATCGCTGAGGGGCGGGAAGCAGAAGGCCAGGAGCTCGCCGCCAGTCACGTTGAAGGCGACCTTCAATTGGTCAGGGTTCTCCCTCATGAAGCCAATGGCTGCCACCTCGTCGATGATGACGGAATCCACATCACCGGCCATGAGAGCCACAACGGGCATGTCGTAGGTGTCGAAACTCACCACTCTCTCCTCGCCGACGAGTTTCAGGGCGGTGACCTCATTGGTGGTGCCGATCTGGGTGCCGATGTTCAGGTCCGAGGCCACTAGGCTCTCCTCGTCGGCCAGTTCTGGCCGGTCATCGTCAGCTCGGACCAGGAGCACCTGGCCGTACTCGACGTAGGGATCGGAGAAGTCGACGATCAGAGATCGGGACAAGTAGAGGGTGATGCCGTCAAAGGCCACGTCATACTCGCCCGCGGCCATGGCCTCAAACAGGCCCTCCCAGGCCGCTTCCACGAAGTTTGGGGTGCAGTTCAGTTTCTCGCAGATGGCGCGCCCCACATCGTAGTCCCAGCCCACTGCCTCCCCGGTCTCCTCATCGATGTAGTTGAAGGGCGGATAGGCGTTCTCCACGGCAATGCGGACCTCTCGACCACCCAGATCCGTCACCGGTCCAACCGGTGGGCATTCTGGGCATTCTGGTGCCGCTGCTGGAGCGCAACTGGCCACGACGATACCGGCGATAACCAAAATTACTAAACCCAATTTCTTCATACTTTCGCCTCCATTCAAATAGAGATGCGGTAAATAGAGATGCGGTAAAGGGTCCTTTTTTGGAATAGCCCCACCTCCTTCCCCTATCTCATACGCATCGTGCAGTTATTCTGAGCGAGGAACTTCTATCTCGATTATGAATTCTAACACACTTCTACCTACAAGTCAATGTTGTAGCGTAGGCGGCCAAAGGATAGACAAAGAGTTCCCTCTGGGGTAGAATTTGGGTGGTCGTTAGTCATAAAAAGAGTGGGAGGCTAAATGTTTGCCAGAGCCAAGGGGTTGAAGAGCGAACTCGTCAGGCTGCGCCGCGCCATCCATCGCCACCCGGAGTTGGGGTTTCGGGAGGTGAAGACCGCAGGCCTGATAGCCGAGACCCTGGAATCGCTGGGCATCAAGGTTCAGACAGGGGTGGCCAAGACGGGGGTTATCGGCTATCTAGGGAAGGGAGGCCCTGTTGCGGCTATCCGGGCCGACATGGACGCTCTGCCTATTCAGGAATTGAACGAGGTGCCTTACAGATCCCGGGTTCCCGGGGTGATGCACGCCTGTGGCCACGACGCCCACGTGGCTATGGTTTTGGGAGTGGCCATGCTGCTCAAGGAGGTGGAACTGGAAGGGGAGGTGCGCTTCCTCTTTCAACCCTCGGAGGAGCGCCCTGATGAGGAAGGCAAAAGCGGGGCCGTGCGGATGGTCGAAGAGGGGGTTATGGAGGGTGTGGGGGCAATCTTGGCCTTGCACGTCGATTCGGAGACGGAGAGCGGCGTAGTCAAGATAAGCCCTGGCCCCATGGCCGCGGCGGTCGATTCTTTTGAGGCCACTATCGTGGGGCGAGGCTGTCATGGCGCTCATCCCCATCGAGGGGTGGACCCCATATTCATCGCTGGGGAAGTGATCTCGGCTATTCAGGGGATAGTCTCCCGCCGCATCGATCCGGTGAAGCAGGCGGTCATCTCCATCGGAAGCATCCACGGGGGAACAGTGGAGAACGTCATCCCCGAGGAGGTGGAGTTAACGGGCACCATCCGGAGTTTCGAAGAGGAGGTACGGGAACAACTTCACACCGAACTGGAAAAGGCTTTCCAGGTAGCGAGAGCCCTGGGCGGCGACTTTCGCCTCGCTATTGAGAAGGGGTACCCGGTGATGGTGAACGAGGAGAAGATGAGCCAACTCATACGAGGGGTAGCCATAGACCTACTGGGCGAGGAGAAAGTCCTGCCCAAGGAGCCGGCCATGGGGGCGGAGGATTTCAGTTACTTCTTGGCGCAGGCACCGGGGGCCATGTTCCGTCTAGGGGTTAAGAAAGGGGAGATGCGCCCCGGCCACAGCCCTCACTTCGACCTGGACGAAGAGGCGTTGCCCATCGGGGCGGCGATTCTGGCAGAGAGCGCCAGGAGATATTTGGCCTCGCCTTTCAACTGACTTTTTAGTGCTTAGTGTTGTCAGGAGCTACCTTCTGACAGCCAAAGAAGCATCAGATGGTAACATCCCTGGCCTGTCACGTGCCAGGACAGGCTGACGCCACCAGAACACGCATCCCGACGGGCCACTCTACCCCCTTACCAATCCCCTCGCTGCCTCTATGATGTTCTCCACCTGGGGTACGGTGTGGTATTCCAGGGTGCGGTTGTAGGGGATGGGGATATCGAGCCCCGCCAGCCGCTTTATAGGGGCGTCTAGGTAGTCGAAGGCTGGCCCCTCGGCGATGGTGGCCGCTACCTCCGCTCCCACGCCCCCGGTGAGGCAAGCCTCGTGGACGATGAGGGCTCGCCCGGTCTTCATCACCGACCGGTTGACCGCCTCGGCATCGAGGGGTTTCAAGGTTCGAGGATCGACCACCTCCACTTCGATCCCTTCTTTGGCTAACTCCTCTGCCGCCTGAAGAGCCCGCACCACCATGAGCGAGGTAGCGATGATGGTTACGTCTTTCCCTTCCCGCTTGATGTCGGCCACACCCAAGGGTACAGTATAATCTTCCTCGGGGACAGGACCCTTGGTCTTGTAGAGCAGTTTGTGCTCCACGAAGATGACCGGGTTGTCGTCTCTGATGGAGGCCAGGAGCAACCCTTTGGCGTCATAGGGTGTGGAGGGCGTGACCACCTTGAGGCCCGGGACGTGGACGAGCCATGCTTCCAGGCTCTGAGAGTGTTGGGCTGCTGCTCCCGTGCCTGCGCCAGCGGGGGTGCGCAGGACCATGGGGACTTTCGCTTTCCCCCCGAACATGAAGCGGATTTTAGCCCCCTGGTTGACCAGTTGCTCCATGGCGATGGTGACGAAATCCATGAACATGATCTCGGCCACGGGCCGCATGCCGGTGAGGGCCGCGCCGATAGCGGCTCCAGCGATGGCCGCCTCGGAGATAGGGGTATCTCGAACTCGCTCCTCACCGAACTCCTCCAGGAGGCCATAGGTGACTCCGAAGGCTCCCCCATAGACCCCCAGGTCCTCGCCCAGGAGGAAGACCCGTTCGTCGCGTTGCATCTCCTGGCGGAGGGCTTCCCGTATCGCTTCGGCGTAGGTGATCTCCCTCATGGCGCGTACACCCCTTCCAGGATAGTCTCCACCGAGGGTTCGGGGCTAGCCTCAGCGAAGGCCACCGCCTCCTCGATGAGCCGCCTTGCTTCTTCTACCATGTGGCTGGCCTCCGCCTCATCGATCACCTTCTCATTTATCAGTCTGGTTTGGAAGCGACGGATGGGACACCTCTCCTTCCATTTCTCTATTTCCTCTTTTGTGCGGTACCGCTCCTGGTCGCTCTTGGAATGGCCCTTCCAACGGTAGGTCTTCCCCTCGATGAGAGAGGGCCCCCCGCCACCCCTGGCTCTCTCCACCGCTTCTAGGGTGGCTTCATAGACGGCCAAGAGGTCGTTCCCATCCACCACTACACCGGGCATGTTGTAGGCCGCGGCTCTATCGGCGATATCTTCGATGGGGAAAGCCCTCTTCACCGACATGGACATACCGTACTGGTTATTCTCACAGAGATAGACCACGGGAAGGGTCCAGATGGCGGCCATATTGAGGGCTTCGTGGAATATCCCTCTATTGGCCGCTCCATCGCCGAAGAAGCAAAGTATCACCTGGCCGGTGGCTCTCATCTTAATGCTCAGCCCTGCTCCCACGGCCATACCCATGCCGCCGCCTACCACGCCGTTGGCTCCCAGATTTCCGCCTTCCATATCGGCGATATGCATGGAGCCTCCGCGGCCGCGACAATAACCGGTCTCCCTTCCCATGAATTCGGCCATCATGGTTTTCACATCGGCGCCTTTGGCGATGCAATGGCCATGCCCCCGATGGGTGCTCAAGATGTAGTCCTCGGGGCGGAGGGCAGCGATGGCTCCCACGGCCATCGCCTCCTGGCCGATGGAGAGGTGCATAGTCCCGTGGACCTTCCCCAGGGCGTAGAGTTCATCGGCTTTCTCCTCGAAGGTGCGGATGAGGTACATCTGGAGAAGCATCTCTTTCAGTTTGCTTTCCGGTAGCACGGTGACCTCCCGATCTCAATATATGGGCTATCTCAATAACCGACGTTTGCCTCTTTCTGATTTCAATTATAGCAGCCTTAGCCCTTCCTGGCCAAATGCTCCCAGGTCTCGATAGGTGGTGTCGTCTGGGAATAATTGAGCCGGAAGCCAGACACGGAGACGGATCACTACCAGAAGGTGAGGTTCTTCATCATCTAGTACCGAGGTCCGTAGGACTTTGTATGCCTCCTTGACAAGGGGGCAAAATCTATATAGAGTGGCTAGCACAACGGTCGATAAATTGCGCTTTTCGTGCTGTCGGTCTGGGTCGGCACTTGCGGCGGTTAAGGCTCGTCAAAGAGGAGTGCGATGATGCGGCGTCGGCGGGGTGTATATGTCGAGTTCGAGCCCCTAGGTCTGGGGTGTGGTTCCGCTTTGGGCTCTTCCCTTCTGGAGGCGGCGAGGGAAGCCGGGGTGGGGCTCGCTGCCCTCTGTGGAGGTCAAGGCAGGTGTGGTCGCTGTAAGATACAGGTTGTATCCGGCGCGGTCTCGCCCTTAAGCGCGGCGGAGAAGGAGTTGCTGAGCGAGAGAGAATTGGCGCTTGGTTTCCGTTTGGCCTGCCAGGTTGAAATAGTTGGCGATCTCAGGGTTCTCGTCCCTCTCGAGTCATTGCCCGCCGATCAACGGATGCAGGTCGAGGGGTTGGAGTTACCGGTGCCGGTGGAGCCGGCGGTGGTGATGTATGATCTACTCCTCTCTCCGCCTACCTTAGAGGATCTCCGTTCTGATGGAAGTCGGCTACAGGCCCGGTTGGCCGAGGAGTACGGTCTGGCCGATCTCTCCTTCGATTTTGAGTTGCTGCGAAGACTGCCCCATCTGTTGAGGGGTAACGAGTGGTCGGGGAGTGCGGCTCTTCGGGGCGGGGAGGTGATAGGCTTTTTGCCGCCGGGGCGAGAGCCTTTGGGCCTGGCCATCGACTTGGGGACCACGAAGATCGCTGGCTACCTGGTCGATCTAGCCACGGGGCAACTCCTGGCGGCTAAGGGGGTTTTGAACCCTCAGATCCGGTATGGCGAGGATGTGATGAGTCGAATCTCCTACGCCATGAAAGAGGGAGCCACCCCCTTGCGAGATTTGGTCGTGGGAGCCCTCAACGATCTGGCTCAGGCCCTCTGCGGTGAATGTGAAGTGGAGGCCGACCAGATCCTAGAGGCTGTGGTGGTGGGCAACACGGCGATGCATCACCTCTTCCTCGGTCTCCCCGTAGCCCAACTGGGCCTAGCGCCTTATGTTCCGGCGGTGAGCGATGCACTGGATATCAAAGCCCGAGATGTTGGGTTGTCCATCGCTCCGGGAGGGTATCTGCATCTTTTGCCCAATATCGCTGGCTTCGTAGGTGCTGACCATGTGGCCATGCTCCTGGCCACGGGGATCCACGAGGCGGAGCGGGCTACGCTGGGCTTGGATATAGGCACCAATACCGAGATCACCCTCGCCCTGGAGGGAAGGCTTCTCAGTTGCTCTTGCGCCTCAGGGCCAGCCTTCGAGGGGGCGCATATCAAAGATGGTATGCGAGCGGCTGGGGGAGCGATCGAGCGACTCCGCATAGTTGACTCCCAGGTCGAATACCAGACCATCGGCGATCTGCCCCCCGTGGGCCTATGCGGATCAGGGGTTCTAGATGCGGTGGCTGAACTCCTTCGGCTGGGGATAGTCGATGAGAGGGGAGCGATGAGGGATCATTCCCGGGTGCGGCGCACCGACCAGGATAAAGAGTTCGTCCTGGTGGAAGAGGGGGAGAGCGGCTTGGATAGGGAGATCGTCATCACCCGCCGCGACATCGGCGAGATACAGTTGGCTAAGGGGGCGGTTTGGGCGGGCATAGAGGTGCTCCTCTCCGAAGCCGGGCTTACCGATTCGGATCTAGAGGAGGTGATCATAGCCGGGGCTTTCGGCAGCTATATCGGCATAGAGAGCGGCGTGGCCATCGGCATGTTACCCCCCTTGCCCCGGGAGCGGTTCAAACAAGTAGGGAACGCCGCGGGGATGGGAGCCAAGATAGTCTTGATCTCCAAGGAGATGCGGGCCCAAGCTGCCCAGATCGCGCGGAGGGTCGAGTATATAGAGTTGACCAATCACCCCTCTTTCGCCGAGGAGTTCACCCGCTCCATGCGCTTGGGGCCGGTGGGGTAGCGGTTTGGGCTTTGGAGTGCCGCCAGGAGTTACTCCCTGACAAGAGCCCCCTGGATGTCTATTGTATCATTGAAGATATCTCCTCTTGCTCCTGTGCTTCTGTCGTGCTATAGTTCCGTCTGGCAGTTACTACGTCAGGAGGCCGAAGACCGATGAGCGTTCTAAACCGGAAAGAGGGGACTCCCGCTCCTGCGGGATCTAAAGAAAAGCGGGTTGTGGTCATCGGCTTGGACGGTACACCCTACAGCCTCATCACCCGCTTGACCCGTGAAGGTGAACTCCCCCATCTAGCCCGCATCTTCGAACAGGGGACCATCTGTCCTATGAACTCCGTCTTGCCCACCGTCTCCTCGGTGGCCTGGTCTTGCTTCATGACCGGGAGGAACTCAGGGAAGCACGGCATTTACGGCTTCGTGGACCGTCAACCAGATTCCTACGAGATCTACATCGCCAGTTCCAGGTGCATGAGGAGCGAGACGCTTTGGGAGGTGTTGAGCAAAAGCGGCAAGCGGGTGGTGGTGATCAATGTGCCGGTTACCTACCCCCCTCGGCAGGTGAACGGCATCTTGGTGCCGGGCTTCCTGATGCCCAAGGTAAAAACGGGCACCTACCCTCCATGGGTGGGAGAGAAACTGGAGGAGATGGGCTACCGCATCGATGTCGACCCCTGGCAAGCCCGGGAGTCGAAGGATAAATTACTCGAAGATCTGGACTACACCCTGCAAAAGCGGGTGGAGGCGGCTTTTCATTTCCTAGAGTCCGAGGCTTGGGAGTTCTTCATGCTCCACATCATGGAGACGGACCGGCTGCACCATTTCCTCTGGGAGGGTATGGAGTTGGGCGACCCCCGGTATGGGCCGCGATTCTTGGCCTTCTATAAGCGGTTGGATGAGTTCCTGGGGGAACTCCACCAGCGACTGGAGGGGAAGGCCACTCTCATCCTCCTCTCGGATCACGGCTTCTGTTTGCTGAAGAAAGAGGTCTACATCAACCACTGGCTCAAGGAGAAGGGGTGGTTGCGGTTCTCCAAAGAGCCTCCCCAATCCTGGTCGGATATCGAGGGAGGGTCAAAGGCCTATAGCATGGACCCCGGCCGGGTCTACCTGAACTTAGAAGGTAGAGAGCCACGAGGCAGCGTGGAGCCGGGCGAGGAGTATGAGAGATTGAGGAGGGAGTTGGCGGAGGGGCTCAGTAGGCTTGAGGACCCGGAGACGAAAGAGTCGATGATAGAGAGGGTCTTCCGGCGAGAAGAACTATATACCGGGGATTGCTACGCTCAGGCTCCAGACCTGGTGGTGAAGCCCAAGAGGGGGTACGATCTCAAGGGCTCTATAAAGAAAGAGTGTCTGACCGATAGGGGCCCCTTGGTGGGGATGCACACCTACGACGACGCTTTCCTCTATATCGAGGGACAAAGGCTCTCTAAAGGGGTGGCAGAGATAGTCGACCTCATGCCCACTATCTTGCACCTGATGGGGGTTCCCGCGCCTGATGATCTCGATGGTTCGTCGTTGATATGACGGGATACTCCTTTCGAGTGACGAGTTACAGGGGCCCTGTCAAGCAATTTAAACATGTAACCGAACCTTGCTCGGTTGTGCAACATATTTTGTAACCAAGCGCGGTGACTGTTTCTTAAGCGGATGGACGGTACCTGACTGGGTTTTGGCACCATAGATG
>DAOULQ010000223.1:0-10559 GCA_034419095.1 Anaerolineae bacterium | reverse complement strand
CAATACCTTCCTCTTCGCCTTCCTTGTTTTGCCTCTTAACCTGGCCCTGACCCTCCCCTTGGCGGTGCTGATAAATTCGGTGAGTAAGAGGTTGCAGGTCATCTATAGGGCCATATACTTTCTCCCCGTTGTGACCTCGGCGGTAGCGGTAGCCATAATGTGGGGTTATATGTACGATCCGGCCAAGGGCCTCTTGAACCAGATCTTGAAAATGGTAGGGCTCCCTAGCCAGGCTTGGTTGAGCGACCCCCGAGCGGGTATACTGGGGATCCCGTTGCCCATGTTAGCGGTAGTGGTGGCTTACCTGTGGCAGGATTTCGGTTATAACCTAGTTATCTTCCTCGCTGGCCTACAAGGTATCCCCCGACAGTTCCGTGATGCGGCTGTGGTGGATGGAGCAAACGCCTGGCAAGTCTTCTGGAAGGTCACTCTGCCTTTGCTGAGGCCCGTCTTCGCCTTTGTGGTGGTGATGACCATGCTCTCATCTTTCCAGGTATTCGTGATCTTCGAGGTGATGACCGATGGAGGGCCTCGGGATCTCACTCACACCATGGTGCTCAACGTTTACAAGTATGCCTTCAGATACCAGAAGATGGGGTGGGCGGCAGCCGTTTCCATGGTGCTCTTCCTTATGGTCGTGATGATCACCGTCGTGGAGACGAGACTCTTAAGAACGGAGTGGGAGTATTGAGATGGATAGTATAGTAGAAGAAATGGCGGCTGAGAGGAGGCGAAGAGCCCTGCGGTTACCGATGGCCAAAGTAGCACGCATATCCAGCCGCTCCCTGCTCTATGTACTCCTCACTTTGGGCATATTTGCTACTGTGATGCCCTTCCTGTGGTCGCTCTCCGCCTCTTTCAAATCCGCAGCAGAGATCGCTCGTATTCCGCCTACCTTCCTGCCCCAAAACCCTACCCTCAACAGTTACCGCACCATCTTGCACGACCCCAGGCTTCCCCTGGAACGCTTCTACTTCAACAGCCTGTTTGTTGCGGTGAGCGTCACGGCCCTGGTACTCCTCTCTAGTTCTTTGGCAGGGTATATCTTCTCCAAATACCATTTCGCCGGGAAGGAGATGATCTTCGGTCTACTCCTAAGCACCATGATGATCCCCGGTGCGGTGACCATGATCCCTTCCTACCTCATCCTGGTGAAGTTGCACCTGTTGGACACACTGTGGGGCTTGATCATCCCCAGCGCGGTAGATGCCTTCGGCATCTACCTGATGAGACAGTTCATCGAGACGATCCCCAGCGAACTGATCGACGCGGCCAGGGTAGACGGCTGCTCCGAGTTCGGGATATACTGGCGGATCATCCTGCCCCAAATCGGGCCGGCCATAGCCACCCTGGGCGTCTTCACCTTCATGTGGGTCTGGAACGACTATCTCTGGCCCTTGATCGTCATCACCACTACGGAGAGGCGCACCTTGCCCATCGTCCTCACCTGGTATAGCACACAGCATAGCACCCGCAACGATCTGGTGATGGCGGCCTCCATCATGGTGGTGTTGCCGGTGATAATCGCCTACTTCATCTTCCAGCGTTGGTTTGTGGAGGGCATGGCCTTGACAGGGTTCAAGTAGGACTCCAAGCCATCCTGACCTTACTCAGGAAGAGGGTACCCGCAGTAGGGGATAGGGTTTGTGTTTTGGAAGCGGTACAGCGGATTGACGATCGGTGCCATTCTCACCGTGGTCCTGTTGACAGGCATATGGTTGGCGATAAGTAGGCGTTGGATGGGGCAGGAGGAGCCTCCTTGGCACGAGGTTAATGATTTCCTCTACCAGTTACAACGGGCGAGAGTCGATAAGATAGGGGAAACCAAGTACGATCTCCTGATATTGGATATCGCGGCCGCTGGCTACTCCCCTGAGCGGATTGAAGACCTGAAGCGTAGTCCCGGAGGCGAAAAGATAATATTGTGCTACATGAGCATCGGCGAGGCCGAGGATTATCGGCGCTACTGGCAACGCGGATGGTACCAGGCTCCACCCCCTTGGTTGGACGAAAGGAACCCTGTTTGGCTCGATAACTACACGGTGAGATACTGGGAGCCCGGGTGGCAAGCTATCATCTTCGGCTCGCCGGAGGCCTATCTGGACCAAATCTTGGAACTAGGCTTCGATGGTGTCTATCTGGACAAGGTCGACACTTACGAATACTATGAGGAGCGAGGGCGGGAGACGTCAGCGCGAGAGATGGCGGATTTCGTCATCTCCCTTGTGAACTACGCCCGTCAGCGCCGCCCAGGGTTCGGCATCTTTCCGCAAAATGCAGAGGAACTGGGGTTGCTCTTCGAGGACTACATGGAGGTGGTAACCGGTATTGGGGTGGAAAGTCTGTACTATGGATACCCCAGGGATAACGAACCCACTCCTCCCCAGGCAACAGCTCAAAGAGAGAGTGTATTGGATCGCTACGTGGAAGCGGGCAAACTGGTGTTAACTACAGACTATACCCAACTGCCAGAGCAGATCGATGACGCCTACGCTCGCGCACAAGCCCGAGGGTATGTGCCTCTCGCCACCGTGCGCTCTCTGGGCCGGCTGGTCATCAACCTCGGCCACGAGCCAGACTAGAGCCTTTAAACCCGCTGTGCAAAAAACAAGTCAACAATCTGTGTGTGCCATAGGTGACGATACAGAATTTGAACAGCAGATAGAGGGTTACTTCGCGCGTAACTTTCTGGTCAATGCTCTAGATTGGGCTTTCTTCAGTTTAGGGATGAGTTTCGCCTCGGTGGGAACCATCCTGCCAGTGTATGTAAGCCACCTCACTTCGTCCAAGGTGCTCATCGGGCTAGTATTGACCCTGGCCAACATGGGCTGGTTTCTGCCCCAAATAGTTACTGCCCCTCTGCTGGAGCGTCTGGCCCGGAGGAAACCTCTGGTTCTAGTCGTGGGAGCGGTAGAGCGGCTACCCTTTCTCCTTCTGGCCAGCGCCACATTCTGGCTCGCCAGCGCGTCTAAGGGCCTGTTACTTGTTATCTTCTTTGGCCTGCTAGCCTGTCACTCCTTCGCTGGTGGTTTGGGAGGCACCGCTTGGCAGGACTTGATGGCCAAGATCATACCCTTGCGCCGCCGGGGGCGGTTCTTTGGGATATCAAATCTGATCTCCGGTGTATTGGGTGTAGGGGGAGCCGTCTGCGCTCGCTCTATTCTGGCCCGGTATCCTTATGCCACGAATTTCGCCCTCTGCTTCTTCATCGCTTTTGTGGTCATGACTATCTCTTGGTGTTTCTTGGCCCTAACCAAGGAGCCACCTCAAAGGCCATCTCTCTTGCCCTTGAAGGGGAGGCGTTACTGGCGACAGCGCCTGCCAGATGTGTTACGGAGGGATAGGAATTTCCGACGGTACCTATCAGCCAGGGCCATAGGTGGCCTCGGCGGAATGGCTATCGGCTTTCTCGCCGTCTATGCTGTGGGCCAATTTGGACTCAGGGACGCTCAAGCAGCCCTCTTCACCGTTTTCTCTCTGGGCAGTAGCATGCTCAGTAACCTGGCCTGGGGAATGGTAGGAGATAGATGGGGGCACAAACTGGTGCTCGAAGGGGCCAGCTTTCTGTCCGGGCTGGCCCTCTGCTTGGCGCTGCTCTCCAATTCGGTAGCTGGATTCTACGGTGTCTTTGCCCTACTGGGGGCAGCGTGGGCCGGTTGGGACATCGGGGGGCTCAGCATCACCTTCGAGTTCTGTGGGCCGAGCGACCGACCAACCTACATCGGCCTGAGCAACAGCCTCATGGCTCCCTTTATCGGCCTGGCCCCTTTGGTAGGTGGCCTGGTGGCACACAGATGGGGCTATCAGATGCTCTTTCTGCTCTCCCTTTGCATGACTTCCTTTGGTTTGGCTCTGCTGCACTGGTGGGTTGAGGAGCCGCGATACGGTTCTCTGGGCCGCTACCCTATGGGCATAAATAGCAGGTAGGTGGAACCTTGGCAGAGTTTGATGTTTTGGTAATCGGCGAGATCAATGTTGACCTCATCGTGAGAGGCGGCGACCTCTGGCCGGAGTTGGGTCAGGAAAAGATCGTTGAAGATGCGACTCTAACCATCGGGAGCTCCTCTGCCATCTTCGCTTGCCAGGCCGCCAAGTTAGGTCTGACAACTGCTTTCATTGGGAAGGCCGGCGATGATGAGTTCGGTCGTTATATGACGCAGGAGCTAGCTGTTCAGGGTGTGGAAACCAAGTATATCATAAGAGATAGGCAGGTGAAGACGGGTATAACGATCAGCCTATCCACTCCCCAGGATCGGGCCTTGCTGACCTATCTTGGCTCCATTGCCAGCCTTCGTGCCCAGGAGATCGATGCAGCTATCCTGAGGAACGCTTGCCACCTCCATGTGTCCTCTTACTTCTTGCAAAGCGGCTTAAGGGAGGGATTGGCTGCCCTCTTCGCTCGCGCAAAGGCAGCGGGGTTGACCATATCTTTCGACACCGGCTGGGACCCCGATGAGAGATGGGATGGGGCGTTAAGAGCCACGTTGGATTGGATTGACCTCTTCATACCCAATGCAGAGGAGGCCCTTCATATCACCCAGGCTCCCAATGTTAAGGCGGCTTTGGAGGCCCTAGCCCGGTATATCCCACTGGTGGTCATAAAGCTGGGGGCCCAAGGGGCTGTTGCCCGAAAGGGGGGAGTGGTAGTGCGACAGGAACCCCCACCCGTCCAGGTTGTGGACACCACTGGGGCCGGTGACAGTTTCGATGCCGGTTTCGTCTACGGATACCTGAAAGGGCTCTCCCTCTCTCAGAGCCTGCAGGTAGCCTGTCTGTGTGGAGCTCTCTCCACGAGGATGCAAGGGGGAACCGCTGGTCAGCCTACCATAGAAGAGATAGAGGCCTTGCTAGAAGGTCAATACCTGGAAAGAGACGGAAAGGATGGTTAGCCTAAAGTTGGTCGTGGCTCTGATTCCGATCTTGGGGCTACTTTTATCGGTGGGTTGCAAGTGCGCCGCACCAGTCCCTACTCCCCAGGCGTCCTCAACTGCTGAGGGCTATATCTGGGTCAGGAACAGCCCCTTGGAATTGAGAATAGATGACGAGACCTATTTCAAGGTCTTCTTCCGTGATGATCAAAGGCTCTTCTCCATCAACGACGCCAGTAGCGAGAGCGAGCGAGCCAGGCCTCCCCAGTTTCTGATCATAGGCGGAGTGCCGATAAAGGAGTTTACACTGGACCGAGATAGCCTTCACACTTCCAAGATCAAAACCGAATTTGGGGAAGGTGAAAGGCTAACCATAGTTGGCTTAGCCCAAACGCCCGATGTGCAGATAGGAAAGGTCCTCAACGTCGAAAAGTATGAAGACTATCCACGGGTGGTTATCCTTCAGACAACCTATGAGAATCTATCCTCTGAACAAATACGCATCGACCAGATATACGACAACTATTTGCGCCTCGATTCCTCCCTCACCGATCCCGACAATCAGCCCTACGAATTCTGGTCTTTCCAAGGAGGCTCGTTTGAATGGGGACAGGATTTCGTCTTGCCTCTATCCAGCGTATCGCGCCGCGAGAACTACTTGGGAATGGTCGAAAGCGGGGAGGGGGGAGGCATCCCTCTACTGTATCTGTGGAACCAGGAGATGGGGATAGCGATTGCCCATCTAGAGCCGGGCCCAAGGCTCTGGTATATGCCTGTCCAGGCTCAAGCATCGGAAGGGGTAAGCGTCTACCTCCTCAACAAAGAGCCCCTCGTGCTTCCCCCTGGGGGGAGTTACACCACACTGAGGAGTATGATCTGCGTCAATAGGGGAGATTTTTTCGATCCCTTGAGGCTCTACGCGGAACTAATGGCCGCCCAGGGGATCGTGATCTCAAAATCCTCGGAGGAGGCATATGAACCGATCTGGTGCAGTTGGGGATACGAATTCGATTTTACGATCGACGAGATCCTGGGAGTGCTACCGAAACTGGAACAACTGGGCATCCACTGGGTAGTGATCGACGATCGATGGTTCGATGCCTACGGCGACTGGGGCCCTAGAAAAGACACTTTCCCCCAAGGAGAGGCCGATATGAGGCGACTGGTCGAGGCTCTCCACCAAAAGAGGTTCTACGTCAAGATATGGTGGTACCCCCTGGCTGCTGAGGAGGGTACCGGCCGCTGGGAATCACACGGGTATGGCGTCTCCCAAGTGGTGGAGGAGCATCCAGAGTGGCTCATATTGAACGAAGATGGAAGCGCGGCCAAGAATAACCGTGATCTGGGAATGCTGTGTCCTGCCCTGCCGGAGGTCCAGGAGTACATCGTGGATCTAACTGAGAAGTTCATCAGCGACTGGGGGTTTGACGGTCACAACCTTGATAACATCTACACCGTTCCCCCCTGCTATAACCCAGCACATAACCATCGTTACCCTGAAGAGTCATTGGAGGGCCTAGCGACCATCTATCAACTAATCTATGAGACTACTAAGAGGCTCAAGGCCTACAGTGTGACCGAGATATGCTCCTGTGGGACTCCACCCAACTTCTATCTGCTTCCCTACATCGATCAGCCGGTGACCGCCGATCCGACGAGTTCTGCGCAGGTGAGGAGAAGGGTGAAGGCCTTCAAGGCTCTAATGGGGCCAGAGGCAGCAGTCTATGCCGACCACGTGGAGTTGACTGACAACGGTCAAGATTTCGCCTCGGCTGTGGGAACCGGCTCTGTCCCGGGCACCAAGTTCGTCTAGCCTTGCGATGAGGAGGTAAAAGGCCGTCTTCTGTGGGAATGGGAGTTTATCGCCGGAGCGAGAGGGGATATGGGAAAGATGGCTCTCCATCTACGACGAGAAGATGCTATCCAAAGAGGAATATCTCGATCTCTACGATATCGCCTATGATGAGCCAGAGGGGCACGTTATAGTCAAAGATGGAACGATGTACTACGCCTTCTATACCGAGCAACAGAACCAATCCTACAGCGGGCCGATTGAGTTGCGAGGCCTGTCCGATGCGAGTTACTATTTGTTAGATTACGTGAACGATAGGGAATTGGGAAGGGTCAAGGGCCCGGTGGCGCAGATAGATGTCACGTTTACCGGATATCTTTTGATAGAGGTCATTCCTGAATAGTTCAGTGTGGAGGCAGGAGATGATCGATTTTCATGCTCATCCAGTGCTGGTGAGGAAGATAGTTGACCAGGATGAAGGGGGGCACGGGTGAGGACTGCTGGGCTGGCAAGGCAAGGATCGGGGGAAGAAGGGGTCCATACGTACCGTGAGATTATGGGGCAGTTTGCTGCTTGGGAAGCCACCCTGGATGAAGTCCTAAACCAAAAGCAGTGCCTCGAGAGGTTCCTTCAAGAAGAGGTGTTCGAGGAAGTCGTCTTTACCGGGTGCGGCTCTGCCTACTACTGCTCCTTGGCGGCGGCCGCTGCCTTTCAGGCCATAACAGGGATCAGGTCATCGGCCTTCCCCGCCTCGGAGCTCTTCCTCTATCCAGAACGCTCCCTGATACAGGAGGGTGCGATGCTCCTGGTGGCCGTCTCCCGATCAGGGGAGACCACAGAAACCTTACAGGCGGTGGAGACCTTTAGGGAAAGAGGGGGAGAAAGGGTATTGGCTATCACTTGCTACCAGGAGAGCGCTCTGGTGAAGAGTGCCTCCTTTAGCCTCGTAGCCAGAGAGGCGGAGGAGAAGAGTGTAGTCCAGACCCGTTCCTTCTCTAGCATGCTTCTGGCGGCCCAGCTCTGCGCTGCCATCGCGGCCGGACGGGCCGACTACCAGACCGAACTGAAAGCCCTACCGACCCATGGAGCAAGGGTGATGGAGGAGAGCCATCCCTTCATCCAGCGAACAGCGGAGGATGAGAGATACACCCAGTTCTTCTTTCTGGGGTCGGGGGGCTACTATGGGCTGGCTTGCGAAGCCAGCCTGAAGATGAAGGAGATGTCTCTTTCCCAAGCAGAGGCCTTCCACTCCCTGGAATTCCGTCACGGGCCCAAATCGATGGTCGCCGAGAACAGCCTAGTAATCGTCCTGCTCTCCAATTCGGCTATGAGTTATGAGGTGCCTCTCCTTTCGGAGCTGAAAAGGTACGGCGGCCAGGTTCTGACTCTCGTGGAGAGGGGGAGCAAGGACGAATTGGGGGGAGTCGACCACGTCATCCCTCTCCACTCGGGCCTTTCGGAGCTAGCAAGAGGGCTCCTGTTCATGCCCCCCTTGCAACTGCTGGGCTACTATCGGGCTATGGCTAAGGGACTAGATCCAGATCGGCCTGCCCATTTGGACCCGGTCGTGAGGCTATAGAGAAAGCCCTCTCTAGCCGTGATCGTTTCGCCCCAGAAGGGAGAAGAGGAGATGATAGATTTCCATACCCATCCCGTCTTGGTCCGAGAGATGGTGGAGAAGTACAAGGAATTGGAAAGGGTTATCCGGGAGGTGTTCTTCATTGGCAACCGTCTCCAACCTTTGGAGACGTTCCACCTCCAGATGGATGCTGCCGGTATCGAAAAGGCCGTCCTTTTGCCCATCGATTGCTCGACGGCGAAGGGGTGTCAGATCTTCTCCAACGAGCAGATCGCGGAACTATGCCGTATGAGCGATCGCTTCATAGGTTTTGCCAGCGTTGACCCCCACAAGGCCGATGGGCTCCGAGGCTTAGAGAGGGTGGTAAGAGAGTTGGGGCTGAGGGGGTTGAAGCTATCTCCGCCCACCCAGGAGTTCTACCCCAACGATGCCCAGTTGGCCTATCCCCTTTATGACAAGGCCGCTGAATTGGGCATCCCCATCCTCTTCCATGCGGGCATGAGTTGGGAGCCCCAGGCGAAAGCGAAGTACGGCCAGCCTCTCCATTTGGAGGATGTGGCCAGCGATTTCCCCGACCTAAAGATAATCATCGCCCACTTCGCTTGGCCCTGGGTGCTGGAGGCAGCCATGCTGGCCCTCAAATATCCAAACGTATATATAGATACCTCCTGTCTCTATTTCGATAACCCCGTGGATTTCCTGGCCTATGTCATGAAGACACAGATCCCCCTCTCTCTGATCGAGAGAAGCCTCAGACACAAGATCGTCTTCGGGTCCAATTACCCCCGAGCGGAGATAAAGAAGATGGCCAAAGCGGTTCGCGGATTGGGGCTCACCGAGGGGTGTCTGAGGTTGATTTTCAAAGATAATGCCCTTAGACTCTTGAGGGAGGCAGAGGCGTGAAGATCAAACTGGAGAAACTGGAGCTTCAGACCCGAAAAGATAGGGAATTGATCGATCTCACCCCTGATGTGGAGCGGGTCGTAGAAGAGAGCGGTGTAAAAGAGGGGTTGGTCAACGTTCTGACCATGCATACCTCCTCAGGCATCATCGTAACCGAAGGGCTGCCTTGCCTGGAGATGGATGTACTGGACCACCTCGACAAGTTGGCCCCCGATCAGGGTAACTATTACCATAATCGCTATCTGGAGATCGATGGCCGGCTGGGCTTCAATGCCGGGGCTCACTTAAGGAGCATCATCGGGGGCATCCACGCTTCCTTTCCCATCGAGGAGGGACGCATTGTGAAGGGGTCACGCCAAAGGATATACTTCGCCGAGTATGATGGCCCTCTCTCTCGCCTCTACTGCGTACAGGTGATAGGGGAATAGGCATCAAATGCCGATTCTAGAGTGCAAGGCCGTTATTTGGGACCTGGACGATGTCATCGCAGACACTCTACCTTTCTAGTTCGCGGCTTGGCAGAAGGTATGAGGCGAAGTAGGAAAATGCTTCTCCGGGGAGGGTCTCCATCGCGTCTTCGTCGTACCAGAGCGTAGCCTGATTAACAGATCACTTCTCGCTATGGGCATGGCAGCGGGGCTGACCTGTGTGATCGTGGACCCGCTCGATGTTGAGATTCGTAAGACGATTGCCACCTGCGATCTTTTGCTGCTAGGAGATGAGCACGCGATACGGTTCCTTGAGCGCTTTCAGGGGAATTGGTGGATAGAATGGTGAGAGCTTCAGAAGGTGCTCAAACGGATAAAGGCCGAAGCCCTTCGGAGTAAGAGGTGAGGAGACGATGCTGGAAGGACTAAGAGAGGAGGTCTGGAAACTTAACCTGGAGTTACCGAAGCACAATCTAGTGGTCTGGACTAGCGGGAACGTCAGCAGAAGAGATTTCGAAAGCCAGCTAGTAGTGATCAAGCCCAGCGGGGTTCCCTACGAAGAACTCACCCCTCATGATTTCGTGGTAGTGAACCTCAAAGGGCAAGTAGTGGAAGGCGATCTTCAACCGTCGGTGGACACGGCCACCCATCTATACATCTATCGCCATCGGTCCGATGTGGGAGGCGTAGTGCATACTCATTCGTCGTATGCCACCAGTTTCGCTGCCCTGGGCCGCCCCATCCCCGTCTATCTGACAGCGATGGCTGATGAATTCGGAGGACCGATACCAGTGGGCGCCTATGCCAAGATCGGAAGCGAGGAAATCGGGCGCGAGATAGTCCATTCCATCGGCGACTCACCTGCCATCCTTATGAAAAACCACGGTGTCTTCACCATAGGCTCTACCCCTCACGCTGCCGTCAAGGCGGCGGTGATGGTGGAGGATGCAGCGAGGACCGTGCATCTGGCTCTTCTTCTCGGGGAGCCA
>DAOULQ010000222.1:0-11597 GCA_034419095.1 Anaerolineae bacterium | reverse complement strand
CTTTTAGTCTGGGCGTAGATACCGGCCGTCAATCCGCCCGGCCCCGCTCCTACGATCACCACGTCGTACATCTACCCTCCCTGAATATGATCTCTTTCCCCTATGGGAAAGGCTGATTTGCAGAGGCTATTATAGGGTCTGAAAGGAGCGGTGTCAATTACCTTTGCCCCATTTCCGCTACCTGCCGTAGGAGCCCCACGATGAGACCGGCGAGCCTGGCCACCTGTCGCCATTGGAGGCCTCGACGCCCTGGCTCACCCCCCTCCGTCCATTGGCGAGCGTATATCAAGGCCGCTAAACCACCTACCAGCCCCCCCATCAGGGCTCCCAAGAACACTATGCGCCTCGCTCCCCGAAACACGGATAACTACCTCCCCAAGAAGGCCTTTAGAACCTCTAAAACGAACGCCCCCGCACTTATGGTGCGGATAATAGGACTCACTAAGAACGAGGAGAAGGTACGGCTTCCCCTCTCCAGCCGCTCTGTCCTCTCCCGAGCAGAAGTTAGAATCGGGAGCAGGCTACCCTTCGCCCGCCGCAGCCCCCGAAAGGCGTAAACCATAAGCAAAAGGGCCGGCAGGGCGAGGATGAAAGCCTGTAGCACCAAGAAGATGAGTGCCGCATCTCGCCATAGAGCCACCACTGCTGGGTCCATCACCCCTCCTAATCCCAGAACCAATAGACCAAGAACCGCCATTTGCCCCAGGGGGCGAAAACCTCCTGCACCTCTTTATCGGTCACCGGCGCTCCGTCGAAGAACCGCTCCGAGACCAACTTACGAGCCCAGGTATCGACCCCCAAATAGTCGTAACGACCTAAAAGGGCCAAGATGTGGGCGGCCGCATATTGTCCCACCCCCTTAATCGATTTAAGCCTCTTATAGAGTTCTCCCGTATCCAAAGGCGAATCCTTGAGCCCTTCCAGGTCTAGGTCGCCTGTTGCTACCTGGCGAGACAACTGAGCGATCGATGAGGCCCGATAGCCCAGTTTAACCTCCTGCTGCAGATAGTTCTCCCCCGCCTCAGCCACGGCCTCCGGTGTGGGGAAGGCCCTCAGAGGTTCCAGGGGATAAGGCTCCCCCAACCCCTCCACCAGCCGCCTTACCATCCCCTCCGTCTGCCGCCAGGTGCAGTTTGTGGTGCAGATAGTCTTCACCACATCTTCATAGACCGTAGGAGAGCGTAAGATCCGCCCCTTCCCCTCCTCCACCACTTGCCTAAGCGCTGGCTCCCCTTCACATAACCTATAGAAATCGGTTAACTCTTCCTCCAACCTGAGCATCCAACTCACCTTACCTTCTATCTCGCCCAGGTCCCTATCTCCTAAAGCATCGTTGGCTCTTATGTCAAACATAACTCCTGTTAACTCATCGCCCCCACCAAGGGTTAACTTCACTACCCGTCCGGTGGAGAGCCGCTCCACGCGCCCCAACCTCTCTCCATCCCAGGAAAAGGGGGCCAGACGACGCCACCCATGGGAAAGAACCGTGGCCTGGAAGTTGAAGGGCGGCCGAGCAGCGAGTTCTAACCTCATCATCCAGAGCACTTTCTACAACATCTCTATCTCGTAATCGGTCACCTGGGCATCGAACCGCCCCTTCTCGATACTTCTCACCACCTTGGTTAGGAGCCTATGGAGATAGCCCTGGTCGTTGGAGACACAGGCCACCCCTAGGACCGCATGTTGCCAGGCATCGTTCCTCTCCACCTCGGCCACGGAGATGTTGAACTCATTGCCCAGCCGGGCCAGGATCGACTTGACGATCCGCCGCTTATCCTTCAAAGAATGACAACCTGGCAATTCTAGGTGGATGGTACAAACGCCGATGATCATGACGCGGATATTTTACCACACTTCAGGTGGCCAGGCATCATTATCAGGGAAGTGAGATCGTAAATTGAAGAGAGATCTACCCCTTGTTGACTTATCCCCCAAAAGTACTATAATGGGTCTAAGGGGTGGCCGTTCGGTGGGGAAGAGCGAGTTCTACATCGCCTACCTTTGGCTGACATATAACCTGATGGACATCATCTTCACCCATTGGGGCTTAGAACGGGGTCACGTGGAACGCAACCCGTTTGGCTACGCCTTCATCGCCGGGCCTGGCGAAGGGTGGCTATACGCCCTTAAAGTGGTGGTAGCCTTGCTCCTCATCCCCCTCATAGCCCATATCGGCAAGCGGTATCCTTCCACCTGGACCTATCTGCGGATGTGGAACCTCGTGCTCTGCGGGGTGGTTCTGTGGAATATGGCGCTGGTGGTCGGATGAGACTAGGAGAGGGCGTGGATCGGCCCCTCGAATTGGCCCAAGGCGGCCTCCCTCACCGCCTCTGGCAGCGTGGGGTGGGCGTGAATGGTGGCCACGATATCGGAAGCGGTAGCCCCTATCTGGATAGCCAGGGCTCCTTCGGCGATGAGGTCTGTAGCCTGGGGTCCCATGATATGCAAGCCTAGAACCTCGCCTTTCTCGTGACAGAGTAATTTCACCAGCCCTGTCGTCTCCCCCATGGTTAGAGCCCGTCCGCTGGCCCCGAAGCGAAAGATGCTCTTCTTATAAGGGATCCCCTTTCCCTTCACTTCCTGCTCCGTGAGGCCCACCCCTGCGATCTCCGGCAAGGTGAAGACACAATAGGGTACGGCTCGATAATCGATCCTTTTCTCATTACCAAGGGCGTTCCCGGCGGCGATCTCCCCCTGGCGATAGGCCACATGGGCCAGCATCCAGCCCCCCGTAACGTCGCCCACAGCGTATACCCCAGGCACGGTGGTCTGGAGGTAGTCATCGACCACGATGGCTCGCCCCTGGATTTCGACGCCCAACTCAGCGAGCCCCAGCCCTTCGGTGTAGGGCAACCGTCCGGTGGCTATGAGAACGTAGTCGGCCTCCACCGACTCCACTTTCCCATCCGCCCCGTAATCCACTAGTAGAGCGTGCCCCTTCTGCTGCACCCCTCTGAGCGGCGAGTTAAGGTGCACCTCCACCCCCTCTCTGCGCACCAGATTAAGATAGCGGCGAGATAACTCCTCATCCACGGGGGGAAGGAGAGAAGGCAACATCTCGATGACGGTCACCTTGCTCCCTAGGGCGTTGAAGATGGTGGCGAACTCCATGCCGATCACCCCGCCCCCCACGATCACCAGTTCAGAGGGGGCCTCCTCCAACTCCAAGAGCTCGCTTGAGGTGAGAACCCCCCCCAGATCTAAGCCCGGCACCGGGGGCTTCCCCGGCTCCGCCCCCGTGGCGATGATGATACTTCTGGTAGATAGTTCCCTGCCCTCGACGGCGACCCTATTCGGAGCCAGCAATCGACCCCTTCCCTTGAAAAGTTCGACCTTGCGAGCCTGAAGCAAGGCCTCTACTCCAGAGACAAGCCTTTCCACTACCATCTCCTTGCGAGCCATTACCCTGCCGAAATCGAGGGCCGGCTCCGAGACCAAGATGCCGAACTCCTGGGCCCTCTCTATATCCAAGAGCAACTCCACGCTCCGGGCCAAGGTCTTGGTGGGGATGCAACCTTCGTTGAGGCAGACCCCCCCTACCCGCTTCTCCTCCACCAGGGCCACGCGAGCCCCTAGTTGGGCTCCTCGCAAGGCCGCTACGTACCCTCCGGGGCCTCCACCGATAACCGCCAGATCATAATCAGCCATACCTCTCCTCTCTTATCCACCCCACGGCGCAACACTCCTCGCGCCGCACGATCTCTAACCCCAGTTCTTTCGCCAAGACCAGGGCCTCAGAAGCAGGGCTCACGATGCCGTTCACCCCGGCCCGTAGCGCTTGGGGGTCTAACAGATGCCGGTATTCTCCCCGAGGACGCATGCAACCCAAATAAAGGGGAACGGTGGGGAAGCGAAGCCGGGCCTCTGCTATGAGATCGATGACCGCCTTCAATTCTGGGGGCTCCCGGTCGGCGTACCGGGTGCCCGAGGTAGGGGTGAAGACAATGAGAATGAGCCCCTCTACCCCCAACCTCTCCAGGATCTCCAGGGCTCGGTACTCCCCCACCATTTTTCCCCCCTTCAGGCCAAGCGTGATGTGGGGGATCAGGGGGAAATAACCCCGCAAGAGATCATAGGTCTTCACATAGTCCTCCACCCGCCGCTCCAGGCCGTAAACCTCCTGGATCGTCTCGTCATCCCCCACGAAATCGAAGGAGATCACATCTACACAGGGAGCGATGGCCTCCGCTTCCTCTCGCCCGATGAGGCCCACATGCCAGTTCATCACCCGGCCATTCCGCAAGGCTCCTATTATCTCCAGACCCCTCGTCACCGGCACCTTCCCCGAGGGGTCGCACCCCCCAGAGATGAGACAACTGGTAGCCCCTTGAACCTGAGCATTCCAGATGGGCATCATCGGCTTCAGGTACTCTCCTCCACAGTGAGCGCAATTGAGGGCACAATGGAAACCAGTGAGGCTGATGGCCGCCGTGCTCAGGGGGTAATCAAAGGCTACCCTAGACGCAAAGTTAGCCTCACGAACCCGCCACGCTGATTCTACTCGTTCTTCCAACCCCATCTATACTATCCTCAGGGAAAAAGGGGTTCCGCCCCAGAAAAAGGGCATTCACATCCTCGACCACTCTCTGAGTATAGCAAACCACGTTGCAATTGCAACGTGGATACGTGTCACTCTTGGCACTGGACAGGAAAGCGATAGGCACACCTTGCACAGATCACCGCTAGAAGTAGAGGTGAGTCTAAATGTTGAGAGTCTCCCTGGGAAGGGTTGAATGTGAACCGCCTAGCGTAGGTGAGCCGAGGGCTCGCGACCACCACAGCGATTCTGCAGGCCATCGCTGGCTTCTGCCTGGGGAAGACTGTCAAGAGGTAGGGAAGCGGCACAGTCATTGGTAAAGCATGGGGTCACGGTGCCACGAAGCAGACGTACTATTACTCGATTGGGAATGCACAAACTACAATCTTTTCAAAGTTGCCGATGACTCTCAAATCGGGGGGACCACCGACTCTTGCCTCAAAGGATCGACCTTCGAACCGCACACTCGGTTGCGTCCTTGCGCCTTGGCTGCATAGAGCCGCCGATCGGCCATCAACATGAGTTTCTCTCCATCGTCAGCATCGGTCGGGAATGTGGCCAGTCCAAGGCTGACCGATAAGTCTGCACCAGCCAGTTGCCTCGACTCCACTTCAGAGCGAATTCGCTCCGCAACCTGGAGCGCCTCCCTCTCGGTTGCTCCTGGCAACAAGACGGCAAATTCGTCACCCCCATACCTGCTTGCGATATCGCCTTTTCTGACCACAAGACTCATAATCTCTGCTATCTGACACAACACCCTGTCACCCTCAAGGTGTCCCTTGGCATCGTTATGCCTCTTGAGGAAATCGACATCCAACACGATGAGCGAGAGCGGCTTGCCTTCTCGCGTACTACGTGACATCTCCCTTGCCAGCTCTGCCGAGAAGAATCGACGGTTGTACAAGCCAGTCAGAGGATCGGTCACGGCTAACGCCTGGCAACTCTCGTAAAGCCGTGAGTTCTCGACTGCGATCGCCGCCTGGGAGGCTAGAAGGTTAAGCAGGGAAGCATCCATCTCGGGAAAAGGACGGCCTTGCCGGTCCATCAGAACATAGAGCACGCCGGTCACCTCTCCTTCCCACTTAATGGGCACGATGATGCCAGCAGTATTATTACCGCCTTCGGCCCCGCCTGAAACCTTCGGGGGCTGTAATGGTATCTCAACAACTTTAGGTCTACCATGCTCAACCACACTCTTCATCTCGCTTTCCAGTGCCGGGAGTAAATCATCGTCGTTTTCATCGACTGGCCAGAAAGTGATGGCCCCATATTGCCAACCAGACTCCGTGCGCTCTACGAGTCGGACCCCTCCGCAGAAGCCGCCCAGAAGTATCACCGTTCTGCGCACTATGGACCCCAATAACTCTTCCAGTTGCAAATGCGAGGTGATGTCTCTGGTGATCTTGAACAGAGTGGTCATCTGGTCTCGACCTCGCCGAACCTCACCATACAATGAGGTAGCGTCGAGCGTCATGGCCAGGATGTCGGCAAAGGCCCTAACAACATCCCTCTGATCTCCAGATAAGGAACAACCCGGCTCACTTGCTACGAATAACACACCCCAGATCCGTCCTTTGGATCCCAAAGGCAACGCCAACGCCGAGATAGAGGTCGCTTGAGTGTGGGTGTGAATCGGATGCTGCCTCAGATGGGGAAAAGCGTCACTTTCAATGAGGCGTCGCAAGTGAAAGGCACGTTGCGCCATGCTCATGGCTAGATCTGGCACTCTGATCTCGCTGCCCGTGGGTGAACGGGAGTAGTGAGCGACTAGCCGCAATCCTTTCCCCCGCTGGTCAGTCAAGAAAGCCGCGATCTCGCCCAGGCCTATGCCCGTCGCCAAACTCTCCACTGCCCGGGCGATGGGGGCCTCTGGATCGCCCAGCGGGCCTCGAAGCAGCCAAATCCGCGCTAGAGCATCAAAAAGGGGGCGAAGCCACTCGGCTTCGGCTTTATGGAGGTCGCCCTCCTTTTCCCCGGCGGTCTTGCAAGCGGCTGAAATGGCTGACCTAGTCAATAACGCGGCTCCGAAAGCGAGACAAGAAACCGTAATAGCGAGGTAAAACCAGAGGCCGTTGCCAACCGTTTGTAGCGCCGCCACCAGAGCCGTGATGCAGACTATGAGAGCAATTGCTCCCGGAACGATCCAAGCCAGGTAGGGTAGACCTTTATGCTGACCTTCCTTTACAGGATGCCCTCCTACGGTCAAGGTTAGTCTATCTCCCCTTTCATCTTCGTAGAAGTTGCCAGATTCACTTCCGGGAGGATATTTCCCGTGGGCCTTGCAGACTTGAAGCTACTGTCCGTACAAATCTCCCGGCCGGCTCATCTACGATGGGGCCATCCTCCCTGGAGGGCGACGAACTTCAAGCTCTTCCCTGAGACCCACACTCCACGAGTGAAACATATGAATGCAACGACAGCGCCGCTACTGGAAGTCCAATGTGGAAATCGCCTTCGGCTCTTCTCGCCGCCCCGTTTGGTCTGTCACCGCAACCGCCTCCTGTGATTCGGACATCGGAGGGCCTGGGCTTCGGAGCGGCACTTCCAAGCGTGCCAAGGCCCGGAAGCGCTTCAACTACCACAGGGTCAAACTGACTTCCGGAAGCCTTGGCGATTTCATCGACCGCGCGCTCGATGGAAAAGGCCTGACGATAGGGCCGATCACTGGTCATGGCTCCCAATGCGTCAGTCACAGCCAACACTCGGGCCAATAGTGGAATCGCCTCACCTTCTAGACCATCCGGGTAGCCCGTCCCGTCGTAACGTTCGTGGTGATGGTAGATGATAGGCACTATGGGACGGAGCTTCTCTATCCGTTTTGCAACGCGAGCTCCAATAGCGCAGTGCTCTCGCATCTCTGCCAACTCTTGAACGGAAAGCCTGCCCGGTTTTCTCAGGATGGCGTCGCTTACCCCGATCTTGCCAATGTCGTGTAATAGGGCTGCAAAGTGGAGCAATTCCTGTTCCTCTTCCGAGACTCCAAGCTCCTCAGCGACGGCTAAGGAATACAGGGCTATCTGCTGGGAATGCCCTGCGGTGTAGGAATCTCGGATCTCAATGGCGTCGGAGAGCGCTCCGATGCTCTCCACGAATAGCCGATTGGCTTGGGAGTAGAGCCTAGAGTTTTGCACGGCGATCGCTGCCTGGTTAGCCATTAGCCTCAGAAGCTGAAGATCATCGCTAGAAGGAGGGTCAGCGCCACCCTCTACCAACACGAGAACCGCACCTCTCGTTTCCCCTTGCCACTGCAGCGGCGCACAAATGGCAGCCGGCGCCAGGCAGTTCTCACTCCACCGCACAGCTGCCCCTTCCAAGAGATGATCGCCACTAACGATAGTGGATATACCCTTGCTCACCACGTGAGATGCGAGCCAGTCGCATATCTTGCTAGTTTCACCCCACGGATATTCACCAGATAAGACCCCTGCCACTCGGGTTAGGTCATCAGACTCGTCGCCGGCAAGATATACTGCACCACAAAAACCCCCGGTCATCTCCGTAGCCCTTTCGACCAGCGACTTGACTACACTCCCTGGGTCCAGCTTACTGGTGATCTCCAAGGATATCTGATGCAGAACTTTCATTTCGTGGAAGTTCGCATTGCCTTCCTCGAACATCCTCAGGCTGTCGAGCACTACACCAGCCACCTGACCCAATGCCACAAGCGACCCCACGCATCCGTCACGGAGGCCACCACGCCAGCGCTGGGCCACGCAGAGAGCGCCTCGAACCCGTTGGCAAGGAATGGGGACGATCGCCCAAGTGAACTCGTCTTCCGCCTGCAACCCCGGTCTAGCAGAGGCGATGCCCGCTTGTCCGTCACTCACGACAGGCTGGCCGGACTCGATCACGAGGTCCACCAGTTCTTCCCTAAAAGGAAAAGAGACAAGCCCATCCATGTGTCCTCTCAGTCCTCGGTAGACGCTCGGCACCGGTTTCCCCAATGGCTCAGTGGGAAAGTAGATGGCTCCCTCCTTGAGGCCAGTGATCTCCAGCGCCTTATCCAGCGTATGTTCCAAAACCGTGGAAACATCCTGACCAGCCCGCGCTAGCCTGGTCACCGAGACGATGGCTCGAAGATCTCTACTGGGAACCTCAGCATATGATACATGTGAGGGCTGGGCCTTGGCTGGGCTAGGTGCCCTTAGCGCAAGCACCATGGCCACCGCGGCCCCCACCACCAAAAGCATCGATGCCAGGTAGCTGCGAGAGACCTCTGCTGGCAAGCCGCCTTGGCCGAACATCGCCACAAAAGCGAGCAACAAACCTAGCAAGGCTAGAGAAAGGTAGCCCGCAGTGCGAGCGTTCATCTGTAAAGTTCCCATTTACTGACCCTGGTTCCCCCAGATAGTTGGATCATCGGTTTACCAGATTGAAGGGGCTTCACTCCAGAGTAAGTCTACTCCTTAGTATAAGAGCTGACAATGGGAAATTAGTACCAACATATATGCTTTTGATCATGCAAAGGGTAGTGCCAAGCTGGCACCTGGTCGGGACCCTCCTGGGCATCGACCGTGGTCAAGAGAGGTCGTGCCAAAGCCTCGGCTTGGACGATAGAGCAACCAAGAGCCGCCTTCTATCATTACCAATAGATGGCCAACTCAGGTTTAAGCGCGTTTCAACCGTCCATTTTTTGATCGGGCATAAAGGATGCCGTCAGAGTGATTTAAGACGGTTAGAAGTGGTAGGGAAAGGCAGGAGCAAAGTGCTGGGCAAGGGGTGGCAGGCTAGGGGAGAATAGCCTAGGGAGCAAACCTTCGCCAGGTGAGCCAGCTGCTCAGCGGTGAACACAACCTTGCAACGCCTATGGGCTTGCCTAGCCGAGAAGATGGTAATATAATTTCCAGCGCATCGCAAAAGGAGGCTCTTCTTGAACGAGGAATTCCCAGCACCAGAGGAAGATCGGGACCCCTGGGCGGACTTAAAGTCTTTTCTTCGCGAGATCGTAGAGACCATCATCTTTATTCTCATCATCTACGGGACAATCGGCCTGGGCTTTCGGCAGTTCCGCGTCATCGGCGATAGCATGTCGCCCAACTTCCACGAGGGACAATACCTGGTGGTCAATAGACTCGTCTACCGGCTCCACCCTCCCCAAAGGAGCGATGTCATCATCTTCCACCCCCCTATCAACCCGGAGAAGGAGTACATCAAGCGGGTCATCGGGTTGCCTGGCGAGGAGGTGGAGATCGAGAAGGGACAGATCATCATCAACGGCCATCCTCTGAAGGAGACCTATATCGCCTATCCCGGTCAGGGTTCCTGGGGCCCGGCCATAGTAGGCGAGGACGAATATCTCGTCCTGGGAGACAACCGGAACAACTCCAGCGACTCCCGCAGCTGGGGGATGCTCCCTCGCGGGAACATCATCGGCAAGGCCTGGCTCTCCTATTGGCCCCCTCGTGAATGGGGGCTCGTACCCCACTATATCTTCGTCTCTGGATAAAGGAGAGGATATGGATGCGCAAGCCTTCCCCCTTAGGCTCGATAATGAATCAAGGGTTCCCCTGGTCGAGTTTCCACCCCAAGACCTGGTGGAGATCATCGAAGAACTCGCCCCAGAAAAGGTAGCCAGTCTCATCGATGTCACAGATCTCAAGGCCGATACCCAGGAGCCCAAGATCAGGAAGATGGTCAATTGGGCGCTGGATTACGGTTTCTATGCCATCTGTGTCAACCCAGTGGAGGTCGATCTACTGCCCACGTTACTCAAGGGTAGCCTGGTCAAAGAGTCTTACGTCCTCGACTTCCCCCTGGGGAAATCTTCTATTCAGAGTAAGAGCCGCCAGGCAGCGGAGATAGTAGAGACGAGCCGAGATCTGAGGGGGGAGGGACCGGGCAAAGTAGAACTCGATATGGTGATCAACATTGGCCGCTTCAAGAGGGATCGAAACTACACTCGGGAAGAGATCGAAGCGGTGGTCCAGGCCGCCGCAGGGGAATTGGTCAAAGTGATAATCCGCTCTGGGGAACTGACCGAGGAGGAGATCGTAGAGGCGTGTCAAGTGGCCAAGGAGGCCGGAGCCCATTTCGTGAAGAACTCCACCGGCATGGATGCCCTGGGCGCTACCCCCGAGCATATCCGGCTGATGAGAGAAGCGGTGGGCCCCGACACGGGGGTGAAGGCAGCAGGAGGCATCAGAGAGGCCATGACCGTGGTGAGGTTGATCTATGCCGGGGCAAAGGAACCCCAACTGAGAGACCCCCTTCGATTCCGGATCGGCACCAGCGGCCCCCTGAATATCCTAGCCACCATGAATTGGATAAGAGTCAACCCCCAGGCCTGGGCGGAAGCGAAAGTCATCCCCTGCACCATCTGTCCTCACGGCCAGACAGGCAAGCAAAGGAGAGAGGTGCGGGAGATCTACATGAAAAAGTGCCGTCTCTGCCCCTACAGGCGATACAGAAAGGATAAGGACTTCTGATGGCCAAGGGCGGCTTCCACGGCAAGATCCTGCGGGTCGATCTCAGCCAAGAACGGGTCAGTATAGAAACCCCGGAAGATAACCTGGCCCGAGACTACGTAGGGGGGCGTGGGTTAGGGAGCGCCATCCTTTGGGATGAACTTCCGCCCAAAACAGACCCCCTCTCTCCAGAGAACAAGTTGATATTGGCCACCGGCCCCCTGAACGGGACGGGAGCAGCCCTTTCCTCCCGTTATGAACTGGTGACCAAATCGCCCCTTACCAACACCATCTTGAGTACCAACTCCGGTGGCCGCTTCCCCGTCGCCCTGAAGGGGACGGGCTTCGATGCCCTAATCATAGAAGGCGCGGCCCAAAAACCCTGTTATCTATGGGTAGATGACCAGAAGGTAGAGATCAGAGATGCCTCCCCATTGTGGGGGATGAACAGCCACCAGACCACCGATAGGCTGCTAGGGGAGACACCTAAGGCAGCGGTAGCCTGTATCGGCCCCGCGGGAGAGAAGGGGGTGCTTTTCGCCTCGGTGATGAACGAAAAGGACCGGGCGGCGTGAAGAGGGGTGGCTGGCTGTGTGATGGGAGCGAAGCAACTGAAGGCGGTCGTGGTGCAGGGAAGCCACGAGACACCCGTAGCC
>DAOULQ010000221.1:0-4355 GCA_034419095.1 Anaerolineae bacterium | reverse complement strand
ATCTCCGATGGTACGGGGGAAGGCTGGTAGGAAGATGCCCCTTCCACGAGGACAGAGAGCCGAGCTTCAACGTCTGGCCAGAGACCCAGAGCTTCTACTGTTTCGGATGTGGTGTGGGGGGAGATGTCTTCAGCTTTCTGGAGAAGAAAAACAGTATCACCTTTGTCCAGGCGTGCGAGTTGCTGCAGACCCGTGCCGTAGAAAGAAGGGCCGTCGCAGTTCGACGAGGCAGAGGTCGGTATCCGAGGATAGGACGGGCGACATCGGCAGAACTCGACCAAGAAGACAAGGCGATCCTAGATGCGGCGACGGTTCTCTATCACGCCCAACTGATGCGATCCCAAAGCCATCAGCGCCTCCTTGCTAGAAGAGGCATCTCTCTCGAGATGATCAAGAGGTTCAAAGTGGGATGGTGTAACGGAAAGGGACTTAGAGGCTATCTCCAAAAGAAGAGGTTGGATTTGGCCAAGGCGCGACGTATCGGCCTCCTAGGAGAGAAAGGAGAGCACTTCAGAGGCAGGATCGTAGTGCCTGAGATCAGGAAGGGGCACACAATTTACCTCATAGGGCGAGCTGCCAGGCCCGGTCTGAAGCCTAAGTACCTGGCTCTTCCCTTGCCCAAGCCACTGTACGGAGTGGAGAGCGCCAAAGGGAGACACGAGGTCTTGGTGGTGGAAGGAGTCTTCGATTGGATGACGCTAGCATCATGGGGCTACCCTACGATTGCTCTTCTGGGGACCAGGCTGGGGAGAGAAGGGAGATCGTATCTGGAAGAATTCAGGACGGTCTATCTGGTATTGGATACAGATGAAGAGGGGAGATCAGCAGTGACGGAGATCCAGAGGCAGCTGGGAAGGAGGGCGAAGGTGGTGGATCTGCCCAGCGGTGCGAAGGATCCGAACGAACTCTGCCAGTTGGAAAGAGGCAAAGAGCTCCTCACTCAAGCCGTAGCGAAGGCAAGGACCCAACCCTGACAGACTACATCTGCGGTGCTACACGAGGCCCGCGTCCCCAATGGCCAGCTGTTCGGCTCCCTCTGGAAGAGGGCTAGACCGGCCCCTCAGGGGGTGAGAACAAATGCTCGCCAGTTGAGCGAGATACGTTCGGAAAGCGAGTCCTATGCCTAGGAGAAGAGAAAGTGTACTGAGTTCTATCGTCCCAAATACTATCGTGTTAAGCCTCGTTGAAGATGGTAGACAGCCACGGCATCCACCAAGGTATATGGTTGGACTCCGTAGAATGCTTTTGCCTTGAGGGCCATCGGTCAGTATACTACCTCCAGACAATGCTCGGCCTTCAGTAAACGCACCAAGGTAAGTCATTGAATCCCGGTTTAGCGACTCTCTTGAGCCGGGTCATGTCCGAGCTTCGTGAAGACAAGAGCGACGGCGAGAGCCAGACTCTTGTCGGTGGCAATTCAACAGAGGGAAGCGTGTATCGGCAGCCACTCTCTCCTAGCGACATAGGAATTATCATGAGCTACAAATGCCAGTGTGCCTGCAAGCACTGCCTCTATAACTGTGGGCCTAAATGGAGCGAGTGGATCTCTCCAGAACTCTTGCACGATGCGCTCTCCGCCATAAGAACCTGGAATCATCGGGTTCAGGTTCATCTTACAGGAGGCGAACCATTTCTGAACTTCCCCGTTCTCCTGGAAGCGGTAAGAATAGCGGCTGAGCTCGGCATCCCCCGCTATGTTGAAACCAATGCTGGTTGGTGCCTCAGAGAGGTGGAAGTAGCTGAGAAGTTCACAGCCTTGAGAGAGGCTGGCCTGAATGCGATCCTGATAAGCTGCTCCCCCTTCCACGCTGAGAAGATCCCTCCGGCGCGCACCCTGTTGGCCATCGAGAAAGCGTTGGAGATCTTCGGCAGAGAGAACGTGATAGTCTATCTGCCTCACTGGGTAGACCAGATTCAGGTTTTCGATCTGCAAAGGACCATCCCTTTGGAACAATACGTGGAAAGGTTCGGGTTGAAGAGAGCGCAAAGAATGCTCTGGGATGGATATGGGATCATCTCCGGGGGAAGGTCGGGATACAGCCTGGGGCACCTGGTTCAAAAGAGCCCCGCCTCCGCATTCAGGGGAGGGAGTTGCCGGCGCGAGATACTCTATGCCCACCATTCCCACTTTGACCTCTATGGAAACTACATCTCCTGGTTCTGTGGTGGATTGACCGTGGGTGACTGGCATGCATTGCCGCAAATCCTGAGCGACTTCAGAAGCGGCAACTATCCGCCCATGATAGAGCTCCTGGTAACTGGAGGGCCTTTTAGGCTATTGGAGATGGCGAAGGAGGAGTATGGCTACCAGGAGCTAGGGGAGGGCTATGCGGGGAAGTGTCACCTGTGTGTAGATGTTAGGCGACATCTATCCTCACAGGGAGATTTCCCAGAACTTAAGCCAAGAGAGTTCTACAGCAATATATAGGCAGGTCAGGGCTAAGCGTTGGTATTCCGCATCAGAAGCAACAGCTCCTTCTATCCCTGGGCGGAAGGGGCCGTTCTTACTCGAATGCCCACCGCACATGTTCGAGCCCAATGGAAGCTCTTCTGATGAACAGTTCAGTCGGATAGCTATGCCAATATTCGGAAGTCCTCCAAGCGCCTCCGGAGGCTCACGGGAGGCTGGGAGAGGTGCAAAAGAGGAGAATCTCAGGTTGCGGACACAGGAGAAGAGCCCCTTCGACCCTCACTCCGGAGGGGGCCGGCGCTACTCCAATGGCAGCGTAGACTCAATACCCATACGTCAAATGCTTGGGCAGCGGTCACCAGGCATAGGCCTCGGGCGCTTCGCCTCCAGGACCAGGCCAGATCTCATTGAGACGGGCTAGCACGTCCTCGGGCAGCTTGATCTCTAGTGCGCGCAGACCGCCTCCCAGGTGCTCCAGTGTGCGTGGCCCGATGATCGGAGCCGTGACGGCCGGGTTATGGAGCAGCCAAGCCAGGGCCACTTCTGCTGGCTCCTCACCAAGCTCTCGACACAGCGATTCGTACGATTCCAGTTGGGCGCGGTGCCTCTCAGTCCTTTCCTGTACCTGTTCCGATGCCCGCCTTCCATCGCTTGCCCTCTCCAAGGCGCCAGCTAGCAGTCCGCCTCCCAATGGACTCCAGGGAATCAGGCCCAGGCCGTAGGCCCGGCAGGCAGGGATGACTTCCAACTCTATCATGCGGGCACTCAGGTTATAGAGACTCTGCTCGGAGACCAGACCCATGAACTGCCGTGCACTGGCGGCAGCCTGAGCCTGGGCGATGTGCCAACCAGCGAAGTTGCTGCTCCCGACGTAGAGGATCTTCCCCTCATGTACCAACTGCTCCATCGCCTGCCAGATCTCCTCCCAGGGCGTCTCGCGGTCGACGTGATGCATCTGATAAAGGTCTATGTGATCGCTCTGCAGGCGGCGTAGGCTGTCTTCGCAAGCCTGCCGAATGTGATACGCCGATAACCCGCGCTCGTTGGGACCATCACCCATCGACCCATAGACCTTGGTGGCCAAGATGACTTGCTCGCGACGCCCATCACCCTGGGCTAACCAGCGTCCGAGGATCGCTTCGGTGGCTCCCTTTCCCCTGCGCCAGCCGTACACGTTCGCTGTATCGAAGAAATTGATGCCCGATTCCAGAGCCCTGTCCATGATAGCGAAACTATCGGCTTCGTCAGTAAGAGGGCCAAAGTTCATCGTGCCCAGGCAAAGTCGGCTGACCTTCAGACCGCTCCGGCCAAGGTTTGTATATTCCATTCCACCCTCCCTTCGCTTTGGGATGCTCCCCAGGCCTCGCCAACGGGGATCGCGAGGTGGAGTCGTCTCACTTGCACCTCCGACCCGCCTATCCTGTGTCCACAATACGATGCCACACTGCCTTGATTCCGTCAAGCCCTTGCCAGACGCGGGTTGCTACCCCAATCATCGTTCCGTCACTCACTGCCTTGCGAAGTGAAGCACAAGGCGCCATTCATCCACCCTTCTTCTGAATCTCGCGAAGCAGTCTCTCCAATGGCAAGTCTGCCAAAGAGGCTAGCCGTCGGTCTGCCTGTGCTAAAGAAAGATGGCGTGTCAGAGAATTGGGCACTACCACGCAGAAGATCCCTGCCCGTTTTGCCGCCGTAGTCCCATTGGGCGAATCCTCCAAAGCTATGGTCTCATCGGCCCGAACACCCAGCGCATCGAGGACAGCATGGTACAACTCAGGGTCAGGCTTCGTGTGTCTGACATCGTCGGCGCATTTGATGCAGTCAAAGCGCTGTCTTAGCCCAAGCCGTGAGAGATGTTGAGTAAGCCAATCGCGCGATGAACTTGACGCCAGAGCGAGTTTCAGGCCCAGTCTCTTGGCATCGGTGATGTAGTTTTCCACTCCTG
>DAOULQ010000220.1:0-17726 GCA_034419095.1 Anaerolineae bacterium | reverse complement strand
CATTACACCACCAAAAGAGACGCTCGTTAGTTAGATACAGCCGACCTGGCCTCCAGGTTTCTCCCCTGATGCCAGAGGCGGGGAGTTGATACCAGATCTTGGCCTCAGCGGTTATTTCATCTTCCCTAAGGAGCCTATCTACCTCCGCATCGATGGGAGAGAGCACAGGGTCCTCATCCAAAGGAAAGCCTAACATCTTCACCTTCCCCCGAATGGCCTCTTGAAGTTCCCTTGGCCTCTCGGCATAGAGATGGGCTACTCTTTCAGGGTTGAGGGTGAGGTAAACCATATCTCGCTCGATGCCCGTGAAGTGAGCCTCTCTCTTGATGGCTAAGCCTTTGATCTTCTCCAGGGCGGTTTCAAAGAGCATCTGCCCAGGCTCGGTGCGAAACAAGAACAGCCTCTTGTTGGTGAGGTATAGATGTCCAGGTTGCCAAGCGCGGTAGATACCTTTGCTATGCCAATGGGCTCCATACATCCGTAGGAGGATCTCCTCCTCAGCCAACAAGAGCGGTTCCCTCCTTTTTATATCTTTCCGCTCCCATTCGCGGGTGCGCTCGTCCCACTCCCGCATCAGCCCGTACTTCAGCATGGTCTCCATGCCCGCCAGAGCCGCTCTGAGGTTAACCCCTAGCAGGGGGATGCCGGCCACGGAGATGATGATGTCGGCGTTGATCACCAGCCCTTTCTCCAGGACCCTGTCCAGTAGGTCTACCAAAGTAGCCTTGCGGTATCTCGATGGTAGTAGAACGGGTTTTGCTTCCAATCTTCCCTCTTGAAGGAATCTACCTCTGCGATGGCCAGAGCGCTGCCGCGGGTTGGCGACTGCTCCCTATTCGGCGGAGATCACTTCCAGCCGCAGAGATAACACCCCCTTTTGCTGAGTTCACGTTTCAGCACCGGGCAGCCACACTGGGGGCATTGGACCTTCAAACCCTTTCATCTTTTCGCACCGTTTCAGCCCCCGGCACCCAGCCACAGGCGTAGCAGCCCCCTCTCCTTCTGACCTCGCTTTTCAACACCAAATCGCCGCAGCGGAGACACTTCACATATCTCGGATCTGCCCTCTTCTGCCCCTCTTTCTTCACCGCTCCCGAGATCACATCTATCAGAATCCAGAAGGGCTCCATAAATATCATCTCATCGCCTCTTGCTCACGAACCATATAGCCCTCGCACAGGTTCTCACGCATATCTGGCTGGCGATGTTACTTCTTTTCAAGCCTCTATGGCCTTGGTTTCAGCCCGGGCGCTAACCCAGCCACACCAGGGACAACCCACTTCCAGCAGTTCCGCCGCCACCACCCGTTTGCTGCACTGAGGGCATTCCTCTTTGGGGATTTGGGCCTCGGCCCAGGCCGGTGTCTCGATATCGGTCCCCGAAGGAAATTCCAGGCCGTATCTGGCAGCGGTCTCGAAGGAGGCCAAGGATGCCCTGATCTTGATGCCTAAGAGTTCTACGCCCACTACCGAGACCACGATGTCGGCGTTGATCACCATGCCTTTGTCCAAGATGACGTCTACAACATCGATCAAGGTACCATGCCGGTCCGGCTCCACATATTCTCTAGCCAATTTGCTTATCTCCTTCCGTAAAGTTTTACTCTATAAGCGATGCCACGGGGCTTTGCTGCCCAGACTTCTGGATCCCTGTCGAAACCTACGGTAGTCGAAAGGTCTCGGTAGCCTAGCCCGGAAGATCACTGTTAGGCCTAGATGGACGATATGAGCATCGCGCCCGACGACCAAAACCCCTACAAGCCTTCGGTCTCCAGCCTAGCCCCTCGCTCCTCTTCAGCCCGCTTCTCAGCGTGGATCTCGTCCAGTATCTCTTTGACTCGCGCCCGGCGTACCTCCCTTACATCATTGAATCTCTGAGGCGTATAGAGTTGCTCCAGGAGCCAGTAAAGGTGCTTCGCTCGGTAACTTTGTCCCTTGCTCTGAAAGAGGTGGGCCAAGCCCAGCATCCTTTCCCTGGCCTCCGCTTCCTCTGGGGTGCTATGATATTGGTCGATGATCTGCCGGTAGCCATCGATGGCTTCGCTGTAATGCCCGGCTTCCTCCTGCTTGATACAGTTCCTCAGTATCGCTGCCCTGCGAGCGGCCTCGATCTGCTCCAGGACCGATTCCTCTTTTTCTTCCTTAGCCATTCTCTATCCTCCTCTATGTGGAAGCGGTTAAATGTAATAGGAAGTTTGACCCCTTTCGCCGCTATTCAAACCCTCCGGGGAATACCCTGCGCCACCAGGCCTCGTCTTCCTCAAACTGCTCATCTTTCTTGTACTCGCGAATGGCGTTCAGCCACTCCAACAACTCCTTCTCCTGGACCTGGAACCCTTCCTTCCCGATCTCCTCCATCTCGTAGCGGATCTCCAGCTCCATCAACTGCTGCATGACGCGGTCCCCATCGAGTTGCTCTGCCTCCACCTCTCTGCGGATTTGCTCCAGCAGCCAACTTCCAGATTTGACCGGCACAGTCACTGGCGCAACGAGTACCTTACCCGCCGTCTTAAGCAATTGGTGTTCTAGCCATGATGTGAAAAACATGGCTCCACTCCCTTCTCCCCAACTGTGTTGCCACGGGCTTTTCCGCCTTTCGTGACCACTCCCATACCAAAACAACGCAGGCTGTAAAGGCACATCCCTTTAGTGCCTTAGGTTCGCAGTTGGTTTCCTGGCCCTCGCCTTTGCTCCTGCTAGATGGAGACTACCCCGGCACCCAAGCAAGTAGTGCAGAAAAATTCTGAATCCTTTTTAGGGTCCCTGCCCCGCCCGTGGCAAGTAGGGCAACTCTCCACCGGCTTTTTGACAGCGATCACCCCCTTGCCCATACAGGCCGTGCAGGCCAGGCGAGTATGGGGCTGGATACCCCTCCCTCCACAGAAAGCACAGGAGACGTATGGCTCCTCCACCTCAACCCGCCCTGTACCACCACAGGCTCCACAGGCCGCCAGAGGGGAGAGAAGCCCAAAGGGGTCCTTGCCGCTTCCCTGGCAAAAACCACAGGTTACCGAGGTCAACTTCTTCGCTTTTTCCTTCACCTTTCTCTTAGTTGCCGCTTTCTTAGCCATCCCTTTCACCTCCTCGTAAGCCCTTTCACTACACCCTTCCCTCCACAGGTGGTGCAAGAAAGCCCGAATTCGCTCTCTGCGTCCCTGCCAGTTCCTTCACAAGCAGGGCAGGTGCGCACTGGCTCCTTGATAGCCACCACCCCCTTGCTCTTGCATGCGGTGCAAGTCAGACGGCGATCTGGACGAATGCCAGTCCCTTGGCAGAAAGCACGTACTAAATAATGCAACACCGTCACTCCTCGTCTTCTTCCCAGTGCACCACCAGTTCCACAAAATTGAAGGGGGGCACGGGGCCGATGTACTTAAAGATCATCCCATCATCGTATCTCCTATCCAATTCGTTGACCCTGGCATCAAATTCCCCTACTCGAGAGTGATGAACCAGGAAGGCGGCGTTGAGGATCATCATATCGGTGAGGACTTTGTTGGTCTCGTACCTCTCGGCCAGGGGGCTGAGAGCCCGCGCCAGCCTCCTAGCCTCGATGTCCCTTCTTTTCTCTATCCCGTTATGTACCCAGGTGCCTAGCTGCAGCCTCTCATAGTAGGTCGACAACCCCCCCCACGGGGTGGCGGCGATGCGATCTCGCATCTCTCGTATATTTTCATTCGCGGCTACGATCTCTTGGAAGAGGCGTTCCTTCTTCCAGAAGACTTTCACCCCCAACTCAACCTTGTTCTCCATCTCCTTGAGCAAGGAATGGAACTCACCATACCTTCGCCTGAGCAATTTCTTGATCTTCTCCTCGGGGCTACTCTTGCCCGGAGTGGGCTTGCATATCGTCCCGAACCTGACGGGGAGAACGGCGAAGCCCTGCTTCAGGACCTCCTCGCAAACTAACTGATGCTGCACGACATTGGCGCGAGTAGTTTCATATTCATCCTGAGGCGAGTCGCTGACCACCGCCTCCAGATCAAGGGAGGGGATGGTATAGACCTCATCGCCCCGGTCGCCGATCCCCTTGACCGACAGGTGAAGGGGGGCCTCATGGCTCCGGGTCAAACAATACAGGTATATTGTTCTCCCTTCATCAGAGCTGTGGCTCATCAGGTCTCTCTCTCCCAACGCTTGACTGTGACCAGAACCCCTTCCTCAACGGCTGCTGGAGTGAAGGAGCAGGGATACTCGGTGGCTGTCTTCTTAGAGGTGATCCCTTGGGCGGCTGCCTGTCCCAAACAGTAACCCCTTAATAACTTATAGGCCTGGGCGATTTGGGTGAAGTGCTCTCCTGCATCGGTGTCCGGCCGGGTATCAGGATGACACTCCTGAGCCAGGTCATAGTAGGCCTTCTTTATTTCCCCTAGGCTGGCCCTCTCACCCAGGCCCAATAACTCCCTGGCCCGCTTAACCTCTTTGTGAGTCATAGGCCGCACCTCGATGGTGGCAAAACTATAGGGAGGCAGGGGCCCGATGCGTCGGAAGTTCAAAGCGCCACCCGTTCTCTTATCCAACTCCCCAAGCCTCTCATCGAACTCAACCTGTCTCTCTTTATCGATGAGGAAGGCCACGTTCATCACAAAAGTATCATCCAGGAGAGCGTTCTTTTGCATATCTATGGAGCAATTGGAGAGAACCTCAACTATCTCTCTTTGATGATCTTCCCGCCTACGGCCTAGAGATTCATACACCATCTTGCCCAGTTTGATCCTATCGTATAATCCCCTTAAACCCGGTTTCCCCTCCGTCTTGGCTTTCAATTCAGCGATGGGTGCCTCGTTGCCGATCTCCCGGAAGACGGAAGTGAGGTCCCAGGTGACCACCACTTCTACCTCAACTTTGTCCTGGAAAGCGGCCTGAGCCTCCTTGATGTTGAAATACCCTTGACGCAATGCACTTTCCACCTCTTGCTCGTCCTCCACCATGGTGCCGAACTTCATGGGTAGGATGGAACAGTGCTTCATGATCTCTTCGGTCACGCGTTGATGAGCCGCCAGATCACGGACTATCTTCTCCTTGCCCTTTACAGCCTTATAGTCTATGAAAGGACAATCCCTAACCACCGCAGCCATATCCTGATAGGGGACAAGGTACACCTCATCTCCTCGCCCGCCCATGCCAAAAGGGTCGAAGGTAGTTCTCTCCACGTTTGGGATCACTCCGTAAATATACTTGGCACCCTTTGCCACGCTCTCACCCTCCATCTCGTCTATCTAGAGGCAGGTGCTATTTCCATCGGCTGCTCATCTCCCACGGGATCCTGTCCCACGGGATCCTGTAAGGATAAGGATAGGGATAAGGAAAGCCAAGCGGTGATCTTCTCTGCCGTTTCCATGAGCTCTTGCCAGGCGTTCTTCACAAGAGAGATCTCTCTCCCCTTCAGCGCCTCGCGCAGAGCCACTACCTTGCTCTCCACCTCCCTCCTCAAGGCTGGCAGTACCTCATCGCCATACCGCTGCAACGTCTTCTCGGCCCGACAGGCCAGGCTGTCGGCTCGATTGAGGATCTCGATCTGCTCGCGTCGCTCTTCGTCCCGTTCAGCGTACCCCTTCGCCTCCTCGCCCATGCGCTTGATCTCGTCCTCTGAGAGGCCACTGGAAGCAGCAACGATGATCTTTTGTTCCTTACCCGTAGCCTGGTCTTGAGCGGTAACCTGCAAGATGCCGTCAGCGTCGATCTGGAAGGTGACCTCGATCTTGGGCTTGCCGCGCGGCGCGGGTGGGATACCTTCCAAGACAAAGCGTCCCAGTGTTATATTCTCCACGGCCATGGCTCGCTCGCCTTGCACTACGTGTATCTCCACGCTAGTCTGGTCATCCTCGGCTGTGGTAAAGACCTGGCTCCTACGGGTGGGGATAGTAGTGTTACGCCGGATGAGGGAGCTGGCCACGCCGCCCAAGGTTTCAATGCCCAGCGTCAAGGGGGTGACATCGATGAGTAGCACCCCTTTCACATGACCGGTCAAGATCCCGGCTTGGATACCGGCTCCCAGCGCCACTACCTCATCGGGGTTGATACTCCGGTATGGCTCCTTCCCGAAGAGTTCACGAACTGTCCGCACCACCAAGGGCATCCTGGTCTGACCGCCCACCAAGATGATATGATCCACATCGGAAACCCTGAGACCAGCATCCGCCAACGCTTGCCGGCAGGGCCCGATGGTCCTCTTGATGAGATCGCCCACCAACTGCTCCAATTTCGAGCGAGTGAGGGTGACATCGAGATGCCTAGGGCCACCGCCATCCACAGCGATGAAGGGTAGATTGATCTCGGCCTGCAGTGCGGTCGAGAGTTCGATCTTGGCCTCCTCTGCTGCTATCTTGAGCCTTTGCAAGGCTACCCTGTCCTCTCGCAGGTCGATGCCTTCCTCCTTCAAGAAACCATCGCAGAGCCATTCGATGACCCTTCGATCCAAGTCATCACCACCCAGGTGGGTGTCTCCGCTGGTGGAGAGGACTTCAAAGACACCGGCGCCCAGATCTAGGATGGAGATATCGAAGGTGCCCCCGCCCAAGTCGTAGACGGCGATAGTCTCCCGCTTCTGGAGAGGGAAATCATAGGCTAGAGCCGAGGCGGTGGGCTCGTTGATGATGCGCAATACCTCGAGCCCGGCTATCTGGCCAGCCTCCTTAGTAGCCTGGCGCTGGCTATCATTGAAGTAGGCGGGCACGGTGACCACCGCCTGAGTCACGGGCTCGCCCAGATAGATCTCAGCATCACGCTTCAACTTCTGCAGGATCATGGCCGAAATCTCCGGCGGTGGGTACCCCCGGCCGTTGATAGCCACCCGGAGGTCACCGTTGGCGGCAGCGGTCAATTCATAGGGCACCAGCGCCTTGTCATGTTGCACAGAAGCATCGGATAGTTTGCGCCCCATGAAACGCTTAATAGAGAAGAGTGTATTCTGGGGGTTGATGATGGCTTGCCGCTTGGCCATCTCCCCCACAAGTCGTTCGTCTTTTCCGTCCATGGCCACCACCGAAGGGGTGAGGTGGCTGCCCTCCGCATTGGGGATCAGCATGGGCATGCCCGCCTCCATCACCGCCATCACCGAATTTGTGGTTCCCAGGTCGATGCCTATGGCCCTGCTCACTCGGTTTTCTCTTCAGCCGGCCGGCTTCTCTTGCCCAACTTGATTTCCAGGACGCCGTTCTTGTAGGTGGTCTCCACGGTGCTCTCGTCGACGGGGCAAGGAAGTGGAAGTTCCTTGGCGTATTTCCTACTCCCGGTGGAGGAGAATTTGAGGATATCGTCCTCGATCTCGATTCGTATCTCTTTCTCCTCCACACCGGGTAACTCAGCAACGACCAAGAGTAGATCATCCTCATCGAAGAGATCGGTGAGGGGTTCCCTCACCTCCTCGACGATGGGGCCTCTCTCGGTGCGGCGGATATTGCCGAAGGGCTGCACTCTGGGGATGCCACCCACTCCTCGCTGTACCGAGACACCGTAGACACCTCTAGGTGCTCCCCCAACCCCGCTCCGGCTGGCTCGCCGCAATCTAGAGAGCGTCTCCTCATCGAGGTTGGCTAGATCGACCTTCTCCACCATCCCGGAGACCAAATCGATGAGATCGCCGATCCCCTTGAAGAGACCACCCAGTCCCAGGTCTATACCCTCCATTTCATCTCGCTTCTTCTCCTCATCCCTTGGCATATCTTCCTCCTCCATCATGAAGTGGTGATGGTCCAGGAAGCCTATCTCCAAAAGTTGTGCCCGCCAGGGCATCCTCTCAGGACACAGGCAAGTACCCTACTAGAGGATGCCTCCCCACGGGCCATCCCGCTACTCCCCACCCTCACTCCTTAACAGGGTGGCCGGTCATCTCCATCGGAGACTCCCTTGCAATCCGTGCTGCGCTGCTGCTCTAGCGAACAGGATGGGGTACTTCCTCCATCGCTGCTATGTGAGAGGGTCCAGTCCTCTTACCAACGCCTCTCTTTGCCGGTCTAGTTCAGCGATCCGCTCCTCCTCTCGCCTTAGGTTTGAGGCCCACAGTTGGGCTCTAGTGAACAATATCTCTTTCTCCCGAGCCATGCGGTCTAGTTTTTGGAGAACCTTCCCCTCTCCAATAGAGTGGCGGATCAACCGCTGTTGTCGAATATCACGCATCCCCTTGCAATGTCTCAGGGTTCGTAACACCGGCTGTTTCTGCATCGTATGCCTCCTCTTATTCCCAAAATGACCTCTACCCGCTCTTCTTGATGAGGCCCAGTAGTGTTTTCTGTCTCTCCTTGTCGGGCTTGCCATGAGGGTTGATTTCCCGCGCCAAAACATCCATCACTATCTGGCCGAAAGTGAGATCGCCCCCGTTAGCGTTCTGGTGAGCCAAGACCTTGCCGATCATGATGCAACTCCTGACCGTGGGGGTAGAGTTGAAATCCATTGCCCCTCGGAAACCTCTGACCAGATCCACTATCTTCTCAGCCTCCTCAGTGGAGACGCCCGTTCGAGCCTGGGTGATGGCCAGTTCCGTCTCCCGGTCGAAGTGGTTGATATCAATGGTGATCATGCGATCCAGCAGTGCCTCCTGGCTGGGATGCACCCCCGCGTATTCCATGGGGTTTGAGGTGAAGATGGCCGTGAAGTCAGGATGAACCCGCAGATACCCCTCAATGCTCCTGATGGTGGGAAGGATCAGTACCCGCTCCTCGAGCACCGGCAATAAGACGTTATTGGCCTCCGGCCTAGAGCGGCTGAACTCGTCATAGACCAGAGTGTACCCTTCCTCACAGGCTACCGTGATTTGGCTATCGACCCAATGATAATGAAGGCGGTCCTCCGTCTTCAGGACGGAATGGATGAACTGGTCGCGGACCCGCTTGCGGTGGTAGCCATGTTCCCCGCCCACCAGGTCAGAGGTGGTCAACTCCTCGTCCCCTACCAGGAGCATCATGGGACGGCCCATCTGGGTGGCCAGGTGGATAGCCAGGGTTGTCTTACCACAACCCGTCGGTCCCCGGAAATGGACGGGAAAACCCCCCTCCACATAGGTTAAGGCTCGTTCGGTTATGCTCTTGATGAAGGGGGTCTCCACGAGGTCTGGACGTGGTGAGAGTTCCACCATAGGAGTTGGGGGCTGACCGAGAACCACCTCCATTAACTTCCGCTCTTTCAACTCGTTCAATCGCCCTTCCTCAACGGAGGCCCCCCTTCTGGAATCTCCAACTCTCGTGCTCATTACCCTTCTCCTCTCCTTTGCTAATCGCTAGAGTGATAGAGAGCCTGGCACCGGAGTTACCGTCTACTATATTTCCCGGGCATCCTGGCTAGGCCTCTGGTCTCGAGCGCTGCAGGGAGGTGGCTAGACCCGCAGGGTCGACCCACTCTCCTCAAGTCAACATACACTACCGCTGAAGGAGAGAGCACTCATAATAGGGTTCAACCTTTGGGCAGCCAACGCTCCCTACAGCGCCAGGAGGAGGACAGCAACGGAAGCCGTCATGCTACCTCTAACCGCTCCGCTCCTCAACTCATTCGGCCGGTTCCTTCGGTGGTGCGACCTAGGCCGAGGGTTTGAGCCGTGCCCGTGGCTTTGGCTTGCGCTTTGGCTTTGGTGGCCCGCCCTTCAGCCCTTGCTGCCAGGCCCTCCGGGCCGCGAACAACTCGGCCCTCACCTCTTTCATCTCTGCGTCATACCCGCGCAATTGGCCCCTAACATCCTTCTTGAGAGCCTTGGTCGCCTTAGCCAACTCGGCCCTCATCTCCTCGGCCATGGCCTGGTGATCGTTGCGGAACCCCGTCAGTTGGATTCTCATCCCCATCTGGCGAGCCTTGGCATCCTCAGTCAATTCCTTCCTGATCTCCTCGGCCATGGTTTGGTGTTCACTCCGATAGCCAACCAGTTGGCTCTTCACCCCTGCTTGCATGCTGGCTACGGCCTCCTTGCGACCGCGCTTCGAGGCCACGATCTCTTGGGCCAACTCTCGCATCTCTTCTGCGGAAGGCATCTTTTCACCTCCTTCCTTCTTATATCTTCTCGTCCCCGGGGGGGACTCCTTACTTCGCAATCTCGCACCTGCGAGGCGGACGTCGAGGCACGCCTCTCTCATCGAACACCAGCGGACTAACCTGGCGGCCTCGACGCCGCCCGCAAGTTTGGGGACCCGATGCTTGTTCCCTACTACGCCGGAGCCGCCAGCGGCGTTAAGCCGATGGCCTCAGCATACTTGAGGAAGGTGTCTACCCCAGCGACCACGACTCTCGCCTCGAGGGCCAGTATCTCGATGCCCACCAGGGAGATCCTCGCCCAAGCATCGACCACAATCCCCTTGTCCAGGACCCGGTCGATAACTTCGACCAGACTCGAGGACGCGATAGCCTTCTCCACTGCCACCTTTTTCACCTCCTTTCCTCCCCCAGGAGCCTTCGCTCCCGGGTAAATTAGTGATCCCTCAAGCCCTAAATGAAGGCTCTAGGCCGGTGCAGCCAGCGGCGTCAAGCCGATGGCCTCAGCATACTTGAGGAAGGTATCTACCCCAGCGACCACGACTCTGGCTTCGAGGGCCAGTATCTCGATGCCCACCAGGGAGATCCTCGCCCAAGCATCGACCACGATCCCCTTGTCCAGGACCCGGTCGATGACCTCCACCAGGCTCGAGGACGCGATAGCCTTCTCCACTGCCATCTCTTCTCACCTCCTTTCCCCCTTCATTCTTTACTTTTGGACTAAAATGTGATAGAATAATTCCTGGGGAGAGGGCAACCAAGAGGGCTAAAGGCCCTCCTGAGTTGCACCCGAGGGCCAATCCGCTACCGGTTAGCAAACGCTGGGCGGTGGTTTAGCTCGATTCTCCCCGGGAGGGCTGAGCAGGAATCAGCCCTCTACTCTTCCTCACCGCTTACAAAGAAAAGAGCCATCTCAACCCAAATAGGGTCAAGATGACTCAAAACTTCGGCCAAATGAACCAAGCGAGTCAGGGGTGCACAGATTGAATGGGCTACTTGTTACATGCCATAACACGAAGCACTCTCCGCTACTCTCCGCTCTTATCTTTCAGTGCGTTCTAGAGACAATTCTTAAATTCGTCAAATTCCACTATAATCTTATCACCTTCTTACCGAAGTGTCAATGGGTTATGGGTAAATTTTGCGTAAATTCCGATGCTCCGGCGAAAGGTAGCAAAACCCTGTAAGAAAACGCGCTCTCCGACACCTGGCCTTCAGTTCGAAAAGCGCGCTTCTCAGTACGCTATCACCCGGTGGCAATCCGGCTACCCTGGTCCGCTTTCGACCTTAGGCCCGTGGCTTTGCGCCCCCATCTTTCGATGGGTTTGCCTTTATCCCCACGACGTAATTTTATTTTTTATCAATTTTGTTAATTTGTTAATAGTGTATCATTTATACGATTCTGCGTCAATGGTACCAAAGTACTGAAGTTGTGTTCACCACTTAGCACTATCTCGCCTTGCGTAAATTCTCCTCCCTAGGCTAACCTCCCCTGACTTGCCAGATGTTAAAAGGCTCCCGGCTCTAACTCATCCCTCTCCTTAAACCTCCCCTTCCAGTGATAGTTTTGCAAGGTGCGCCTGTCGCTTTTCAAGTGCTAAGAGTACCACGCATCCAAGTACTGATATTTTGCGTTAATATCGACCCTATGCAGAATCGGTTATCTAAAAATGAGCAACCCCGTCTTTGCGACGGGGTTGCCCTGTCAGATCCTCGAAAAGACCTTCCTGGCGAGAGTCGTCATCGCTGGGGTAGACACCTTCCTCCAGGAAAGGGACCAACTCAGCACCAGCGCTGTCTCATCGATCTCCGATGAAACGCTTCAGGTCTCAAGGATCCGACTCTAGCGAGACAGACTTATATCCTCACCAATATCATACCATAACCTCTTCCTTATGTCGAACCCTTTGCCAATCGTCCATCGCCTGGCGGAAATGCCGCATGCCAACCTGAAAACTCTCATAAGAATCGACCTCGCCATTGAGAAACTCTCGAATGGCTAGCATCGAAGCCTGGCGACAGGTCGATTCGATGTCCGCCCCCACTAAGCCCTCAGTCATATCCGTCAGGATCCCCAGGTCAACATCGGAAGCCAGAGGTTTGCCCCTAGTGTGGATCTTGAAGATCGCCTCACGGGTCTCACGATCGGGGACGGGCAACTCGATCAGCACATCGAATCTACCGGGACGTAACAAGGCCAGGTCGACTATGTCCAAACGGTTGGTGGCGGCCAGGACGATTACCCCCTTCAGTTCCTCGATACCATCCATCTCCGTCAAAAACTGGCTGACCACCCGCTCAGCCACATGGGAGTCTCCGCCCCCATAGCCCCGTACAGGGGCCAGGGCATCGATCTCGTCGAAGAAGATAATACAAGGCGCTGCTTGCCGGGCCTTCTTGAATACCTCTCGCACCCCCTTTTCGCTCTCCCCCATCCACTTGGACATGAGTGCCGGGCCCTTGACAGAGATGAAATTCGTCTCGCTTTCGCTAGCCACCCCTTTGGCCAAAAGCGTCTTACCTGTGCCCGGTGGGCCGTACAGAAGTATCCCCTTAGGTGGCCTAGTCTTGGCCTGTGCGAAGAGCTCAGGGTACTTAAGGGGCCACTCAACGGTTTCCCTCAGTATCTCCTTAGCCCCCTCCAAGCCCCCAATGTCCTCCCATCTGATATCGGGAACCTCGGTGAAGACCTCGCGGATGGCTGAGGGCTCGACCTCTCCCAGAGCGGTCAGGAAGTTATCCATGGTCACCTCTAATTCCAGCAGCCGCTCGTAGGGGATGTGAGACTGAGCGAAGTCGATGTCCGGCATCAGTTGACGCAAGGTTATCATGGCCGCTTCGCGGCACAAGGCCTCCAAATCAGCCCCCACAAAGCCATGAGTGATCTCAGCCAATCTCTCTAGATCCACATCGTCAGCAAGGGGCATCCCCCTAGTGTGTATCTCCAATATCTCCAGACGGCCATTCTTGTCCGGGATGCTGATGGTGATCTCCCGATCAAAGCGGCCCGGGCGACGCAGAGCAGGGTCCAAGGAGTTCGGAATGTTGGTAGCCCCGATGACTATCACCTCACCTCGGGACTTCAAGCCATCCATCAGGGCCAAAAGCTGGGCCACCACCCGTTTCTCTACCTCGCCGTGTACCTCCTCCCGCTTAGGAGCGATAGCGTCGATCTCATCTAGGAAGATGATGCCAGGTGCATTGCGGCTCGCTTGCTCGAAGATCTCCCGTAGGTGCGCCTCGCTCTCACCGTAGAACTTGTGGATGATCTCCGGGCCATTGACAGGAAAGAAATTAGCAGATGTTTCGGAAGCCACGGCGCGGGCGATAAGGGTCTTGCCACAGCCCGGAGGACCGTGGAGTAAGACGCCTCTTGGCGCTTCGATGCCCAACCGATCGAAGACCTCAGGGTATTTCAATGGCAACTCGATCATCTCTCGGATGCGTTGAATCTCCTTGTCCAGCCCCCCGATATCCTCATAGGAGACCTTCAGCCCCCGATCCCTGTCCGCCCTTTCCCCCTCGATCTTGGTGATCGTGGTTGCTGCTACCATAACCGCACCCTCGGGGGAGGTGTCGGTCACGGTGAAATCCACGGAGCGGGTGCCGAAGAGGTTGGCGCGAACCCGGTCCCCCTCAGTGATAACTAGCCCTTCAAGCAGCCTTCCAACGTACCGGCTATCCGACCCTCGAGGCAGAGTTCGCCTCGAGCCAATAGGGGCCAAACTAATCCGCTTGGCAATCTGGTGATCAACCTTGTGAATACGGACCTTTTCGTCTAGGCTGGCCTGAGCGTTCTCTCGAATTATGCCGTCGATCTGGACGATGCCTTTCCCCCGATCGGCGTGATAGGCGGGCATGATCTTGGCTACGGTCGTTCTCTTCCCGGCGATGGCTACGATATCACCGATCGCCGCTCCGATCCCCTCGAAATCCTGGGGATCGATGCGGGCAATGCCCCTTCCAACATCCTTGCTCTGCCCCTCGGCGACTCGTAAGGTCAGGGATCCCCCTTCTTTCCGGTTGTTCTTCTTCTTAGTCATGGAAACCTCCCTCCTCCACACTCCATCATCCGCACCATCTATAAAACCGGCACCTCCCATCCATCCCTAAAGCATCAACCAAACAAGGAAAGGAGATCACTCCACAGGAGCCACCAGATATTCGGTCAATTCCTCCACCCTCTCTTGTTTTCCGCTGAGAAGGAAACCCCTTTGATACTCCTCCACTTTCTGCTTGGCCTTGACCTCCTCCACCACGATATCGCTGGCCAGTTTAGGGATCACGTTGTGGAAGGCGCCGATAAAGAGGATGCCGTTGCGGACTAGGCTGTCATTGATAGTTTGGGCTATGAACTCGTCTCTCTCCTCAAGTAGCCTCTTCTTGGCCAGTTCATACCTCAGGGCTGCGAACAATCGCCCGGGAAGTGACTTGGATCGGGCTATCTTCTTGATGAGTTCGACCTCCCTGAGGACTGTGGAGACATCCTCAGTCTTCACTATTTTCGCCCCCCTGGCCATGAGTCTCTCCACTAATTTGTAGTTTCGGCTACCCTTTCTAGCCGCCTCTTCTACGATCCTCTGGCCCAAGGAGCCATCGGCTGCTAGACCATCCTGATAAATCTGGAAATCAGTGACATCGAGGGAGTCCATATAACTCTCTATCGAATCCCAGAAGCCGGAGATGGTTCGCTTGTGTTCCTCCCACCCCTTTTCCCCATGCACGGCCACACCTTTCTCATCCACGTTCGAAGCCACGCTGCCCAGGTCTGCACCACCATGGATCAAAGGAACATAGAGAAGTTTCCTCATGCCCTTACCCCTAGAGAAGGGAGAACTACCCCCGACCTCTTATAGCCACCCCTTCTTCCCCTCGATCTAGCCACCTTTCGCCTTGTTGACCCGCAGTTCCAGGATCCCATTCTTGTAGCAGGTGGTCAATGTCGCCGGGTCGACGAGATGAGGAAGCAACATCTCCTTGACGTACTCCCTCTCCCCCTTGGTAGAGAGAGAAAGGAGATCACCCTGAACATCGACCTCTATCTCCTCCTCGTCTACCCCGGGCAATTCCACCACCACGAGGATGACTTCCCCTTCATCGAAAAGATCGACTAAGGGTTCTCGCATCTCAGTAACTATCGGCCCCCTCTCCGTCTCTCGAATATTTCCGAAAGACTCCAGGCGAGGAACCCCACCCAGGCCACTTTTCACAGTGAACCCATAGACCCCTCTTGCCTTTTCCAAGCCTTTGATCCTGAATTCTCCCTGGCGGGTGATCTCAGACTCCCCCTCCCCGACCATTTCGGATAGCAACTCGATAAAGTTGCCCAGTCCCTTAAAGAGCCCACCAAGGCCTAGATCGATACTAACACCACCCTCAGGTATCTCCCTTTTCTCTCTTTCGTCAGCCACCTTTCACCTCCTTTTAGTTACTTCACACCGATAGTGATAGTTCATGACTTTGATCCCTTAGGCTTGGCGCGCTGCAGATACTCCTCAAGGGTAGAAATGGACACCCCGATTTCCACTCTGGTCATAGCTTTCCACCAACGTTTACGAGCCTCTTCATATTGCTCTGGATCCTCCTGCCACTCCCGAAACTGAGCGAAGACCCTTTCTAGACCTTCCCCTGCCTCCTCCCACCGGCCGTCAAGGGAGAGGGAACCGATCTGCCCCGCTACTGCCTTCTCCCCACCACCAAAGACAGAGAGAGCCACATCGCGCTCGAAATCGGTGCCCTGCCCGCTGCTCACCCCGGAGACCAAATAACCGACGGCATCGCCAAAAGCCATGGCAAATCGCCCTTCCAAACCTAGTTTATATCCAGCGTTTACGGCCAGAAAAGTCACCAAACGTAACATGGCATCGCTGTTGTTGACCCGTGCGGAACCTCTATTCTCCTTAAGGCGGGAAAGAACCGTGAGGGCATCCTGGTAGGAAAGAGGCGGTTTGTCGTACCAATGGCGAGGGGGCAGAAGCGCCACGTTGAAATCGCTCAGGTCGAAATCCCCGATCTCCCCAACCCTCTGCAGACCAGATCTCAACTGTTGCCACAGCTTGGCAAAGAGCGCTTGAGCAACACCAACGTTAGGCCGTAGAACGATCTCTGGTCTGACTCCATCCCTCACCCACACTTCACACTCAACACCCTCCAGAACTTGCAACTCCACCGGCAGTGTGATCTCCACGCTACCAGTGGTCCGGCCTGCTGAACGGATCCTTCGCCTGTCTAAAGCCATACTCACCGCCTCCCCCCAGCCTAGCAATGGTTATAGCAGATTATCTAGCATAGATAATAGCACAAAATAGCGACTTTGTCAAGCCCTTGAATCTTGCCCTGGGGGATGACAACCCAAACACCTCTAGGTATGAAGGAGTTTGTGATACGAATAGGGATTGGCCGCACACCGGGGTTATGGAGACCGATGGACAACCCTCTAGACTATTTTGTAAGTGCATCCCCAGGCTGAGCCGGAGTTATTGAGGAAGCCTATGCGGGGCTGGCAGGGAAAGATAATCCCGACGCAAAAAGGACCTGGAGTCGGCGGAGAGGATGAAGGGGAAAACGCCGCCTACGAGGTCCTGAGCGACCTGCAGAAGCGAACGGCCTACGATCAATCTCGGGCCGCTGGTTACTTATCCCTTCTTCTTGTCAAAGTACAAGGTAAGAGCACCGTTATTGAACACCCGTCTCAGACTCTCTTCGACAACCTCCGGCGGAAGGGCGAACTCGATGTGATAGCGAGGGGGAGCATCCTCTTTGAGACTTCGGATTGCCAAGATCCCACCCTCACTCTCCACCGCTATCTCCTGATCCCGATGGTATGGAAAGTCGATGATCAGTTGATAATCAGGGCTGCCGTCAATTATCTCCCATGCCGGGTTCCTGGGATATAAGGAGGGCTCTCCGATAGTCCCCCGTTCGTATCCCCTCTTTCCTACAGGATGGTCAGATTCTTTGGCTGACCATGATTTGCCTCTCCTGGTAGTTGCCAGGGAACGCTGAAGGACCAAACCATATCCCACCCCATTCCTCACCCTGGCCACTTCCTCTCTCGACTTCCGGTTCCCTGGAGGTATAGAGGAGAGGGCTCTGCGAGGCCTGTCCTGGCACGCCCTGTCCCAAACCCGACAGGGTCTAGGGATGGCAGGCCAGGGGACGAAGAAATATCCCCCGCATGAAGGGCACCGACACCTCCCCTTGACCTGAGCCCTCACAACAGAAAGACAATGAGGACACCTTACCACCCTTGTCATCTTCTTTGTGCTCCCTTTACCGGGCTCGAAATCCGATACATTTTTGCCCTGAAAGCGCTCTTTGAGTAGGATACTCTATTGCAGCACCTGCCACGACACGCATGCAAATCGATAACCTTTCTCCCCACAAGATAGACCACATCTCTCAAAGATATCTGAGTTCACCCATCCCTGTCAAGCAATTTAAACATGTAACCGAACCTTGCTCGGTTGTGCAACATATTTTGTAACCAAGCGCGGTGGCTGTTTCTTAAGCGGATGGACGGTACCTGACTGGGTTTTGGCACCATAGATGCGGTAGAGAGAATCGATTTTCTTGGTGATGGCTCGTTTCAATTCTGCCGGATTGAGGGAGTGGTAAATTCTCTCCAGCTCCTCTTTAGTCTGGCTATCGATTCGCTCAGACTCCATAAGCAGCTTGTAGGGAGTTTTTGGCGTGTCGTATCTCCGCTTTACCCTCCCCCCGATCCGTTCCTTGGCCACCAGCTTGATCACCGGCTGGAAGAAATTCTTGTAG
>DAOULQ010000219.1:0-14734 GCA_034419095.1 Anaerolineae bacterium | reverse complement strand
GGTGAGGCCTACTTCCGCAAGGTGGAGAAGGATCTGTGTCGGGAATTGGCTGCCAAGAGAGGTCTGGTGATCGCCAGTGGGGGAGGAACCCTCCTTCCTATCGAGAATCGGAGGCTGATGGAGGAGGAAGGCTGGGTCATCTGTCTGGCAGCAGACATTGAGGAACTTCTGGAACGGATACCGGAGGACGGGAGCCGGCCTCTTCTCCAGGGCGATTATCGAAAAGAGGTAGAGACGCTTTTGGCCGAGCGGCACCAGGCTTATGCCCAAATCCCCATCCAAATCGATACCACGGGCCTTACCATCGCCCAAATAGCAAGGTTGATCGTAGCCTTTGTTGAAAGCCGACTCGACCTAGAGGAGTGCCCAAGGTTCGAACAACTCTCGGTGCAGACGCCTACTGGCTCCTATCCCATCCTCCTGGGCCGTGGCCTGTTGTCCCATGTAGGCTCACTCCTCGCCGAGAGGGGGTCTAAGGGCTCGGTGGCCATCGTAACCAATGAGGTAGTAGGACCTCTCTACAGCCCTGGGGTGATAGCCAGTTTGAGACAAGCCGGTTTCCACTCCTCCCTCTTCACCGTGCCCGATGGCGAGAGGCACAAAAACTTGGAGAGCGTTCGCTCCCTCTGTGGTCGCTTCCTGGAAGCGGGTGTAGACCGCACCTCTGTGGTACTGGCCCTGGGCGGTGGGGTGATCACCGACCTGGCTGGCTTCGTGGCTGCCACCTATATGCGAGGCCTGCCCCTGGTCATGGTGCCTACAACGCTATTAGCCATGGTAGATGCCAGCATAGGGGGGAAGGTGGGAGTAGATCTCCCCCAGGGGAAGAACCTCATCGGGGCTTTCAAACAACCAGTTTGTATTATCGCCGATCTTCACACCCTGGATACCCTGCCCCAAGAGGAGTTACGCAACGGCTGCGTGGAGATCATCAAGGCCGCTATCATCGGCTCTCCACCCCTCTTTGAGCGCCTGGAGAGGGGAAGGCTCTCGGAGATCGATCACTGCGTGAAGGAGGCGATGGAGGTGAAGGTAGCCGTTGTGGAGGAAGACCCCTATGAGGGGGGTCTGCGGGCAAAACTGAATCTGGGGCATACCTTTGGCCACGCTCTGGAGCAGGTGAGCGATTTCACCTTGCCTCATGGTCAGGGGGTGAGCATCGGCTTGGCCATGGCTGCCCGCCTGGCCTGTAACCTGGGCCTATGTAGCCCTACGCTCGAAGGACGGATCGTGGCCTGCCTTGAGAGGTACGATCTGCCCACCGGCTATGGAGCCTACAACCCTTCGGCTATCTGGAGGGCTATGGGGGCCGACAAGAAGAGAAGGAGCCAAAAGTTGCGTTTCGTCCTGCCCCGTCAACTGGGTCAGGTGATAGTGACCGATGAGGTACCGCAAGAGGCTATCTTACAGGTATTAGAGGAGAAGCGCCTCCAGTGAGGACAGTCCCATGACCGAGAACCCCAAATATCGCTTCTTAGTGATCCATGGTCCGAACCTGAACCTTTTGGGCCAGAGAGATCCAGAATATTATGGCACCCTAACGCTGGGCGAGATCGACCAAAAGATCGGTGCCTGGGCTGCGGAGAGGGGGATAGAGGTTCGCACTTTTCAGTCTAACCACGAAGGGGCGATCATCGACGCTATCCAGGAGGCTACCTCCTGGGCAGATGGTCTGGTGATTAACCCAGGAGCCTATACCCATTACAGTTACGCCATCCGAGATGCTATAGCAGCCAGCGATCTCCCGACCATTGAGGTTCACCTCTCCAACATCCATGCCCGAGAGTCATTTCGCCATACCTCTGTAACCGCACCGGTTTGCAGGGGCCAGATCAGCGGTTTGGGTTGGAGGGGTTATCTTTTGGCCTTGGAAGCCCTGGTGATGGCTCAAGAGGGGTGATGATACCACCCCTCTCAAGGTTTCCCCTGGTCAAATCGGAAGTGAAAGATCGATCCCTTTCCTGCGGATGTGGGATAGATGCGTTCCAGCCACGGATTTGCATCTGGATTCATCAGTGGGGGAGTTCCGGATTTGACGGGCCTATTGAACTTGACTTATCCCAAAATAATGGTATAATATCGCTGCTATGGTCATCGCAATGCTGATCTCCGTCTACCACCATTATCACCAGTCCTTGCCGCCCGACCGGGGAGGCCAATTTTGATGTACCTCAGTTGAACGCGTACGGCTAGCCCTCCCGGTCAACCCGGCGAGGGCTTTTTGTTTGCCAGGAGGGCCCAATGGATCAACGCACAGACATCCGTCTCTCCTTGCCCAGCAAGGGGTACCTAGCCCAGGCCACTTTGGATTTTCTGGCCGCCTGCGGCCTGGAGGTAGAAAAGCCCAATCCCCGCCAGTATGCTGCCCGCATCCCGGCCTTGCCCGGGTTGACCGTTCTCTTCCAGCGGCCCGGCGACATCGTGGTCAGTGTGCGCGATAGTAGTGTGGATTTCGGCATCGCTGGGATGGACGTGGTGGCCGAGCATCAGGGAGACAGGGGCACGGTGCTGGTGCTCCACGACGCGCTCAACTTCGGACACTGCCGCCTCTGTCTGGCCGTGCCGGAGGAGTGGGAGACGGTCCACACGATGGCCGATTTGGCCACTCACGCCCGTGCCTTGGCTCGACCGCTCCGAGTGGCGACCAAATTCCCCCTCCTCACCGCTGGCTTCTTGAACAACCAAGGCGTCCCTTTTACCCTCGTCCAGGCTGAGGGCACACTGGAGGTCGCCCCGGCCATCGGCTACGCCGACCTCATCGCTGACCTCGTGGCTTCTGGGCAGACGCTGCGCGATAACCGACTGCGCCCCCTGGACGACGGCACCATCATCTACTCCCAGGCCGTCCTGATCGCCAACCGTATCGCCCTCAAGTCACGCCCGGAGGTGCTGGCCGTGGCTCGCATGCTGCTGGAGTTCATCGAGGCTCACCTGCGGGCCGTGGACCACGTGGCCGTGTTCGCCAACATGCGGGGCACGTCGCCTCGGGCCATCGCTCAGCGGATGTTTGCCCAAGAGACCCTGGGCGGGCTCCAGGGGCCGACTATCTCTCCAGTGGTCGTGCGGGACGGGAACCACGACTGGTACGCCGTCCACATCATCGTGCGTCGGGAGCAACTCTTCCAAGCCGTGACCGAACTGCGGGCCATTGGCGGTAGCGGCGTCGTCGTGGCGCCAGTCATGTACATCTTCGAAGAGGAACCGGCTCGCTACAGGGCTATGATGGAGGCGATTCAGGGGAACAAGGGGTAGGGGGCAGAGGAGATGATGTTGAGGATTTATGACGACTGGAAGGAGGCCCGCCAGACAGTGTTCCGCCGCCGGAGCATGACGGTCCTTGACCAGGTGCCGGAACCGGTGAGGGCGGCTATCTGCCGCGTCTTCGGTGAAGAAGTGACGCCCGAGGTGGCTGTGGCTCGCATCCTGGCCGACGTGCGCCAGTGTGGAGACGAGGCACTGCGGGCCTGGACGGCCCGTACTGACGGTGTGATGCTTGATGACCTTGAGGTGCCAGCGGAGGCTCTGGCAGCCGCCCGCGCGTCTCTCCCCCCTGGTCTGGTCGGCGCGCTGGACCTGGCCGCCGACCGTATCCGCGCTTTCCACGCCTGCCAATGCATTCCCTCTTGGACAACGACGGAGTTGGGCGGAACGCTGGCCCAGCGGGTGACGCCGATAGAGCGGGTGGGGGTCTACGTGCCCGGTGGCACTGCTCCACTCCCCTCGTCGTTGTTGATGACCGTAATTCCGGCCCGCGTGGCCGGGGTGGGCGAGGTCATCGTCTGCACACCTCCTGGCAGGCAACAAGGGCGGGTGCCCGACGTCATCTTGGCCGCCGCCCATGTCGCCGGGGTGGATCGGCTCTTCCGGCTGGGGGGCGCGCAGGCCATTGCCGCGCTCACCTACGGCACCGCCACGGTGCCTGGGGTGGACAAGATCGTGGGCGCCGGCGGGCTTTTCGTCACCCTGGCTAAGCGACAGGTCTACGGCGAGGTGGGGTTGGACGGGCTGTATGGACCGACTGAGACGGTCATCGTGGCTGACGATACGGCCAACCCAGCCTGGGTGGCTGCCGACCTGCTGGCCCAGGCGGAGCACGACGTGTTGGCCACCGCCATCCTGCTTACTCCCTCCCGCCGACTGGCGGAAGCGGTACAGGTCGAGGTCGCCCGGCAACTGGAGCACCTCAGACGGGCGGAGATCATCGCCGCCTCGTTGACCGGTCAGGGGGGCATCGTCCTCACCCCTGACCTGGAGACCGCCGTTCGCTTGGCCGACGAGTTCGCCCCAGAGCACCTCTGTCTCTCCGTCCGGGAGCCGAGTGCATGGGCTGAATGCATCCACAACGCTGGCGGACTTTTCCTGGGCGAGCACTCCTTCGAGGTGTTGGGGGATTACGTGGCCGGGCCGAGTCACGTGATGCCCACCGGTGGCACGGCCCGTTTCGCTTCCCCGCTGAACGTGCTCGACTTCGTCAAAATCACCAACATCATCGCCCTGGATGCAGAGACAGTGGCCCGGATCAGCCCGGCGGCCGCACGTATCGCCGAGGCCGAGTCGCTCACCGCCCATGCGGCAGCCGCGGCCGCTCGGCCGTCATCAATCTCTGCTCCTGATCTCTGACTGGAGGGGTAAACCCGTGCCCAAGTTCGAAGGTCCAACTCATCCGTATCTCGAAGCGATTGAGCCCTATGAGCCGCCAGACCTGGAGGCAGTGGCTTCCCAGGCCGGTCTGAAAGTGGAGCAGCTAATCCGGCTGGACGCCAACGAGAACCCCTTTGGCCCTTCGCCCCAAGTGGCTCAAGCCCTGGCTGACTACTCGGACTACGCTTTCTACCCCCGCTACCGGCCTCTGCGGGAGGCGATAGCCCGCTACGCCTCTGTCCCACCGGAACGGGTTGTCCTGGGCAACGGGGCCGGCGAACTGATCGACCTTCTGATCCGCCTCTTTGTCGAGCCGGGCCAGGCCGTGGTGATCTGCCCGCCGACCTTTAGTCTGTATCGCCTCTTCGCCCGGGTGAACCGCTGCCATGTCTTATCCGTCCCCCGCCAGGCGGACTTCTCAATAGACGTGGCGGCTATCGAAAAAGCGGTGCGAGAGGATATCTCACCGACGACACCCTTGCCGCAGGCGAGCGACTCTCACCGCCAAGCCAGGATGCTCTTCCTCGCCTCCCCAGGCAACCCCGATGGTCAGGCCATTTCCCTGGACCTGATACGGCGGTTGCTGGAGTTACCCCTGATGGTGGCCGTGGACGAGACATATATCGAGTTCGGCGGAGAGAGCGTTGTGCCCCTGCTACCCGACCACGAGAACCTGGTCGTCATCCGCACCTTCAGCAAGTGGGCCGGGATGGCTGGGCTGCGGCTGGGGTATGCTTTGCTCGCGCCGAGGTTGGCACACTACTTGGAGCGGGTCCGCGCTCCCTACAACGTCAGCGCGGCGGCGATGGTGGCGGCGATGGCCACCTTGGCCGATCTAAAAACCTTACAGGCCAACGTGGCTCGCCTGATCGCCGAGCGGGAACGGCTGCGAGAGGCCCTGGCCACACGGCCCTGGCTGGAGCCGCTCCCTAGCCAGACTAACTTCATCCTCTGCCGCGTAAGAGATCGTGCTACTCAGGAAGTGGTGGATGCGCTGGCCCGGCAGGGTATCCTGATACGCCGATTCTCCGATCTGGCGATGGCAGAGTACGTCCGCATCACTGTGGGACGCCCAGAACAGAACGAGAGGCTGCTGGCAGCCTTGCGTGAACTGGATTAGGAGGGAGAAGTGAACACTCAAACCCGCCAGGCTCATATAGAGCGCAAAACGGAAGAGACCGAAATCTCGATAGCCCTGACCTTGGATGGCATCGGTGGCTACCAGGTAGATACGGGCATCGGCTTCCTGGACCATATGCTGGCCCATCTGGCTGTCCACGGCCTGTTCGACCTTACGGTGCAGGCGAGCGGCGACTTGCACGTGGACCCCCACCACACGGTGGAGGACGTGGCCTTGGCCCTGGGCGAAGCCTTCGACCGGGCTTTAGGTGACCGAGCGGGCATCGTCCGCATCGGCTCGTCCTACGTGCCGATGGACGAATCGCTGGCCTTCGTCGCCGTGGACCTCTCCGGCCGCCCCTACACCGTGACCGAGATGGCCTGGGCCGGGCCGACCGTTGGTGGGCTGCCGGTGACACTGATCTCCCAATTCTTCCAGTCCTTCGCCATCACCGCCCGCGCCAACATCCACGCCCACCTTCGCTACGGGGAGGATGACCACCATCGGGCTGAAGCGCTCTTCAAAGCGCTGGGCCGCGCCCTGGATGCCGCCACCCGGTTCGATCCACGTCGAGGTGGCGTGGTCCCCTCTACCAAGGGAAGGCTATGATCGCACTCGTTGACTACGGAGCCGGAAACGTGTGCTCGGTGCATAAGGCGCTGGAGGCCGTGGGGGCCGAGGTGCGGCTGGCCCGCGGCCCCGATGTTATCCTGACCGCTGAAAAGGTCGTGCTGCCGGGTGTGGGGACCTTCGGCGATTGTATGGCCGGTCTGCGGCGCACCGGGCTGGTGGACGCGCTGTGTCGGGTGGTCGAACTGGGCAGGCCACTATTGGGCATCTGCGTTGGCATGCAGGTGCTCTTCGAAGAAGGGGAGGAGATGGGACGCCACGGCGGGTTGGGCATGCTGCCGGGGCGGGTGGTCCGCTTCTCCTTTCCCTCTCCCCTCGCTGAGGAGGGGTTCTGGCTGAAAATCCCCCATACCGGCTGGAACCAGATTGAGACGGTCAAAGTAAGCCCCATGCTCCGTAGCCTGCCATCCGGTGCGTGGGCCTATTTCAACCACGCATACTACTGCCGGGCACAGCCCCAGCATGTCCTTGCCGTCACCGACTACGGCGGAGATTTCCCCTCCGTTGTCGGCCGGGGGCGGGTCTACGGCATCCAGTTCCACCCGGAGAAGAGCCAGCGGGTGGGACTACACATCCTGAGGAACTTCGTGGAGCGTGTGGAGTGGGAATCTGGACAGTCTACCCGGCCATAGACCTGCGACGGGGGCGGGTCGTGCGGCTGGTGCAGGGGGACCCAAAGCAGGAGATAAGGTATGCCGACGACCCGCTGAGCGTGGCTCGCCGGTGGCAGGAAGCCGGCGCCACCTGGCTTCATATCGTCAACCTGGATGGGGCCTTCGGCGAACGTAGCCAGGAGAACCAGACCGCGTTGGAGCGCATCCTCACCGCCGGCCTAGGGGTTCAATTCGGGGGCGGGTTACGTGATCTAGAGAGGATCCGTCATGCGCTGGACCTGGGTGTGAGCCGGGTAGTGGTGGGCACAGCGGCAGTAGAGGACTCGACTCTGGTCGAGGCGGCGTTGGAGGCCTTTGGGTCGGAGCGGGTTGCCGTGGCCATTGACGCTCGTGAGGGCAAGGTCCGTACCCACGGTTGGAGCCTGGCTACCTCTATGCCAGCGGTGGAACTGGCCCAGCAGTGGGCCGCCCAAGGGGTGCGCTGGCTCGTCTTTACCGACGTGGCCCGCGACGGGATGGGCAGCGGCCTCAACGTGGCGATGGCGGCACACCTGGCCCAGGCGACCGGCCCTTCGACAAGCTCAGGACGTTGCCTTCATGTCATCGGCTCCGGCGGTGTGGCAAGCCTAGAGGACGTGCGGCGGGCATATCAGGCCGGGTTGAGTGGCGTCATCATCGGGCGTGCTCTCTACGAGGGACAACTGGACTTGCAGGATGCAGTTCGGGTGGGTAGTAGGCGGCCAGAGCAGGAATGATCCGCAACATAAAGAACCTGTTGTGATGTTAAAGTGGCGTGCTTTCAACCCACTTACCGTAGCAGCCGTCGCATTCATTCAGTGTAATCTATGGGAACTGGTCATAGAGCGCTTATGGGGGCGCTGAAGCGTCTACTAATTCAAAGAGCTATAGCCAGGCACCTTTGATGGAGATCTGAGGAGGAGATAGATGCTAGCTAAACGAATTATCCCTTGCCTGGACGTCAAGGACGGACGGGTGGTCAAAGGTGTCCATTTTGTCAACCTGCGCGATGCGGGCGATCCGGTAGAGAACGCCCGTCTCTACAACGCTGAGGGTGCCGACGAAGTGGTCTTCTTAGACATCTCGGCTACGCCGGAGGGCCGAGCCACGACGGTAGAGATGGTGCGCCAGGTGGCTGAAGAACTCTTTATGCCTTTTACCGTGGGCGGGGGGGTGCGCACAGTCGAGGACGTGCGGGCGTTGCTGCTGGCCGGCGCTGACAAGGTGAGCATCAACACAGCCGCTGTCCGTAACCCGGAACTCCTCACCGGTGCCGCGGAGCGCTTTGGGACCCAGTGTATCGTTATCGCCATTGACGCCAAGCGCATCGCCGACGACCCGCCCCGTTGGGAGGTCTACGTCAACGGCGGGCGCACGCCGACGGGACTGGACGCGGTCGAGTGGTCGGTGCGGGCGGTCGAACTGGGGGCCGGGGAGGTGCTGCTGACCAGCATGGATGCCGATGGCACGCTCAACGGCTACGACTTGGCGCTGACCCGGGCCGTGGCCGAGGTGGTGCCGGTGCCTGTTATCGCCAGCGGCGGGGCTGGTTCTCTAGAAGATTTTGCCCAGGTACTGACCGAGGGCAAGGCCGACGCAGCCCTAGCCGCCTCTCTTTTCCACGACCGGATGCTGAGCATCGGTGAGGTAAAGGCCTACCTGGCAGCCCAGGGAATAGCGGTGAGAAATGACCAATGACCAGATAAGGGTTCAGTTTGACGAACGGGGGCTGGTGTCAGCGGTGGTGCAGGACGCCACGACTGGCCAGGTGTTGATGGTGGCCTGGATGAATGAGGAGGCACTGCAGCGCACCCAAGAGACCGGCCAGGCTCACTTTTGGAGCCGCAGCCGGCGGAAGTTGTGGCACAAGGGGGCTACCTCCGGCAACGTGATGCACGTGCGCGAAATCTGGGTAGACTGCGATACCGACACATTGCTACTCAAGGTGGACCCCGCTGGCCCTGCCTGCCATACTGGTCAGCGGAGTTGCTTCTATCGGAGGTTGGAATGATGAGCGATGTCCTAGACACCCTGTTCGCCACCATCCTCGACCGCCAGGCGAACCCCCGGCCCGGCTCCTACACCGCCCGTCTGCTGGATGCGGGCGAGGACGAAATCCTCAAGAAGGTAGGAGAGGAAACGATAGAGGTAATCCTGGCTGCTAAGGGGCAGGGAGACGAGCAGCTCGTCTTTGAGATAGCCGATCTCTTCTACCACCTGCTGGTATTGCTGGCAGCGCGTGGGCTAACCCTCTCCGACGTCGAGGCGGAACTGGTACAGAGGCGGCGGTGATCCACCTTTTCCTTTTCGATGTAGACGGCGTCATGGTAGAGGCGCGGGGCTACCTGAAGGCATTGCAGGATACGGTGGCCCACTTCTCTCGTCAGATGGGGCTAGGCGACCACCCGCCGACAGAGGAGGAAGTGCGAACTTTTGAGGCCAACGGCCTGACGAACGAGTGGGACTCGGGCGCCATGTGTGTGGCAGCACTGCTTCTGGAGCGGCTGTGCCGGGAGCCTTCCCTCTCACTGCCCCCCCGTTGGCCAGATGGCCTCTCCATGCTGGCCGCGCACCCGCACCCGATCTCCCACCCCGACTACGCGGCTCTGGCAAGAGAGGTGGGCGAACGCCTGTCCGTCAAGGATCCCGAGGGGGAGGAAGGGGTTAGTCCGGCGCGGGCAGCCAGCCTCGTCCTGTGGAGCAGGGCGCAGGTGATACCCGGCTTGGGGCACTCTAAGTCCGCTGTGGCTGTGTTGTTGGGGACCCTCCTCAGCCACACCCACGATTTCTACCGCGCACCGGTGACGCGGCACTTCCAGCATCTGGTACTCGGGAGTCGGGGGGTGGCCGAAACCTATGGGGTCTCGCCGGATTTCGAGGGCTTCTCTTATCTACGCCAATACGACCGTCCGCTTCTTAGCCCCACTACTTGTGCTCAACTACAGGAAAGCGTTGCCAGCGGGAGGGTCCGCGCTGCCCTCTACACCGCCCGTCCCAGCCTACCTCCGGTGGAGGCAGATGGACCCGCGACTGGCTACCCTCCGGAGGCGGAGATGGCCCGGTCGCTGGTGGGGCTGGAAGAGTGGCCCCTCATCGGCCTGGGACGGATGCGTTGGCTGGCCTGGCAGACGGGGGAAGATGTCGAGCGTCTGGTCAAGCCCTCCCCGGTCCAGGCTCTGGCTGCTATTGGCGCGGCCTGGTCAGGCCAGGAGGTCGCTGCACTGGAGGCGGCGCTGGCCCTGCATGGCGACGGCGAACTCCGTCCCTTGCTGGCTGACCTGGGACCGGTCACTCTCGACGTCTTTGAGGACACCATCGGCGGGCTAAAGGCCGTGGAGCGCGGGCTCAAGGCGTTGGAGGCAGCAAGCGCGACTGCTACCTGGAGACCGTACGGCGTCACCTCCACCGACGGCCCCAAAGCGGCAGCGATGGCGGCACTAGGCGTGCCGACCTACCCCTCGGTCAACGAGGCCGTCCTGGCTGCGCTGATGCTGATTTGACACCATCCGCCCTTACAGGATCCCTTGGGAGCACCAACCCCTTATCAAATGCGAAGTCAGGGGATTCAGCCCGCGCTTCCTTAAGGTCTCCTCCATCCATTAGTGATAGGGGTTTGATAGCATCCCAGAGGGCCTGAAGGGGTATCCATCCTTCGGTATAGGTATGGATTCCAGGGATCTCCCTATAGTCTAGGTCCGTGATCTGATTTATCAACTGACCGTCGCCTTAACCCCTTGCCCAGCAGGGAACCTGCATGGTTGCATATAGAGAGGAGGTATGATATACTTTTAGGCGAAGAGCGGTTCTAGACTTCGAGGCTTTATGTAGGTGCTTTAAGGGGTATCAGGGCAAAGGGGCTAAATAGCGTTTCCGTGGTGAGTGTAGCCTAGCGGTTAAGGCACCTGGTTGTGGCCCAGGAGATCGTGGGTTCGAATCCCACCACTCACCCCTTTTCCCTACGGGATCCCGAGGGACTGCGCCTGTAGCGCAACTGGAGAGAGGAATCATTGAGTGCAGGCAAGAGTCTCCTCTCGTGCCTAGAGGAGGCTTTTTGGTGCAAATTGAGAGATTGATGCCCTGATCACCTCCCCTTCCCTCTCTTTTAGAATCATTTCCTCCAAAGAGGCGAGAACACTTCTCCCTAGTTCCTTCCCAAATTACCGCAGAATCTCCTCTAAACGATTCACCATTAGCCCCTCTCGTGGCATACTTATCTTGAGGGTCTTTCCTGTAAAGAGACTCTCAGCATTTAGGCTCACTTCCACTTCTAGTGGTGATTTGTACAGGGTGAGCCTATTGCTTTTTCCCTCTCTATCAAGTGCTAAAAGTGGCACGCATCCTCCTTCTCGCCTGACCCTTGTCAAGGGGGATACTATCTGCTATAATAGAAGCAGGTTCGGGGCGTAGCGCAGCCAGGTAGCGCACTTGTAGGGGGTACAAGTGGTCGGAGGTTCAAATCCTCTCGCCCCGACTTGGGTCGATGGTCGATGGCAGGCCACGCTATCGGCCATCCTCTTATAGGTGGCTCGAGGTTGAGCATGGACGCAGCGGTCCTAAGATCTTATGGGCTAAAGAGAGAGGATATCGCTTTCCTGGAGAGGGTGGAGGAGGGTATGCCTATCGTGGCCGACATCAGCCGCGCCGACATCCTCCTCTACTGTAGGAGGGGGAGGGACGAAGCGGTGGTGGCAGCCCAGGCTAGACCCCATTCTGTGGCCCCCATCTATGAGCCGACATGTGGCCAGACGGTGAGTTGGGGGGAAAGGCCTGCCCTCTTCAGGGCGTTGGAGAGGGCAGAGCCGGCTCGCGCCTCCCAGAGGGTCATTGTCGACGGGGCGCCTGTCTTCCAAGAGATGTTGCCCCTCTTTGGCCCCCAAAAGAGGTTGGTAGGCGTGCTGAGCATCGAGAAGACGATGATCGAGCAGGAGCGGCATAAGCGCCGCCTCCCCAGTTTCCGGTGGGCGACAAGAGAGCTCCAGAAGATGCTCGCCAGGGGAACGCTAGCGGGGGCGGAAAACCTGAGTCCTTTCGGGGAGCATGACGGCATATTGGTGGTCAATTCGCAACGGCAAATCCTCTATGCTAGCGGCATCGCCAACAACCTCTATCGGCGACTGGGCTATATGGAGAGCCTGGTAGGGAAAGAGTTGAGATATCTCGCCACCTCCGATGAGGCGTTGGTGGAAAAGGTGCTGAGAGAAGCAAGATGTTTAGAAGAGGAGGCCCAGGAGGGAGAGCGGATATGGATCAGGAAGGTGTTGCCGCTTCTCTCCCAAGATGGCTGGCGGCGATTCTTGGGGAGAGGCCCCCAGGTAGGGGGGGCGTTGATAACTATCCACGATGCTACTGCTGCCCGGCGGAGAGAACGGGAGGCGAAGGTGAGATCAGCCATGATCCAGGAGATCCACCACCGGGTGAAGAACAACCTGCAAAGTATCGCCGCTCTTTTGCGCCTCCAAGTGCGACGAGCCGGGTCTAGGGAGGCGCGTAAGGCCCTGCGGGAGAGCATCAACCGTATCTTGAGCGTGGCCGTGATCCACGAGTTTCTCTCTCTCCACGAGTCTCGGGTGATAAACCTCAAGGAGGTGAGCCGGCGGGTGGTGGATCAGTTGCAGCAAGGGGTGATGGACCCTTCAAAAAAGATAGAACTCAGTGTGCGGGGCCCGAACATCTATCTCCCTGCCCAGCAGGCCACCGCTTGTGTCCTAGTGATTAACGAACTCCTTCAGAACTCCCTAGAGCATGGCTACCAGCGGAGGAAGGAGGGGAGCATTGCTGTGGAATTACAGGAGGAGGCCGATAGCGTGACTATCGAGATAGATGACGATGGAAGGGGGTTACCTCCCGACTTCGACCTGGAAGCAAATAGGAGCCTAGGGCTGCAGATAGTGCAGACCTTGGTAGAAGATGACCTTGGAGGGCGGTTCGAGTTGAAGGATGGAGGCGGCGTGCAGGCCATCGTCACTTTCCCCAAAGTCAATCTAGGAGGAGAGAGTTGGGAAGAAGTAGAGTGATCATCGCCGATGACGAATCGATCATCCGCCTGGACCTCCGGGAGATGCTGGAGAGCCTGGGCTATCTGGTAGTGGGGGAGGCGGGAGATGGGACAAGCGCTGTGAACCTGGCTCGGGAACTAAAGCCGGATATCGTGATCATGGATATCAAGATGCCGGGCCTGGATGGGATCGATGCGGCCAGGATCCTCACCGAGGAGAAGATCGCTCCTATCCTCCTTCTCACGGCCTACAGCCAAAGGGAACTGGTGCAACGGGCCAAAGAGGCAGGGGTGGCGGGCTATCTGGTGAAGCCCTTCCGGGAGCAGGATTTGGGGCCAGCCATTGAGGTGGCTCTCTCCCGTTTCGAGGAGTTCAAGAGCCTAGAGCAGGAAGTGGAGGATCTGAAGGAGGCCCTGGAGACGAGGAAATTGGTGGACCGGGCCAAGGGGATCCTGATGGACGCCCAGGGGCTCAGTGAGGCGGCGGCTTTCCGCAAGATTCAGAAGATGAGCATGGACAAGAGGGTGCCCATGAAAGAGATAGCCAAAGCCATACTTATCGCCCATGAGGTAGAAGGGTAGGGGACTCATGGAACTAGCGGAGGAGGTCAGCGGTTGGATCAAGGAGCAGATAGAGGGGGCCGGCGCTAGGGGGGCGGTGGTGGGGCTCAGCGGAGGGCTCGATTCCTCGGTGACGGCGGTGCTCTGTAAGAGGGTCACAGATCTCTTGGGACTGATCATGCCCATCCATAGTGACCCCCTCGATGAGGAGTATGCCAGCCTCCTAGCCAAGGAGTTCGACATCCACGTTCGGCGTGTGGATTTGAGCCCCGTATATGATGCGATGGTAAGGGTCCTGCCTGGCCCCAGAGGGCTGCCGGCGGCCAACCTGAAGCCTCGATTGCGGATGGCTACACTATACTACTTCGCCAACAAAGAGAACCGACTGGTGGTGGGGACGGGGAACAAGAGCGAGATAATGATGGGTTATTTCACCAAGTATGGGGATGGAGGGGTGGATATTCTGCCTTTGGGTGACCTCCTCAAGGGGCAAGTGAGGGAGTTGGCCCGGGAACTGGGGATACCATCTCAGATAATCGCCCGGCCTCCCAGCGCAGGGCTATGGGCGGGGCAGACCGATGAGGGGGAACTGGGCATCACCTATGACCAACTGGATCAGATATTGACCGCCTTTGAGACCGGGGGCAGCGTTGAGTTCAATGGTGAACTTGTACAAAGGGTGAAACGCCACATGGCGGAGACCAAACATAAGCGGGTGCTGATTCCGATATTTGAGCCTTAGCAATGGGTTAAAGGAGTTTGGGGCCAGGGCCTGTCCTGGTCGGGTTGGACCAGGGAGAGTTCCCTGGCCTTCTATAATTATTGGAGAGGAGTGCCGAAGGGGGCGCACTTGCCGCTGTTTTCGCGGTGGTAGGGGAGGCGATGGTGGTGGTGACGGCGGCGACGGCGCTGGCTGGCGGTGGTCGGCGGGGGCTAGCCGGTGGTCCCCAGCTGGGTGGGATGGCTATTGACAATGGCGGCGAATCATGGTATAATGGTACATGTGTTCGTTCGCTTTTTGCGAACAATATACAAGCGAGGAAGATATGCTGGACAAACTGATTACCTCAAAGGTCAGGCGGAAGCTGTTAACTGAGTTTCTGATGAATCCGTCTCGCGCCTTCTATTGTCGTCAGCTCTCACGCCTCACAGGGC
>DAOULQ010000218.1:0-20768 GCA_034419095.1 Anaerolineae bacterium | reverse complement strand
TACCTCTTCTTACAATGGGCGGGATACTCCTATTTTGTGGAGACGGGGCGTATCTTTCTCCTTTTCTTAGCCTTCCTCTTTCTGGCCTGCGTTTTATTCCTCTCTTACAGTTGGTTAGGCCGAGAGGTGGCGGTTCGGGGGGGCATGCTTCTCCTCTGCTTGGTACTGGGGGCCCTTACCTGGCGGGCTGGGTGGCGGGTGAACTATGAGATGGAGATGGCGGAACCTCTCTTGGGCCAGGCTACATCACCCGATATACACAACTTGGTGGAGACCTTGGAGAGTCTCTCCAATCAACGAGAACGAGATCGCCACTCCATAGGGATCACCCTACTGGGAGAGGACCCTGCTCTCCTTTGGTATTTGAGGGGCTTTCAGAATACAGATCTTATATCTACCATCACAGGGCCTATCGCCACCCCCGTGGTCATCACTCTTCAAGAGGAGTTACCTCTCCCGAACTATATAGGCCAGCGGTTCCGTCTTTGGTCCTTTTGGCCATCTCAAGACTTGGATGGTGGAGCCCTTTTAGACTGGTACCTTTACCGAGAGGGCCTGCCTCCCTTGACCCGTGATATAATTATGTGGGTATTGTAGAGGTTCACATGGATGAAAAGAGATCTCTTTTGGATAAGCCCCTCTTGGCCCGCTTGACCCTCAATTGGGAGATGGCGTTCTATGGCCTTATCTTGATCGTGGCCTTGGTTAGCCGCTTCTGGGATCTGGGCTCTCGGGCTCAACACCATGATGAGAGCATGCACGCCTTCTACTCTTGGAATCTGGTCCGAGGCCAGGGCTACTCCCATAACCCACTGCTCCATGGCCCTTTCCTCTTCCACGCCACGGCGTTGGTCTATTTCCTCTTCGGCACCAGCGACTATACCTCCCGGGTAATGCCGGCCATCTTGGGGGTGGCTTTGGTCTTCACGCCCTACTTCCTGCGTAGATGGTTAGGCCGCTATGGAGCCTTGGCTACTTCGGCGATGCTGGCCATCTCTCCTGGATTCCTCTACTTCTCCCGCTTCGTTAGACATGATATCTTCGCTGCTTTCTGGGCGATGCTCCTCTTCGTAGCCATCATAAGATATCTTGACGGAAGAAAGGACCTCTACCTCTATCTTGCTTGTGCCGCTCTGGCCCTCCTCTTTTCCACCAAAGAGGTGGCTTTCATCACCGCTTTCATCTTCGGGGCCTTTCTTTTCGGCCTTCTGGTCTGGCAGTTGTGGCAGCGACAAGAGCGGGACCCTCGTGGCCTGGTCTCCTACGACCTAGTCATGGTCCTGGGCACGCTTTGTCTCCCTCTCATCTCCGCTCTGGTCATCAGGCTCTTGGGTTGGAACCCATTAGACTACACCGCTGCTGGGGTTCGTAGGTCGGCCCCCGTCGTTCTGATCATCCTGGGGGTGTCTGCCCTGGTGGGGTTATTCTGGGATAAGAGACGATGGCCCATCGCGGCCACCGTCTACTACGCTATCTTCTTCCTTCTCCATACCACCTTTCTCACCAACATGCTGGGCATAGCCACCGGCCTGGTGGGTTCTCTAGGCTATTGGTTGGCGCAGCAAGGGGTCAAGCGGGGCGGCCAGCCTTGGTACTACTACCTCATCCTCATCTCTCTATACGAGTTCCTGCCCCTTTTCCTGGCTCTTCTAGGTGGAGCGCGCTATCTTTTGGGCTTTGAAAAACGGGTGGCGAAGAGCGAAGAGGATCCTTCGTTTTCCGTGGATTCGCTCTTTGCTCCGTTTCTCATCTATTGGACAGGTATGGCCTTTCTCATCTACAGTTGGGCTGGGGAGAAGATGCCCTGGTTGATCCTCCACTTGGCCCTACCCATTATCCTCTTGGCGGGGCACTCATTGGGTGAGGTAATAGAGGGGACCGATTGGCACGCCTTGAGGGAGGGAGGAGGATGGAGATTGGCCCTTTTCCTCCCCATCATGGTGCTTGCGGCCGCGGTCTTCTTTTCTTCTTTTCCCCACGTGGGCCTTACCACCTTGGCCGAACTGAATATAGCCATGCGCTGGTTAGGCGCTCTTGTCACCTTGGCCTTTCTTGTGGTTTGGGCTTTCCTCTCCGCTCGACGTCTGGGGTTTGCAAGGGCTATCGAAGTGGCCCTTTTCACTCTCTCGGTCATCTTGGCGGTTCTGACTGTGCGCTACGCTATACTCGCTTCCTACATCCACGGAGACATCGCCAAGGAGATGCTCATCTACACTCAAACCACCCCCGATGTGACCATGATCACCAGGGAGATAGAGTCCCTCTCGGAAAGGCTGGTGGGGGGGAAGGAGATGGAGGTGGCTTTCGACGATTTCACCAGTTGGCCCTTCAACTGGTATTTGAGGGATTACCCTAACCGCCGTTTCATTGTGGATGGGAAGGGGGTATCTGAGCCCTTCCAGGCTCCTGTGGTCCTAGTGGGGCTGGAGAACGAGCCCCAACTGCGCCCCTATCTCGTCGATTACATTCGACAGCAGTATCGCCTCCGTTGGTGGTTCCCGGAGAATTATCGGGGGGTGACCTGGCAAGGGATTAGAGCCGGCCTCGGGGATCCAGATCTAAGATGCAGGGTTTGGCGGTTTCTCCTCTATCGGGAGTTGGAGAAGCCTCTCGGCTCCTCCGATTTTGCCTTCTACTTGCGACGAGATGTGGCCTCCCGCTTGTGGCGCTCCAGCGTTGTACCCATAACCCCTCCGGACGAAGAGTACGCTGAGAAAGGGATCGAAATGACTGCCCTCGATATCTGGGGAGGGCCGGGGGTGCTTAGTTACCCCAAGGATATAGCCTTCGATGGGGAGGGAAACCTCTATGTGGTGGACAGCGGTAACAACCGTATCCAGGTCTTCGCCCCTGATGGCCGGCTGATAGACTCCTGGGGTGAGGAGGGGGATGGCCCTGGGGAGTTCAACGAGCCCTGGGGGGTGGCCATCGACGGTCAAGGGTATATCTATGTGGCTGATACTTGGAATCATCGCCTTCAGAAGTTCGACTCTCAGGGGCGGTACCTCGACCAGTGGGGCGGTTTCGCCGATACGGAGGGCAGAGCCGAAGGGATGACTGGGCTCTTCTATGGGCCCCGGGATATCGCCGTGGGCAGGGAAGGAGACCTCTACGTGGTCGATACCGGCAACAAGCGGATCCAGAAATTCGACCCTCAAGGTGGGTTCTTGGGACAATGGGGAGGGGATGGCAGTGGGCCAGGGGAGTTCAGAGAGCCGGTGGGGATAGCCATCGACGAAGAAGGGGAGATCTATGTGGCCGATACCTGGAACCGACGCTTTCAGCAGTTCGACCCAGATTTCAACCTCTTGGCCCAGTGGCCGGTGGAGGGGTGGGTGAGCGAGTCGGTGGTCAATAAACCCTACTTGGTGGCCGATACCGCTGGCAACCTCTATGCCACCGACCCAGAGGGGTTTCGAGTGATGGTCTTCGATGGCCAGGGCCAACTTCTGGCTTTCTTCGGGCGGTACGGCACCGATAACTCTTCTTTCAACCTCCCCACCGGCATAGCGGTGGATAGAGAAGGGTATATCTACGTGTCCGATTCCAGCAACCACCGCATCGTGAAGTTCGGGCCTCTCCCTCCCGTGCCATCAAGTCCCAGGCCGGCGGAATAGATAGAAACGAGGCAGAACCATTGAATAGAAGACGTATCACCGGTCTCCTAGGCTTTCTTTTGACCCTCATATTCAGTGGCTTGGCTCTCTATAAGTTAGACCTGAGGGAGGTGGGCTCAGCGATCTTGGAGGCCAACTACCTCTTTGTGGCACCGGCGCTTCTCGCCACCTTCTTCGGTTACCTTCTGCGGACGGCTCGCTGGCGGGTGATACTCATGCCTTCCAAGGAGGTCTCCGCAGGCCGACTCTTCCCTCTCCTTATCATCGGCTTTGCGGTCAATAACCTCCTCCCGGCGCGGATCGGGGAGTTCGTGCGGGCCTATCTTTTGGGCGAGAAAGAAGGGATCTCCAAGAGCCTCTCCTTCGCCACGGTGGTCGTGGAGCGGATCCTCGATGGACTCACCCTTATTTTCTCCCTCTTTTTGGTCTCTCTTCTCTTCGCCCTCCCGGGCTGGGGGCGCAAGATGGGGTTCCTTTCTGCCCTCTTCTTTGGAGGAGCCCTGGTCTTCCTTTTTCTCCTCCTCTATGGGAGGGAGCAGACTTCGCGGGCCGTAGGGTGGCTGGTCAATCCCCTTGGCCTCGCCGCTAGGGCAATTCAAGTTGCGGATTCATTTGTGGGGGGAGTGGAGGCCCTCCGCCGCCGCCGTCTCATCCCTAGCCTGGTTCTCCTTTCAACCCTCGTCTGGTCCTGCGAGGCAATGGCTTATCTCTTCTTGACTCTAGCCTTCCCTATCTCCCTTTTCCCTCTCACTCGGGTGGTTGCAGCCCTCTTCGTCATGGTGGTAGCCAATTTGGGTGTCTTAATCCCCTCTTCCCCGGGCTATATCGGCACTTTCCATTTCTTCGCCATGTCCGCCTTGACCGTTTTCGGCGCGGCGAGGGAGACCGCTCTCTCCTACGCCGTGGTCTCCCATGCCATGCAGTATCTGCTGGTTACTGGGTTGGGGCTCCTCTTCATCTGGCGTGAGAACCTATCGTTGCTTATGATCAGTGGGGAGGTGGCCTCTGGGGAGTAGAGAGGGGAGGCCTGGAGCGGATTAGTGGAGTTGAGGTGATTGGGAGGAAGTCCCTTGAGGCTTCATGAATACCAGGCTAGAGAGATATTCGCACCTTATGGGGTACCTCTGCCACGAGGCGAGTTGGCTTATACCTCCTCAGAAGCCTACGAGATCGCCTCCCGCCTCGGCGTTCCGGTGATGGTCAAGGCCCAGGTTCTAGTAGGGGGGCGGGGGAGGGCAGGGGGCATAAAGAGGGCCTCTAACCCCCAAGCGGCGAGGGAGATGGCTAGCCAAATTTTGGAGATGAGCATTAGGGGACTGCCGGTGGAAAGGGTCCTGGTGGTTGAGGCCGTGGAGATTGAAAAGGAACTATACCTGGGGGTGGTGGTGGACCGAGCCCTCTCTGCCCCGGTGATGATCGCCTCCTCGGAGGGGGGTGTGGAGATCGAGGAGGTAGCCCGCATTATGCCAGAAAGCATGGCCAAGATAACCGTCGATCCCTTCTTGAGCCTGCGCGATTATCAGGCTCGCCAGTTGGCTTTGGAGATCGGTCTGGAAAAGGAGAGGGTGGCCGAGTGGATAAACATCGCCCAGGGGCTATACAAGGCTTTCCTGGAGTGCGACGCCTCTCTGGCAGAGATAAACCCCCTGGCCCTCACCCCAGAGGGGAGGCTAGTGGCCATCGACACCAAGATGATCCTGGATGATAACGCCCTCTTCCGGCATAGAGATTTGGCAGCCCTCTGTGATCTAAGGGGGGAGGAAGCGCGCGAGCGAGAGGCTCGGAGAGAGGGCGTGAGTTATGTGAGGCTGGAGGGAGAGATAGGCTGCCTAGTCAATGGTGCAGGCTTGGCTATGGCTACCATGGATGTAATCAAACTCTATGGGGGAGAGCCAGCCAACTTCTTGGATGTTGGCGGGGGAGCCCGGGCGGAACAGGTGGCTGTGGCTTTGCGCATCCTCCTCTCCGATGAGAACGTCAAGGCGGTGCTCATAAATATCTTCGGGGGTATCACCCGCTGTGACGAGGTAGCCAGAGGGGTTTTGGAGGCCCTCCGTCAGGTACGGGTTGAAGTTCCTATGGTCGTCCGTCTAGCGGGGACCAACGAGGAGGAGGGGAGAGGGCTTTTGGCCGAGGCCGATATAGAGACCGCTCCTACACTTATCGAGGCAGCCCAGAGGGCTGTGGAGGCGGCTAGAGGTAGTTGATCGTGGAAACCGGTTGCGGTTTTTGTGCTATCGTAAAAGGCGATGCCCCCGCTGAGATAATCTATGAGGACGAGGCGACCTTGGCCTTCATGGATATACACCCTGCGGCCCAAGGCCACACTCTGGTGATACCCAAGGAGCATTTCCGAAATATCTACGATATCGAAGAGGAGGCCCTTCTGGCCACGGCTAGGACTACCATGAAGGTGGCCAGGGCGGTGAGGGCAGCGTTTGAGCCGGATGGCCTAAATATCTTGCAGGCCAATGAGCCTGGCGGCTTCCAGAGTGTCTTCCACTTCCATTTTCATATCGTCCCCCGCTGGGTGGGTGATGACCTGATCCGCCCCTGGCGGCCCAAGCCGACCGATTATGCCCAGATCCGCGAGGCAGCGAGGTTGATACGAGAGCAGTTGTCTTGAGATGAGCATCCTCGTTGGCAAAAACACCAGGCTTCTGGTCCAGGGTATCACCGGGCGAGAGGGCAGATTCCATACCCACCGCATGATCGGCTATGGGACTAAGGTGGTGGGAGGGGTGACTCCCGGCAAGGGGGGGACAGAGGTATGTGGGGTCCCCGTCTTCGACACCATGAAGGAAGCGGTGGCCAAAACGGGGGCTAATGCCTCCATCATCTATGTCCCGGCGCCTTTCGCCCCCGATGCCACCTATGAGGCTGCCGACTCCGGGGTGGGGCTCATCGTCTGCATCACTGAAGGGATCCCCGTCCTAGATATGATGGGGGTGAAGAGATACTTGGATATTAGCGGGGTCAGGCTCATCGGGCCCAACTGTCCAGGGGTCATCACGCCGGGAGAGTGCAAGGTGGGGATCATGCCTGGAGATATCCACACGCCAGGGAGCGTGGGCGTCGTCTCCCGGAGCGGCACCCTCACCTACGAGGTAGTGAACGAGTTGACGCTGCGTGGCCTGGGTCAATCTACCGTGGTGGGGATTGGGGGCGATCCCCTCCTGGGTTCCAACTTCGTGGATATCTTGCGACTCTTCGAGGCGGATCCGGCCACTGAGTTGGTGGTCCTCATCGGTGAGATAGGGGGTAGTGATGAGGAACGTGCGGCCGAGTTCATGGCTCGTCATATGACTAAGCCGACGGTGGCCTTTGTGGCCGGGCGGACAGCCCCTCCGGAGAAGCGGATGGGTCACGCCGGGGCTATCATCTCCAGAGGGAGAGGCACAGCGGAGGAGAAGATACGAGCCTTCGAGGAGGCTGGTGTACCGGTGGCGAGCCACCCCGGCGAGGTGGCGGAGTTGGTGGCCAAGATGGTTGCAAAGTAGCCTTTATCGTACTTGGTGCCCGCTTGAGGCGAGCCACCATTCTTAGGAGAGCCATGATCGACACTGTGGTGAAGAATGGAACCGTGGTTACGGCTACAGAAAGCTATGGGGCTGATATAGGTATCGAGGGGGGGAAGATCGCGGCGCTGGGCCGAGGTTTAGAGGGCTTGGAGATCATCGATGCCCAGGGCAACTACGTATTCCCTGGGGCCATCGACGTCCACACCCACTTCGAGCTGCCTTCTATGGGCACGGTGTCTGCCGATGATTTCCAGACTGGGAGCATCGCCGCCGCCTGTGGTGGCACTACCACCTTTATAGACTTCGCCGATCAGGGGAAGGGAGAGAGCCTACATAAGGCGCTGGAGATGCGGATGGAGAGGGCCAAGGGGAAGGCAGCCATCGACTACGGCTTCCACGTGGCTATAACAGATCCGACCGATGAGGTGATGAGCGTAGAGATGGCCGAAATGGTAAAGGAGGGCGTTACCAGTTTCAAACTCTATATGGCTTATAAGGGTAGATACATGGTGGACGATGCAACCCTTTTGAAGTCCCTCCTCAAGGCTAAGGAAGTGGGAGCCCTCATCATGGTGCACGCCGAGAATGGCGATCTTTTGCATTACCTCATCAACAAACATGTGGCTGAGGGCAGGAAGGAGCCAATCTGGCACGCGCGAAGTCACCCCCCCGAAGCGGAGGTCGAGGCTGTTGGCCGGGTCATCATCTTGGCCGCCCTGGCCGGAGCCCCTATCTATATCGCCCATCTGAGTACGGCTCAGGCTCTGGAGAAGGTGAGGGAGGCCCGGGATAAGGGGCAGCCTGTTCTGGCCGAGACCTGTCCTCAATACCTCTTCTTCAACATCGAGCACTACAGGTTGTCCGATTTCGAGGGGGCGAAATACGTGATCTCCCCCCCGCTACGGGAGAAGGGCGATGCTGATTTTCTTTGGAAAGGCCTGGCCACTGGCGATCTGCAGGTGGTTAGCACTGACCATTGCCCCTTCAACTTTGTAGGTCAGAAAGATATGGGTAGAGACGACTTCTCCAAGATCCCCAGCGGTATGCCTGGTGTAGAGACCAGAGTGCCCTTGATCTACCACTTCGGGGTGAACGAAGGGCGCTTCTCTATCCACAGGTTCGTAGAATTGGTCTCTACCAACCCGGCTCGTCTATTCGGCCTGGCTCCTAAGAAGGGGACCATCTCCATAGGGGCGGACGCGGATCTGGTCATCTTCGACCCCCGAAAAGAGGTTCGCCTCAGCCTGGAAAACCTGCACATGAATGTAGACCACAGCCCCTATGACCACATCACCGTGAGAGGATACCCGGTCTTGACCATGCAGAGAGGTAAGGTCATCGTCAGAGATAGCCAGTTTGTGGGCGACGTGGGGGCTGGTCAGTTTCTGAAACGGCGGCGGGTAGGGGTATAAGAAAAGCGTGCCAGCCGGCTTGGGCCTAGCCGAGAAGGCGTGCCCAGTGTAGTGCCTTGTGGCGCGTGTCATCTCCAACTAGACCGCTCTTACGCCTTCTTCTCCTGCCGCCAGTTATGGCAGGGGCTGCTGTTTGACAGGTGCATCTTGATGGTCTATCATAGTTGCCGTTATCTCAGAGGTGGAGAAAGGTATGCCCAGAAGTAACCTTGTCCTGCTTGGAGCCATCATAATCCTGATCACTGTGGCTATCTGGATGGATCTCCCTACTAATCCAGGTATCCATATCCATCTTGGCCCTATCCAGGTTGACCGGGAGATAAAGGTGCACCAAGGGCTGGACCTCCAGGGAGGCATGCAGGTGCTCTTGGAGGCCGATCTGCCCCCCGAGGAGCCCGTAGATCGCCAGGCTGTAGCCAACGCTAAGGCCATCATCGAGAAGCGTGTTGACGGGCTTGGGGTCTCGGAGCCCTTGATTCAGTTGCAGGGGGCGAGGCGGATCATCGTAGAGTTGCCTGGCCTGAAGAACCCAGAGGAGGCTATCGCTGCTTTTGGCAAGACTGGACTCTTGGAGTTTATCCACGCCGGGAACATCTACTTGCCTCCTGGGAGCCCCGTTCAGACTACGGAAAAGGTGGTGGCGCTCTCTGTGGAGGCCACTCCCACCGCCACTGTGGCGGCTACACCTACCCTCAACGCAACCATCACTGCCACTCCAATCGAAGCCGCTACTGAGCCTCTCGGCCCCACTCCCACGCCGGAGGAGCGCACCTTTGAGACCATCATGACCGGGCGGAGTCTAAAAAGCGCCAACCTAAACGTTGATGACTACAATCAGATCCAGATCACCTTCGCCCTAGATGAGGAAGGGACACAGATCTTCGCCGATTACACCGCCAAGAACGTGGGCCAGGTGATGTGCATCGTTTTGGACAAGGAGGTGGTCTCCTGTGCCACCATCAAGAGCGTGATACCTAAGGGGCAGGTGCTCCTCACCCGAGAGGGAGGCTTCACACCTGCGGAGGCGGAAAGCATCGTCATCCGCCTTCGATACGGCGCTCTGCCTATCCCCTTGCGGATAGAGACCCACCGAGAGGTAGGCCCTACCCTGGGCGAGGATTCTGTCCGTAAGAGCACCCTGGCTGGGGCTATCGGTCTCTCTATGGTGGTGGCCTTTATGCTCATCTACTACCGCCTGCCGGGCCTTTTGGCGGATCTGGCTTTGGGCATATATGCAGCGGTTGCCTTTGCCCTCTTCAAACTGATTCCGGTGGTTCTGACCCTGGCAGGGATCGCGGGCTTCATCCTCTCCGTAGGCATGGCGGTGGACGCCAATATCCTCATCTTCGAGAGGTTGAGGGAGGAACTCCGCGCTGGAAAGGGGCTCCGTCTGGCGGTGGAGCAGGGGTTCAGCCGCGCCTGGCCCTCTATACGCGATTCCAACCTTTCCACCCTCATCACCTGCGCCATCCTCTTCTGGCTGGGTTCCTATTTTGGGGCTAGTATCGTCAAAGGTTTCGCCGTCACCCTGGCCATCGGCGTCGTGGTGAGCATGTTTACCGCCATCACTGTCACACGTACCTTCCTGCGCTTGGTTATGGATTTAGATATAGCGAAGACCCATTGGTGGTTCGGTGTCTGAGAGATCATGGTATGGAACGAGGTTCTAACTCTGGTTTGGGGCGTTGACGATCTATGCTTGACATAGTAGGCAAGCGTTACTGGTACTTCCTCATCTCCGCTTTGGTTCTCATACCGGGTGTGGTTTTCCTGGCTCTCTTCGGGCTCCCCCTCTCTATAGATTTTACCTCGGGGTCGCTTCTGGAGATCGCTTTTGAAGAGGGTAGGCGTCCACAGCCTGGGGAGGTTAAGGAGCTGCTGGGCGAGTATGGGCTGGATGAGGCTAGTGTCCAAACATCCTCTGACCCCGCTACCGGCAATGAGTTTCTTCTCCTTCGCACCGCCCCTATCGACACCCAGAAGAAGAACGAGATCAAGGCGGCCATAGAGGAGCGTTTTGCTCCCATAGTCGATGAGCTCAGGTTCGAATCTATCGGTGCGCGGGTATCGACGGAGATCACTAGACGGGCCCTCTATGCCGTGGGCGTGGCGGGCATCGCCATCCTATTCTATATCTCCTGGGCCTTTCGGCATGTTCCCAACCCTGTCCGTTTCGGCACCTGCGCCATCGTAGCCACGATCCATGACGTTTTCGTGGTGGTGGGTGTGGCAGCCATTCTGGGACGCTTCCGAGGATGGGAGGTGGATGCCCTCTTCTTGACCGCTCTTCTGACGGTCATCGGATTCTCGGTACACGATACCATAGTGGTCTTCGACCGCATCCGGGAGAATATGAAGCGGAGGGCGGGCGAACCGATAGAGAGCGTGGTCAACCATAGCATCATCCAGACTTTTGACCGCTCCATAAATACTGAACTCGGTGTACTTTTCACCTTGACCGCTCTTCTCCTCTTCGGAGGGGTCACCATCCGCGGTTTCGCCTTCACCTTGCTCATCGGGATCGTCAGCGCTACTTACTCCTCGATCTTCAACGCTAGCCCCCTCCTGGTGGAGTGGGAGAGGAGGCCGGAGCGGCTTCTCTATGCCCTCTCCTTTGTCTTTCCACCAGTAGGTCTCGTGGTCGGTTTATATAGCCTCTTGCGAAAGGGCTCAAAAGCCTTGGCCAAAGGTTGCTTCCTGGCGGCGGGGCTTGGTGCGGCTAGCATGATGGCTCTCCTTTTCCTCCGCCGTGTTATAGCCTAGACTCGGCGGTAGGACTCCATGTCGTTGTGGGTCACTCTTCTTGGTTGACAATCTGGTCTAGAAGGGGTAAAATCTTTACAAATTTGAGGAAGTTTTTCCGCATGTGAAGACAACCTTCACTTGACATAACGAAGGTCGTCCTCAGCCCTTGAGATAGGGCATGGAAAGGAGAAGATAATGGATAGGAAAAGAGCATGGTTCGTCGCCTTTGTGGTTCTCTCCCTGCTGATCGGGGCCAGTCTGGCTTGTGGTCCCAGTGCTCCTGCCCCGCCCGCCGAGACGCCAGAGGTGGCAGAAACCCCAGAGGCGGTGGAGACCCCGGAGGCAGCAGAAACTCCGGAGGCGGTGGAGACACCAGAGGTGGTAGAGACCCCCGAGGCGGTAGAGACTCCCGAGGAGGAAGAGGAGCCCTTCAGCGCCACGACGGAGGCTCTGAACCAGTTAGATAGTTTCTCCGGCTATGTCCACTGGACGGGTTGGGGTACCATGATGGAGGAGGAGGCCGAAGAGGCGGATTTCGAGATCAGGGGCCAAAGGCAGAACAAGCCTACGAGAGCAGAGCACTGGACTTTCACCGACCGCAAGGGAGGCACGGCCACCGAGTGGATCGCCATCGAAGCCGAGAACAATATGTGGACGCGAGAAGAGGGCGGGGAGTGGCAGGAGATGGGGATGTACTCGCCCGAGATGCTCAATATGTTTAGCGTCTTCTCCTATGATTTCTGGGCCAGCATCTTCTTCGAAGGCCTCCCAGAGGAAGCCACCTTCGTGGGCCAAGAGACGGTAAATGGGATCCCCTGCCGCCACTATCGAACGATGGACACCTCCGGTTGGGGGTTGGCTATTACGGGCGCCGTCGACATCAACGTCTGGATAGCTGTTGAAGGCGAATACCCGGTGAAATCTACCGCTGATGTCTCAGGTACCTATGAAGGTAGCACTTTTGACTGGCACCTCATAACGGAGATTTCTGACGTCAACCAGCCGGTGGATATAAGTCCGCCCTTATAAAGCGTTCGGGGGCGTGGAGATTGGCGCCCCCGAACCTCATCTTATCAGGATATGCCTGTTCCCTTTCGCTTGGGGAAGGTAACGATGGCGAGGGTTAGGGGTTACTTTCTGCTCGTTTTGATCTTCGTCTTGCTAGTGCTTGGATGCACGTCGGGCTTGGCGATCCCCTCTCCTACCCCTTTTCCCACGGCGACCATGACCCCCACCCATACATCCACCCCGGTGCCCAGTCCTACACCTACCGCTACGCCCACTCCTATCCCCACCGTTAGTGTGGCTACGGTGATGCAGGAGATGAGAGGGCTCCTGGCTGAGGCCGCCGCTCTAGAGGCAGACCAGGAGTTCGAGGTTGCCCAGGAGGCGGCCTTCCAGGCTTTGGCCCTCTATCTTTCCCTGGCAGATGTAGAGGGGATGTCCGAGGAAGAGATAGCGAATGAACTCTTCTCTCTGGGTGAGGAGGCGGGGGTGGGGATGTGGGTAACGGGGGTCGCTCTCCTGAGAATGAAGCCAGCCCTTTACCTGGTCCAGTTCGGATCTTATCCCATCGCCCTCTTCTGGGGCGAGGTCGGACTCCCCTTGGACTACTACCCGGTGGCGGAGGGGAACGCTATCCTCGATGGTCGCCTGGTGCGGGATGAGATGGGTGTTATCTTTGCCGTTATCGGAGCCAGCACGGTGACCCCTGACTTCGTACTTGTGCGACGTGAGGAGGAGGGTTGGCGAAAAGTCTGGCCCTCCGACTCAGAGCCCTGGAGAGACCTCTGGATAACGGCTGATGGTGACGTTTCTTTCGCCGCCGGCGACCTCTCTCTATTGCAGATGGAGGGGAGTTCCTGGGGTCTCTTGGAGGAAGAGCCCTTCTTCGAGTGCCATGCCTGCGCCCATCGCTTTTTCGACGTTCTGTGGGAGCGCCAGGGGGATAAGTACGTGCCTCAAGTGACTCTCCCTCTCGATGCGCCCTTCTACGATCGGCTCTGGGAGATCACCCAGCCTAACCCTTACGCTTCCCTCTTCGAGTTCCTGCGCCGTCTGAGGGCTGGCGATGAGACAGGGGCTTTGCAATTGAGTAGCGACCCCTCGGTGGTGGAGAAGGCCAAGGCCCTGGGGCTGGACGATCCGGCGGTGACCTATATGGTTGAATGGGGGCCTGAATCGCAGGCGACTCTCTCTTTTAGCACCGAGGACCTTGCTAGACAGTTCGTAGCCACCTTTGTGCAGCCCAGCGAAGGGGAAGATTGGCTCTTGACCGATATCGAGGCACAGTAGTAATCGCTCCTTGGGTTGATAGATAGAGGCCGATTCGTCAGTTGGAGGTACGGCCTCTTTTCAGTGAGTTAATCCAGGCTGGGTAAGGCATCTACGACCGCCTGACCGAACTCAGAGGTGCCAACGGTGTTGGGATGATCGGGCCGAGGCTGTAGATCATAGGTTACCCGCTCCCCTCGAGAGATGACCGTGGCTACCGCCCTCTCTATCTTTATGGCCGCCGCTTCTTCCCCTAGGTGACGCAACATGAGGGCGGCGCTCAAGATGGTAGCCGTGGGGTTCACTTTGTCCTGGCCAGCATATTTGGGCGCCGAGCCGTGAACGGGCTCAAAGACGGCCATATGGTCACCGATGTTGGCCGAGGGAACCACACCCAGCCCGCCCACTAGCCCAGCAGCCAAATCGCTCAGGATGTCGCCATAAAGATTGGGCATGACCAGTACATCGTAGAGTTCTGGCTTACGCACCAGTTGCATGCACATATTATCTACAACCCGATCCTCGAACTCGATATCAGGGTACTCCTGCGCAACCTCTCGGGCTACCTTCAAGAAAAGCCCATCGGTCAATTTCAAGATGTTGGCCTTGTGGACGGCGGTCACCTTACGGCGACCGTGATCCCGGGCGTACTGGAAGGCGAAGCGGACCACCTTCTCTGAGGCCCGACGGGTGATGATCTTGATCGCCTCCGCGGCCTGGTCGGGGATGACTTCATGCTCAATGCCGCTATAGAGGTCCTCTGTGTTCTCCCGTACTACCACCAAGTCGACCTCTTCGAAACGAGAGGGGATACCGGGCAGCGATTTGGCCGGTCGTAGGTTGGCGTAGAGATCCAGGGTTTGGCGGATGGCCACATTTACGCTTCGATACCCCTCTCCGATGGGGGTGGTGATGGGGCCTTTTAAGGCTACCCGGTTCCCCCGGATCGATTCGAGGAGTCCCTCGGGCAAAGGGGTGTCGTATTTGGCCATCGCTTCGGTGCCCGCTTCCTGCACCTCCCACTCTATGGCCACACCCGTGGCCTCCACTACCCGCCGGGCAGCCTCGATCACCTCCGGACCAACACCATCACCAGGGATCAGAGTCACGCGATGAGTCATGAGAGCCTCCTATCCTCTTAACCCCTCTCCTTGGCCAAGCGCCCCACATTGGCTTTCGTCAGCAAAAGCCAAAGGCAGAATGCCGAAATTGACCAAGTTCGTCTTATGGATGCGGGCGAACGATTTGGCCAATACGGTCCTTACCCCCAAAAACATGGACCCCAAGGCGGCGTGTTCACGGCTGGAGCCCTGACCGTAGTTGTAGCCAGCCACCAGAAACCCTCCTCCCTGGCCGCATGCACTGCATCCACCATGCTGTGGATAATATCCTCAGGGGTAAACTTACCGCTCAGTTTTCCCTTGATCATCTGCTCGGAGATAGGGATGGAAAGGTTAAAATGGCGCACCCTGGTTCTCTTAGTGGCTTCCTTCACGTCACCCACTGTGGCTCGACACCAGCCTTCTAAGACCAGGTCGCCCATGACGCCCTGCTAAGGTTGGCCTCGATATAGTTTTGCTTGTGCCAGAGGCCAGGAAAGCCGAACTCGGATTGGTAGATACCCAACTGCCCCCAATAATAGTTGATCACGGTCTTCTGGAGTTTGGCCAGATTTATGCGCGACGCTCGTGCCCCGTCACGGTTGGTTACGTCGATGAAATATACCTTCCCTCGTTGGACTTCCATAGTTTCCTCCAAGTGGCAACCATCTAGATATCGGACTCCGGCTCTAGCGTCGAATACCCCATAACAAATAACGTCCGATCACATAGACCCGACGTTGGATCCAAGTGGCTGTACTTGGTCTCATCGTACGGCAAATACGGCTTTGTGACGAAAAGTGATGTCCACATATTACACAATTGTTGGCATCTGTCAAGCCCCCAACGCCAGGGGCGCAGTCGTCATCCGGCGAGGTGGAGGTGAACTTACACCATCTGCTAATCGATGAGATCACGCTCATCGGTTCCCGGTGCGGCCCCTTCGTCCTCGCATTGGGACTCTTGAGGAGAGGGCTGGTGGACGTGGCCTCCCTTATTAGCGCCACCTTACCTCTGGATGAGGGGGTTAGGGCTTTCCAATTGGCGGAGAGGGGGGAGGCGCTGAAGGTATTACTCCGTCCCTAAGGTTTTGAGATAGGCGATGAGCATTTCAAAGCCCGCCTCGGCGGATTGGGCCTTATTCTGTAGCCTATCTCCGTTCCAAATATGTCTCTCGCACCACACCTCCTCCTCGGCTGCCAGAGCGATGTAGACCAGCCCCACCGGCTTCTCCGGAGTGCCTCCCGTGGGGCCAGCGATCCCCGTCACCGCCAAGGCCAGGTCGCTCCCAAGTAGGCGACGGGCTCCTTCGGCCATGGCTCGCGCGGTCTCTTCGCTCACCGCGCCGTATTGGAGCAAGATCTCGTGAGGCACGCCCAGGATCTTCTCTTTAACCTCGTTGGAGTAGGCGACTACGCCGCCCAGGAAATAGTTGGAACTCCCGGGGATGTTGGTGATCCGGTGAGCGATGAGTCCCCCGGTGCAGGACTCGGCCAGCGATAAGGTAAGGCTCATCTCTTTCAATAACTCGCCGGCGCTTTTCGCTAAATCCTCCATATCATCTCCCCATGGAGATAAGGGCCCTCTCGCAGGGCCCTGGTCTTATGGCGCATAGGGGATTCGAACCCCTGTTACCGGCTTGAGAGGCCGACGTCCTAGTCCACTAGACGAATGCGCCACCTATATCGATTCTATCAGCAACTGGCCTCGCTGTCAAGATTGACGTTCTTCTAGTATAATCAAGCGAGCAACTCTTAGGGGAGGTGGGAGTATGATCCATCGCTTGGAGGTAGCCACCAGTTCGCGGGCCCAGATGGTGGATGTGACGAGAGAGGTGCAGCGGGTGGTATCCGAGAGCGGAGTCCAAGAGGGGTTCTGCCATATCTACGTTCCCCATACTACGGCAGGGATAGCGATCAACGAAAACGCCGACCCCAGCGTGGCCCAGGATATCTTGGCCGTACTGGAGAAGATGGTCCCTCGGGGCGGTTCATACCGCCATCTGGAGGGGAACGCCGACTCCCACGTCAAGGCCAGTATCGTGGGCTCGTCGGAGACGGTACTCATAGAGGGTGGGAGACTGGTCCTGGGGACCTGGCAAGGGCTCTTCCTTTGCGAGTTCGATGGGCCCAGGCGGCGCAGGCTCTTGGTCAAAGTAGTAGAGGCCGCCTGAGAAGCGGGCCCTCAATGGTGTAAAATCCCCCAGATGGGGGAAATCCCCCGGTTCTCTGGGATGACCTTTGCCCAAAAGCGTTTTCACCTCTCTATTTTCCCCCTACATCTGTCCCTCGCTACCTATGGACCACAATCTCCACTGGTTCCTGGGTAGGTGGGGGCAGATGCTTTCCTCACAGGATCCCCAGGATTGGCACGGTTCTTGCAACAATAGATATATAGGAAGGGCGACCTCTAGAGGTGGGGAGTGGATACACTTTGGTAATCTGGTTCTCTCCCCGGGAGGTCATGCACCGGTTATGGTGAAATCGCTGCTTATCCTAGAGTGTGCAGAAGATGAAGAGAAGACAAAAGATCAACTTATGAATGAATTGGCACAATTACGCCAGCGAATTGCCGAGTTGGAAGCGTTAGAAACCGAGCGCAAGCAAGTGGAGGAAGAACTTCAACATACTCTGGAGAGTTTGCGAAAAACCATGGGGGCCACGATCCAAGCCATGGCTTTGATGGTTGAAACGAGAGATCTCTACACGGCCGGCCATCAACGGCGGGTGGCCAATCTTGCCCGTGCCATAGCCACAGAGATGGACTTCTCGGAGAAGCGGGTTGATCTAACCCGTATAGCCGGGGCTGTTCATGATCTCGGCAAGATATCTATATCTGCTGAGATTCTGAATAAGCCCAGTCGGTTAACCGAAAACGAGTTCGGTATAATTAAAACTCATCCCGAAGTTGGTTACGCTATATTGAAGATGATAGGATGCCCGTGGCCGGTTGCCCGAATCGTGCTTCAACATCACGAGAGGATGGATGGTTCTGGATATCCTGCAGGGCTATCGGGTGAAGAGATTCTCTGGGAGGCAAGGGTTCTAGCCGTGGCTGACGTTGTCGAGGCCATGTCCTCTCATCGGCCTTACCGGTCGGCTCTCGGTGTAGATAGGGCCTTGGAGGAGATCTCACAGAATAGGGAGGTCCTTTATGATCCCAGCGTGGTAGATGCTTGCCGGAACGTTTTCACTGAGAAGGGGTTTAGGTTCGAGAACGAAGATGAAGAGAGCGATTTCACTAATAAGCGTCTCTCCGGTTCGGGCTCTCAGTCTTCGCCCAAATCGGCCGCGGCGATTTCAAATGCACGCGAGATGCTGGGGATGGATGGCCGAGTATGAGACTCGAAGATTATGAACGAGCCCTGGACATCAGGGGCATCCACGGTGCCGCCGCGGTAGATAAACCCATTGTCCGCAGAGAGTGGTGGGCCGATCAAGCAAAGGCTCTGGGTTTATCTTGGTTCAAACTACTAGATGATGGCCATAGTAGTAACTTTGACTTTGCAAAGATGTTGAAGTCAAGGGGGGTTATGCCCATCGTGCGCATCTTCCAGAACGCGCCCTTGCCCCATCGACTACCCCAGAACGCTTTGGACACCATATCCCGATATATAAGGGAAGGGATAACGCGGTGGTTCGAAATCTATAACGAGCCCAACCTCCCGTTGGAATGGAGGCCTGGACAATGGGAGGCCCTAACCGGGCGGCGGAAGCGGACTCTGGTGGAGGTTTGGCTAGCCGATGCGGAGGAGGTTATAAGGAGAGGTGGCTATCCGGCCTTCCCGGCTATGGCCCCATCGGGTCGTACCCCTGTAATAGGAAGTATCCTCTGGTATGAGGACTGTTTCACCATTATGGCCAACGAGTTCCGCGACCGGGCCAGATCTGCCTTTGAAAATGGTGGCTGGCTCGCCACTCACGATGTTGTTCTCAACCATTGCTACCAGGATGAGAGCGGTGAGTGGCATTTCGAATGCCCCTACGACGAGATAGAGCAGCGCGACAACCCTGGCCGCACTATCTTCGACGGCGACAATTCGCTTATGGGACATCGGGTTCCGGTGACCTTGCTTAAACGGCATTTCGGGTTGGAGGTGCCGGTCATCTCCACCGAGGGTGGTGTCTTGGTCCCCCAGGGTGGTTGGACGCAGCCCGATTCTCGCTATCCGGGCTACGACTATCGTGGTCATGCCGAGAGAACGGTGGCTATGTGCCGCTGGTTGGAGAGGTATAGGGTCACCCACCCTTGGTATTTCGGGATGTGCCCTTGGCTTATGGCCAACCGTCATATGGGTCACAACGCTCCCGCCTGGCGAGAGGATGGTTGGTGGCATGATGATAGGGGGAAACTCCCTGTTGTCGACGCAGTAATGGCCATGGGACCGCCGCTCTCTAACCCTCAGCCCTTGCCCCCTCTTGAGTCTCCCCTGCAGTTCGATAGGGATATCACCTTGGCCATCCGGGAGGAGGGGCAAGACCCCAATAGCCCCATCGTGCGAGTGGTGACCATGCCCATGGAGGAATACTTGAAGGGCGTAGTCCCCAGTGTCATGGGTCCTAAGGGGCCTCTTGAGGCTCTTAAGGCCCAGGCTGTGGCAGCCAGATCTTATGCTTACTATACCAAACTCTACCCCCGCCATGCGGAGGTGAACGCTGATATCTGCAACTCTGCCCATTGCCAGACCTGGGAGCCCGCTCTGGCTACGGAGATTACCGACCAAGCGGTTGGGGAGACGGAAGATATGGTGGCCACGTACGCCAGCCAGGTGATAAACGCTTTCTACTTCGCCAACTGTGGGGGGCAGACGAAGAACAGTGAGGATGTCTGGCGGCAGGCTCTCCCCTATTGCCGGAGCGTCCCTTGCCCCGTGGGCGGCGAGCCAGAGGGGCATGGCGTAGGGATGTGCCGGGAGGGAGCCAAGGAGTTGGCCAGACAAGGCAAGGGTTATGATGAGATATTGAAACATTACTATACCAGTATCGATGTGGAAGAGATCGCAGCGGCTTCTCCTCCCACACCTCCTCCTCCGCTCCCCGAACCTCAGCGCTGGAGGATGACGGTACAACGGAGGCCGGGCCCCCGCTTGATAGTGGGCACCTTCCCTCGTCCAGGGATCCAAATCACCGCCACCGACCCTTGGGGCAATCGGTCCTCCTCTGTAAGCGGCTCTAAGCCGGAGTATGGCCCTGGAGGGTTCGAGATCCTCATCTTCCACGACGCTACATATCTCCTTCAGTTCCTGGGAGAGACCTTCGAAGTGGAGGTGCGGGGGGATACAGTCCACCTCACCTTCGAGGAGGTGGAAGAGGTTCTTTTGCGGGTCATCACCCAGTGGGTGGAGGAAGATAGGGTAGAGGAGCTCTTAGAGGGCCTATCTCGAGAACCTACCTACCAGGGCCGCTTTTCCATCGAGTATCAAGAGAGATAAGAGTAATCGTCATTAAGAGAGCCCTCTTCAAAAGAAGAGGGCTTTTTAGTTTGCTGCCCCTAGCAGGAAAGGCTATAATCCTAACTGGGGTTGAGTGTGAAGATCTCTGAGGAAAGGTTAGATCGGATTTTGTCCCCAGTGACTAAACCCGCCCGCTATACGGGCTGGGAATGGAATAGCGTGATTAAAGATTGGGACCGGGTGAGGATCAAGACCCTCCTCGCTTATCCCGATCTCTATGAGGTGGGGATGAGCAACTTGGGCCTCATGATCCTCTATGACCTCCTCAATAAAGAAGAGGATATCCTGGCGGAGCGGGTCTACACTCCTTGGGTGGACATGGAGGAGGCCCTGCGAGGTGCGAAGATACCCCTCTACAGCCTGGAGACCAGGCACGCCCTGGGCGACTTCGACATCATCGGCTTTAGCCTCTCCTACGAGTTGAACTACACGAACATCTTGACCGTGCTCGATCTAGCGGGCATCCCCCTCCTCTCTTGTCAGCGGGATGAAAGCCATCCCCTGATCATCGCCGGAGGCGGTTGTGCCTATAACCCTGAGCCTTTGGCCGATTTCTTCGACCTCTTCGTCATCGGCGAGGGAGAGAAGGTGCTCTTGGAGTTGGTTGAGGTTTACCGGGAATGGGGCAAGGGGGAGAGGGATCGATT
>DAOULQ010000217.1:0-44800 GCA_034419095.1 Anaerolineae bacterium | reverse complement strand
GGGCGTCTGGTACTACCCTTCTATTCCGGGGAGACCAATCACTGGTGATGCAAGCCCTGATCCGGTCCGCTATCCAGCGGTCTAGTTCCCTGAACTGCTCGTCTGTGGTGCAGCGGCAGAAGGGGCGGGCCCAATCGTTACCTCCAGGATAGATGTAAACCCGGTTCACCCTTTCTATAAGTCTTCGCAAAGCCTCTCGTCCCTCCGGCGTTTTCAGGTTTATCCCTCCCCGGTAGTTGCTCCTCTTGGTTATCCTCCTTATCCGTCTCTTAAGGCGGTTTAGGGCATAGGGCCTTACAGTGATCTCCTTTCTCCTCACCCCATAGCCCAAACATTCGAACTCCTCACCCGGTTCGAAGATACGCCCTTTGAGCGTGAGGCGGAGATGTTGGGCCCTCTCTCTGAGAGTCTCTTGCGCCTGCTCAGCCTGGGCTCGGTTCTCAGCGAAGATGAAGATATCGTCTGCGTACCTCAGATATTTGAACCGCTCTAAAGCCTCATCGAGGGGTTTCAAATAGAGGTTGGCCAAGAAGGGGGTGAGGATTCCGCCCCGGGGCAACCCCACAGTTCGAGGGAGGAGTCTCCCTTCCCGGAGCCTGGGGTTATAGAGGTATTTGAGATAGAGATCCAAGAGTAGCGGTTCGCTACTAAAGAGATCCTCCACCGCTTGAGAGATTATCCCTAAATCGACAGTGTCCAGGAAGGTTCGGAAGTCTCCATTCACGACCCAGTACTCTTCCCTTTCTCTGATGTATCGAAGGGCTTGGCCAAAGGCGGTATAGTGGCTCCTCCCTGGCCTATATGAATAGCACCTTTCGCTGAGAACCCGGTCGAAGCGCCGCTCCACCACCTCGGCCACTGCTTTCTGAACTAGGGCATCGGCGAGGCTGGAACGACAGATCACCCTCTCGTCTTCACGACCCTGCTTGGCCTTGGCATATTCAATGAAGGGGGAGAACTCATACTCTCCAGCCAGGAGTAGCCCTTGGATGCGGCGTAGATTGGCCGTCTCCTGGCTGAGGAAACTTTCCATCGTCTCTCCATCAGCCCCAGGCCGGAAGTTGTAGCACCCCTTGAAGGGGTTGTAATAACGTCGCCGGTAATCTTCGAGGACAGCCCGCAAGTGATCCAACTTGGCGATGGCTGAGATTAGGCTCTTCTTCCTCTCTTTCCAAGCGTTCTTCCATCTATAGTACTCCCCCACCAAGGAGTTGAGCCCAAGTTCCTGCAAGGTGGAGGTGGGCAGGAGGCGATAATTGCCCTTGTTCCATCTCTTGGTGGCGGCAGCTCTGATCCTCTCCCTGATCCAGAAGTCGAGTTCTCGAAACTGATCATCGAAGTCGCATTTGGCGAAGTAGCGCACCCAGTTGCGCAGCGGCTGACCCGTGATCTCGCCGTTCACTCTAGCGATGATTTCACGCAAGGTAGCGCGCCCCTCCTCCGTGGCCAGACCGGCGCGTGAGACTCTTTCCCCCCTTTTTCGGCTGGTGACCCTCCGGATCCGAGCCTTGAATTTAGCCAAGGCCCGGGGGCCTATCTTGATCGCCTCCTTGTCGAACTGGTACCCTAGGTGTACAAAGGGAGCACCGGGAGGGAGAAGCAGGCTTTTTCCCTGGTTTAAGGAGAGTCCCAACCTTGCCGTGGTAGTGGCGATGATCCCTCTCACCTCTTGGGCCTCCTCCTCGCTTGGGCAGAAGACGATGATGTCATCGCAGTAGCGGAGATAGAGATGCTCTTTCATCTTAAGATCGAGGGGGCGGAGACATAGGTTGGAGAGGAAGTTGGCCAGAGTGGTTCCCACCGGCACCCCTCGGGTACGGGGAAGGAGGCGACCGTTCACCGCTCTGGGAGCCTCCAGGTATCGTCGATAGAGGTTATAGACGGGGGGAGAAGGCAAAAGATCCCCTAATTGAGCCAAAAGGTTCTCTTGCTCTATGTTCTCAAAATATGAAGAGATATCCTCCTTGACCACCCAATACTTCCTCTGGCGGTGGTATTCGACGATACGGTCGATAGCCTGGTTTATGCTGGGCGCGCGGCGACCCACTCGGAATGCGTAGCAGTTGGGGGCTAGATATGAGTCCAACTCCGGCTCTATGATGAGAGCCAAAGCCTTCTGAACTATAGTGTCCCGCAGGGTGGCTCGGGAAATGGTCTTCACCTTGCCCCCCCAGGTGAAGATATCCACCTTCATGAAGGGGGAGAATCGATAGGTGTCTGAGAGGAGAAGTCCTCGTATCTCTTGTAGGTTTCCCTCTAAGTCCTGCGAGAACCGCTCCAGGGTCTCCCCATCGACGCCTGGTTTGAAGCCGTTACGGCGATGCCTTCTTTGTAGATGGCCGACCACCCGAAGGAGGTGGCCCTCATCCGCCACTCTTCTTAGGAGTTCCATGCTCATGTCCTGGCTGCTTTAGACTAGAAGACTCTAGAAGTGATAGCGGGAGATGGCCGAGGTATGTAGGCTTGCTGCCAGCGACGCTCGCACGAAAAGGATCTCGCCGGGGCCGCCCGTGTCCGAGGGCTAAGATGGCCTGGCATGCCCTGTCCCCTGGCCCACTTCCGCCAGGACTGGGCCGAACCCCCGGCTTGACAAGCACCGGGGCAGGCCGATGGGGTCAAGGGATAGCAGGCTAGGGATGACCCTGGCCCAATCCTCATAGGACACCTGAGGGTAACCTCAGAGCTGGCAGCAAGCCTTAAACCTAGATAGGAGTGTAGTTCAGCCTTGCACCCTTGTCAAGGGTTAGGAGCCCTCCCTTTGCCGCCATTTCGCGAGAGCCGTTGCTACCCCCAGGATGAGGAAGACTCCCAAGAGGGCTCCCTCCAAGAGCCTGAGGGTGGGGAGGAAGGCGAAAACCCCCTCTCGTGTTTCGCCGCCATAGGCCGCTCTTTCTGAGGTGGGTGAGGGAAGGGGAGGTTCAGCGGCCGCCACCAACTCGGGGGTAGGAGTGGGCTCGGGAGAGGGGAGTGCACGGCCTAACCCTTCGACTGGCGGGGTGGCTTCGGTGCAAGGAGCTAGTACCGGGGTAGCCTCGGTGGGAGGGGCTGGGGTTTCTTCCCCTTGCCCCACCTGGTCTAAGGCCTCTCCGGCGGCAGGAGCAGGGACCTCTTCCATCTCCGCCTCCGGAGCCTGGACTGTGGCTTCTGGAGCCTCGAAGGTAGCCTCTAGGGCCATCGGCACCGGGGCGGGGGCCGCCATCCTAGGAGCCCATAGATATTGAAAACCTAAGTCTCCTGCCAGAAGGACGATGAGAAGGAGTGCAGCCAAGGCGGTGGCCCCTCTGAGATAAACGTATCCCCAGGCCCACGGCCGCTCCGGCACCACCAGGCGGCTGATAGTGAAGGAACGGGGAGGGGATACGGCGGGGAGTTGTCGCACCAGGTTCACCGTCTGGCGGAGGGTCTCCAGGTCCTGGGTACAGGCTGAGCAGTCACGGAGATGCTTCTCCACCAGGGTGGCTTCCTCAACGGAGAGTTCCCCATCTATGTAGGCGGAGAGGAGTTCTTCTACCCTTTCGTGTTCTGAACGCTTGAACCTCTTGAGCATCTAATTACTCGCCTATCCAAAAGCCGTTAGGCGTGCCCCCCAACTTTAAGACGGTAGCGAGGGGGTAAAAGTTCCCCTTGGGCCAGAAGATAGTCCCGGAGGCTGGCCCGGCCACGGCTGAGGCGGGATTTCACCGTCCCCAGGCTGGTACCCATCACCTCCGCTATCTCCTGATAACTTAACCCCTGGATGTCGGAGAGGATTAGGGCTATCCGTTGTTCCGGGGGCAGGGTGGACAAACCTCGTTGGATCACGCGGCCCAGTTCCTGGCGGAGGGTGTACTCCTCTGGCTCTTCGTTCTCTGCCCAGGGGGGTGCGGAATCGAGATATAGCGCCTCTAAGGAGGTGGTTGGCTGGCGCTTCTTTCGGCGGAGTTGATCGTAACAGGTGTTGGTGACGATGCGGAGTAACCAGCCTTTGAAGGAGCCGCCACGGAACTTACCGATCGCCTTATATGCGGAGATGAAAGCGTCCTGGGTGGCCTCACTGGCTGCATCCTCATCGCCCAGGATGCGATAGGCAACGTTATAGAGCGCACTCTGATGGAGGCGCACCAGTTGATCGAACACCTGGGTGTCGCCTTGGCGGGCCGCCGCGATAAGGGACGCTTCTTCCATCCTCTTCCCTTGACTTCTCGGGACTCTTATCCTATACTCATGAGCGCATGGGCCGAAGTGGCGGAACAGGCAGACGCGACGGTCTCAAAAACCGTTGAGGGCAACCTCATGTGGGTTCGAGTCCCACCTTCGGCACCTCAATTATCTTATTATATAGGAGGGTCCCTCTGTTCGCAAAGGGTAGCCACCAAACTCCGCGGTCTGTCCCTTTCTTGAGATAATGGGTCCCAGACGCAAGTTCGCTTTGGGGATATCGCTCTTCGGCTTGAGCCTGGGACTGGGGTTGTTTGTGGGCTGGGTGCTCTGGCCGGTCCAATATTACGACGCCGACCCTTCAGGCCTCCGCTGGGAGCATAAAGAGGACTACATCGTTTTGGTGAGCGCTTCTTACGCCCTCCATAACGATCTGGCTCAGGCCAGGGCTCGCTTGGAGGAGTTGGGGGAGGGGGATATCGGCTCCGTGGTGGCCGAATTAGCCGGGCAGTATATGATAAGGGGGGAAGAGCCGGAGGTGACCCGCGGCCTGGTGAAGTTGGCGCGGGATCTGGGCGCGCCTGCCTCAGCAGAACTTATCGCTTATATGGCTACCGCTACCTCTACCCCTATCGAGACGCCCACTCCCACGGCGACCCCCACTCCCATGCCCACTACGACACCCACCGAGACCCCTGCGCCCACTCCCACAGCGACCTTCACTTCCACGCCCACTACGATACCTACCGAGACCCCTGCGCCCACTCTCACGGCGACCCCCGCTTCCACGCCCACGGCCACGCCAACGGGCACAGCCACTCCCACGGCGACCTTCACTTCCGCGCCCACGGCCACGCCGATGGAGACGCCTACTGCGATGCCCACCGGGACCCCCGTGCCCACTCTCACTCCGTCTTCCACGCCTACAACTGCTCCTACACCTACTAGCACCTTGGCTCCAACCTTCACCCCAACCTCTACTCCAACCGCTACCCCTAAGCCGCCTACGGCCACTCCGACGCCCACCTCCCTTCCGGTAATCACCAGGGTCTTCGACTGGCAGGGCAACGAAAAGGATATGAATTGGGCCTGGGAGAAATACGGGGTTTGGATAGAGAGGGCGAGTCCAGGCCCAGAGGGGGTTGTCTACCGGATAGTGGAATTGAGGGAGAGGGTCCATACAGCCTCGGTCATAGATGTTTGGGTTTTGGACGAGGCTGGACTGCCTATGGTGGGGATGGTGGTACGCAAATCCTGGCCCGATGACTTTGTGGAGGAGGTCACCGGAGAGGATGGCAGAGCGGGTTTTGGCATCGGAGGAGGGGAGTATCATCCCGAAGGGACTAGTGGACCAGATTGGTTTGAAGTCAGGGGTGACATACCTTCAGATACCGGTTGTGGCTTCGGGATGTTGGGGCACACTGAGCACGATCATTTGAATATCGTCTTCCGATTGGTGAGATGACGGAGCCTAAGGCGGCAAGGGATGCTATGGGTGATTAGGAGCCGGGGAATCTTTTTGTTCTTGTGCTTTATCGTGGGCTTGACTCTAGGCTTGTTTGCAGCCTGGGAAGTCTGGCCGCGGGGAAGGTGTAGTGAGCACCCCTCAGACTTGCGCTGGGAACATAAGGAAGAGTACGTAATTATGGTCGCTGAAGGGTACCTTCTATATGGGGATCTGGAGAGGGCTAGAGACAACTTAGCCCTTCTGGGGTTGGCGGACCCTGTTCAGATGGTGGTTGACCTCCTCGAGGCTGGAGGTGAATCGGCTCCCAGCCTGGCCCCTCTGGCTTACGCTTTGGGTGCCAGCGGTACCACCCTGGCGACTTATCCGCCTACGCCCTCCCCTACCTCTATTACAGAATTTTCCTTTCGCCTTCTAGAGAACGTCGATCTGGGTTGTGGGGGGTTCCCCGAAGACCTTGTCATGGTTTACGTCCAAGATGCCGAAGGCTCGGGAATTCCTAGCATCGAATTGAAGGTTTCGGGCCCCCAAGGGGATGACCTCTTCTACAGCGGTCTTAAGCCGGAGGTAGATGTTGGCTATGCTGACTTCGCTTTTCTCACCCCAGGCGAGTATAATGTGGAAGTAAGCGAGGGGCCTAGCCAAGTAGCGAGGATCGTGGCTAGTCCCTGTCAGGGGGGGAGCCACCGCAAATGGCGAGTGGTCTTCCAGAAGGCAGATTGAAGGAGGAAACGGTGCAAGAGCGCTCGCTTGATAGTTCGCCTCTCTTCGCTGGCCTGCGAGCGAAGGAAAGGTTGCTCTTCTCTAAGAGGATGGAAACTCAAGAGTTCTCCCCTGGAGAGGGGATCTTCGCTCAGGGGGCTCTCAGCGAGGCCCTCTATCTCATCGAGTCTGGCTGGGTGAGGCTCACCAGGGAAGAGAAAGGCGAGAGGTTAACCATAGCCACTCTGGGTCCGGGAGATCTCTTGGGGGAGGAGGACTTCCTTCTGGATCGTCCCTACTCTGTCGGCGCGAAAGCGACCTCTGAGGTCACCGCCTGGAAGTTAGCCAAGGCAGATCTCTTAGCCGTCGTGAGGAAAGAGCCCCAAATCGGCGTCAAATTGAGCCTAGTTTTGGGTTCCCCGGTGGCGGGTGTGTTGGAATATCTGGCGGAGCACCGATTGGCAAAAACCCCTCTCTTCTCCCCTCTTCCCATTGATATGCTTTTGGAGATCGCGGAGGGGCTACGACCAAAAGGGTACAAGAGGAGAAAGAAAATATGTCAGGCTGGTGACCCTGGCGAGGCGATCTATATCGTGGAGTCAGGCCGCATCGAGGCCCTCCCTGGAGGTGAAGGGGAAGAGGTCTACTCTCTTGGAGAGGAGGGGCTTTTCGGGGAGACGGCGATTTTGACCGGCAGAGGGTATGGTGCTACTTACCGAGCCGCCACCCAGGTGATCCTCTGGGCTCTTTCTAGGGAGGAGTTTGGACGGTTGGCCCAGGCTCATCCTCTTCTTCGACGAGCAGCAGGCGAGCATCTGAGGAGGAAGGTCTTTGGCCTTCCGGTGACCGCTGAGCCTGTAAGGACAAGAGCGCCCTGGATTCGGCTCTCTCTTCCCGCTCGGCCGGTCTCCTTGGGCCAGGGAGCGCGGATGCTTCTGGCTGCTTTTCGAGACCTGGTGGGGTGGCAGGCTCACCAGAGGCGAGCCGTACGAGTTCAACTAGGGGTAGTTGTGCTTCTGCTCATCTGGCTGTGCGGGATCAGCGCCCCCACGGCGGTGATCTCCTCTATGACCAACGGGGAGGGGATGGTGGCCCTTCTGGCCACACCTACGCCCACCTTCACCCCTTCCCCCATGCCCACGGATAGGCCCACAAGCACGCCTACTTCTATCCCCATGCCTACAGATACACCTGTGCCCCCTCCCACAGCGACGTCGGTGGAGGTATCCGTGGCTACTCCGACGGAGACCCCGGTGCCCTCACCTACCGCGACACCTGAGTCCCCTACCTTTGCGGCCGCGCCAACCGCCACTCCCGTTCTGCCCACCCCCATTCCTACGTCCGTCTCGAAACCTATTGAGGTAGTGGTTTACGATATGCACGGTAACCCTCAAGACATGAACTGGGTAGCCCAGACCTATGGTAGTTGGATAGAGAGGGGTACCCCAGGGGCTGATGGTTCGATATTTCGCGTTGTAGAGTTGAGGGGGATCGAAGGGCCCCACTCCATTAAGGTGTGGGTGAGGGATGGGGCGGGTCACCCCTTGCCGGGGGTGACGGTACGGTGTTCTTGGCCTGATGGGGAGGAGATCAAGACCACGGAAGAGGATGGGGCGACTTCTCTATGTGCCATGGGGGGATATATTATCCCTTGGGGCTCCGGTGGGGGCTATTCAATGGAAGTCCTTGGCGAAGTGCCCTCCGACATCGCTCGGGCCCTGGGGATGCTGGGGGGGACCAACCACAGACATCTAGATGTGGTCTTTCAATTGAGGCCCTAAATTAGCCTCTTAAAGACGAGAGGAAAGGAAGGAGATGATGAGCGACGAGATCACTTTGACCGTCATCAAAGCCGATGTGGGTGGCTATGTGGGCCACTCGTCTATGCATTCTGCCCTCATGGAAGAGGCAGAGGAGCGGTTGGAGAGCGCCAAGAGAGGCGGGCTCCTCATCGATTTCCACGTCACCCGGGTGGGGGATGACCTGGAATTGATCATGACCCACCGCAAGGGCACAGACAATGAGGAGATTCACCGCTTGGCTTGGGAGACCTTCGAGGAGTGCACCGCAGTGGCCAGGAATCTCAAACTGCACGGTGCAGGCCAAGACCTCCTCTCTGACGCCTTCTCACGCACGGTGAAAGGGATGGGGCCGGGGTGGCGGAGATGGAGTTCGAGGAGCGGAAGGCGGAGACGGTACTGATCTTCATGGCTGATAAGACCTGCGCCGGGGCTTGGAATATGCCTCTGAGCAAGATCTTCACCGACCCTTACAACACAGCGGGGTTGATCATCTCCCCCGATATGCACCAGGGGTTCAGGTTCGAGGTCCACGATGTCCTGGAGAACAAGAGGATACTTTTCGATTGTCCCCAGGAACTCTACGACCTCTATGTCTTCATAGGGGCCCCCAGTCGATATAGCGTGAAAGCGGTCTATCACCAGGAAACAGGCGAGATCGGTGCTGTCTCCTCCACCACACGGTTGAGCCTCATCGCGGGGAGGTACATGGGCAAAGATGACCCGGTCTGCATCGTGCGCTGCCAGAGTCAATTCCCGGCCGTGGGTGAGGTTCTAGAGCCTTTCTACCTGCCCTATATCGTCGAGGGGTGGATGCGCGGCTCCCATTACGGGCCTCTTATACCCGTGGCTGTCCGAGAGAGCAACCCCTCTCGCTTCGACGGGCCGCCGCGGGTGGTAGCCTTGGGCTTCCAGTTGGCCAACGGCCTTCTCGTCGGTCCCCGGGATATGTTCGATGACCCCAGTTTCGACGAGGCGCGTCGCCTTTGCAACATCATCGCTGATTATCTAAGACGCCACGGCCCCTTCGAACCCCATCGTCTCCCCTTGGACGAGATGGAGTACACTACCATGCCCCAGGTGATGAAAAGGCTAGCCGGGCGGTTCGAGCCCCTGGAAGGCTAGAGGAAGGGGCATAAGTCGTATTATAGGGGACGGGGTTGGCCTCGTCCCCTACCTGTAAAAGGGTGTATAAAAGGCTAGCGGTGACGGTTCCTGGGGACGAGTTGCACCTCTAGAGGGAAGGGGAGTAATTCATGATAGTCAAGGCTACTGAGCGTCAGGAACGCACATTTAAGGGAGTGGACTTTCTGGTGGGGGCAACCGGGGAGCGCATGATGGTCACTCTGATGACCTTCAAAGAAGGTCAGGAAGTGGGCACGCACCGTCATCCCCATGAGCAGGCTGGTTACTGCCTCCAGGGCCGCTTCACCTTGACCATAGATGGCGTGTCAACGGTCATCGAACCGGACACCAGTTACGTTATCCCAGGCGGGGCGTCCCACAGCTATGGGGTGCTGGAGGATGCCCTGGCCGTTGAGGTCTTCTCGCCGCCACGGGAAGATTATCGATAGGTGGTCTCTATAATCTCCGTCTGCCTTCTTTGTGGCTGTAATCTCGGGGGGAGGGCTCATGGCCCTCTCTTCCTTAGCCTTGATTAGCCTGGGGGATGGGCATTCTAGTAACCCTTCTCTGCATACTGGTTCTAACTGTGGCTCAGGGTCAGGGCTTATTCTATCTGGCCAGGAGATCGCAAGAGTGAAAATGCACCGGCGACCCAATGTGATGCCCTTGAGTTTGGCTGCTTTCTTCAACGACACCGGTTCCGATATGCTCTTTGCTTTCTATCCCCTATTTCTGGTGATGATTCTGGGGGTCACAGAGATGAAGGTGCTGGGTTTCATAGAGAGCCTGGCTCTCCTCGCAGGGCTTCTACTCCGGCCTCTGGCGGGGCGGATAGCGGACCTCAGGGGGAGGATAGGCTTCATATGGAGCGGGTATATCTGTCTCGCTCTCTCCAGGGTGGGACAGGGGTTGGCTCGCTACTGGTGGCATCTTATACCCCCCAAGATGCTCTACGAGATAGGCCGGGGGGTGCGCAACCCGCCCCGGGAGGCGCTTCTGGCCGAATCGGTCCCTCAGGAGGAGAGGGGTTTAGCCTTCGGGATCCTCAAATCGATGGATACCGCGGGAGCGATCTTGGGGCCGCTTTTAGGCCTAGGGGTTTTCGCTTTGCTCCGAGGTTATCTCCCCTTAGAAAGCGTCTACCGAGCCATCTTCTTCTTCGCTGCTTTGCCTACCTTGGTGAGCATCTGGCTCACCTCCACGCGATTACAGGAGACCGGGCTAGTCGAGGCAGAAGGAGGGGAGAGAGGAGAGGTCTCATTAGTGAGCGATGCCTTCCGGAGTCGCGCTCTCTTCCTTTTCACAGTCATCAGTTGCCTTTTCTCCGTCTGGGCGGTGACGGAGAACTTCATGCTGGTGAGCGGAGCGCGGGTTTTGGGGGTGAAGGCCGGCCAGATCGAAGCGGTAGTGCTCCTCTACTGGTTCATCAATGTTACCTTTGCGCCCACGGCGCTAGTGACTGGCCGCCTCTCAGATCGCTTGGGGCGCAAGCCTTTCATCACCTTGGGTTTCCTGGTGCTGGGGGCCCTCACTGCGCTCTTCGCTTGGGCTCGAACTTTTTGGCAAGTGGGGCTTCTCTTCGCCGCACATGGGCTCTATCAAGGGTTGCTTTCGCCTTCCCAGACGGCTTTGGTGGCTGACTTGGCTGCCCCCGCTCATCGAGCCCAGGCCTTGGGGACATATTCTATGTGGGTGGGTCTCTTCGCCATCCCCGCTCCCTTCATCTTCGGATGGCTGTGGGATTCCTGGGGACGCTCCTTCGCTTTTCTAGTCAGCGGGGCCTTCGTGGCCGTAAGCGCTATACTTATACTCTTTCTGGTGCATCCGGAGAAGAGTGCGCGGTCTAGTTAAATGTTCTGGATCATCATAGGTACAGCGATACTCTTCTGTTGTGTCGCCCTCGGTACTATCGCCTTCTGGGGGGCCAGCCAACTCATCGGCCCTCCGGAGCCAGACCCAGAGGGCAGTCCCAGCGATTACGGTCTCCCTTACTTGGAGGTCATCTTTCCCAGTCGGGACGGCCTCCGTCTCCATGGCTGGTTCATCCCCTCTGAACGGTCGTCCCTGCCTTCGCTCGTCGACGATAACTGGTCCGGAGGTAGCAAAGGTACCGTCATCTTCTGCCACGGTCGCTTCGGGAGCAAGGATCCGGACTTAAAGTACGCGCCTTTCTTTCGAGAGGCGGGTTACAATACATTTCTTTTCGATTTCCGGGGCCATGGCCAGAGCGAGGGGGAGTATAGTTCCATGGGTTATTATGAGCGGCTCGATCTTCTAGGAGCCATCGATCTTCTCCAGTCGAAAGGGCTCTCCCGCTTCGGAGTGCTGGGTTTCTCTTTGGGGGGAGTGGTGGGGATAGCCACGGCGGGGGAGAGCGAAGATATCGGGGCCGTGATCTCCGATGGCGGTTTCGCCGAGTTGAGAAGAGTGGTGGAGGCCGGGAGCAGGCATAAGGGCTTTCCCCCTTTTCTAGCAGCCTTGATGGCTCCCCTCATGATCTGGATAGCCGGTCGAAGGCTAGGGTGCGACCTCTCAGAGGCCGACCCCCTACGCTGGGTGGACAAGATAACTCCCCGAGCCCTCTTTCTTATCCACGGGGCACAGGATCCCTATATCGCCGTGGAGGATGTACGCCACCTCTATGAGGCTGCTGGCGAGCCTAAGGAACTCTGGATAGTGGCTGAAGCCGGGCATCGCCAGGTGGATGAGGTTCGACCAGAGGAGTACCGTCGAAGGGTCTTGGGCTTCTTCGACCGCTATCTAGAAGGGGCATCATGACTGATTCATGGTCTTATGTGAGGATGGAATCTCCCGAGGAGGGCTCATTGCCTTCCGTTGGTTTAAGAGCTTACATCATGGCCTGGTTGTGGACAGCGAACAGGAGGCGGTCGGCCCCCGGTGCTGTGAGTTCATAATCCGATACGCCTAGAAAGGGGGGAGAATGCGCAGGTTGCGAGCCATAGGTTACATCACCGTTAACATCTACTGGCTGGGGCTGAACTTCCTCACGGGGAGCCTCACTCCCATCATCATGCCCTATTTGGTGGGGCGGTTCTCCCCTGTTCAGATGAGCGTCATCTCTATGGACAAGAATACCGCCTTAGGCCTCCTCCGCTCCGCGGGACTTATCGTTGCCATGCTGGTTCAACCCCTGGCGGGCCTTTTCAGCGACCGCAACATCTCCCGGTGGGGGAGAAGGAGGCCCTTCATCGTTGCCGGGACCATGCTGGACCTGGTTTTTCTTACCCTCGTCGCGCTGTCGGGCAACTACTGGATGCTTTTTGTAGCCGTGCTCTTCTTGCAATTCTCTTCCAATATCGCCCATGGCGCTTTACAGGGGTTGATCCCCGACCTGGTTCCCCAGGAGCAACGGGGGAGAGCCTCGGGGGTTAAGGCGGTGATGGAGTTGTTGCCTGTGGTCTTGTTGCCGCTTTTGGGTATCGGAGTGCTGGTGGATCAAGGCCGGATATGGGCTGCTGTCTTGGTGGCGATGGTTGCCATATTCATCTCCATGTTGCTCACTATGAGGGTGTGTGAGGAGCCCCTACGGGAGAAGCCAGAAACGCCCATCAAGCCACGTGTGGTGCGTATCGTGCTTCTGACCTTGATCTTCGTGGTAGCCACTGGCGCGTTCGGAGGGCTGGTGGGCTTCGTGGGTCGCTTGCTGACACAGAGGGGAGTCTTACAACTGGTGGCGGTGGGTCTGGCAGGGCTGGTGGCTATGGCCGGAGCGATCATAGTAGGCGTTTGGTTGAGCGCCCGAGTGGGCATCGGAGAGGGGGCGGAGCGACATTCCTCCTTCGTCTGGTGGGTGGTCAACCGTTTGCTCTTCTTTGCCGCGGTGGCCTCCATCCAGGGCTTCGCTCAATATTTCCTACAAGATGTGCTGAATGTCCCCAACCCCGCTCAAGCCACTACCGCCCTGCTGGCGGTGGTGGGGGTATTCACCGTTATCGCTGCCCTGGGTGGCGGCTTCCTAGCCGACCGCTTCGGCCGTAGGCGGCTGCTGATCTCAAGCGGGGTGATTGCCGGGGCAGGTACTTTCCTGCTCCTCTTTTCGGTGAATATCTCTATGGTCTACTTCAGCGCCTTCTTGATCGGGGTGGCCACGGGGGTCTTCGTCACCACCAACTGGGCGCTGGGGACCGATCTGGCGCCGCCCCAGGAGGCAGGCCGCTATCTGGGCATCTCCAACCTGGCCGGAGCCGGTGCCGGGGTGGTGGGAGCGGGCATCGGTGGGCCCCTGGCTGATTTCTTCAATATGAGCAGCCCAGGGCTGGGCTATTTAGTGATCTTCGCCATCTATGGCGTTTGCTTCCTCCTCTCCTCCTTGACCTTGCTCAAGGTGCAGGAGCCGAGAGAGGCCGCCTCTGTTGTAGCGGGGTGACGCCCCCTATTCGAACTCTACTTGCGGAGCCTCCTCTGCCCCAGGAGCGGCCTCGAAGAAGACGTGGGGCTCAAACCCGAAGGCTCTGGCTAGAAGGTTGCCCGGGAAGAGGCGGATAGTCCTATTATATTCGCGCACCCTATCGTTATAGGCTCTCCGGGAACCGCGCACCTCGTTCTCTATCACCTGCAGTTGCTGCTGCAGTTGCAGGAACGATTGGTAGGCTTGGAGTTCTGGGTTATCCTCAACCAGGGCCAAGAGTCTACTTAGAGCCGTTTCGAACTCATTGGCGGCCATAGCCTGCTCATCGGTAGGGGCATTCTGGTCGATGGCTCCCGCCAATTTGGCCCTGGCCTCCGCCAAGGTGTTGAATACCTCCTCCTCATGGACGCCAGCCTCTTCGACCACAGCCACCAGATTAGGGACCAGGTCCATTCTCCTTTGCAACTCCACCTGCACATTGGCCCAGGCGTTATCTACCTGGGTATCCAGGGTGATCACCTGGTTGTAGAAGGTCCAGGGGAAGACCACCGCTGCGCAGAGCACAATAGCCAGCAGGACCAGCACCCCCACACCCACTATACAGCCTAATCTATCCAATTTTCTCCTCCTTTGGTGTTCTTGGCTTTAGATGCCACGTAACTGCCTCAGTCTTGTGGCAAGTTCTTTTAGAAAGCGGAGACGGATTTCGTTCAGATCTTTTCTGGACATCCTTTGCCCAGTATGAGCCATCCAGACCCTTTCTAGTTCTCCAGATTCTACATCGTGAGCCGTATCCTCGATACGAGATCCAGTATATTCCTCCAAGTTGTTCCTAACGATCTCTTTTGCAATGAAGTCCACGTCGAGCTCTTTTCCGCGGTTCAGGATCAAAGAAACAAAATCAACGACATCGAGTTCTCTACCGATAGGCAATAGTTTAGTAATGAATAGGTTATTGATAGGAAGGATCGGTGCATCTAGTTCATATTCTATACATTCTGAGTGAAAACTTCTAATTGGAAGCAGGCGTGCGTTGCGGTATGCGCTTTCGTCAACAAAATACTTCGGCCGAGAAGGTCTCGATATATCAACGATGTCTCCTATGCTAATATGGACTTTAAGCTGAACATCCTCCGTTTCTTTCTGCCCCGCAATGTAAATCCCTCTATCCTCGACTTGGTAGCCTTGATATTTCAAAAGTGCTTTGAGGGAACCCAAATCAACCGTTTTCATAACCAGGTCAATGTCTTTAGTATATCGATATGCTCCCACATGGGCGTTAACAGCCCATCCTCCAATAAGTAGTAGTTGAATCTCCCATTCCTTTGCTTTATCAAGGATGACCTTGAGGTCTCTCAGGCTTTCACATTCAGTCCTTATGGGGTCCACTTGATTAGCTCACCAAATCCAAGGCCGCTTTTTGAAAGACCCTTGATGGAATATTCACTTCTAGAGACCAGTTCTTTGCCAGGTTGTGATACTCCTGGGGCAAGTCCAGCAATTCAGCACTGGTGGAAAAACGCTTGTGAACGACCTCTCTCTCGGCGAATTTCTTGATGAGTTTCTTGGAGAAAACTTCCTTCCCGACCTCTTTATTCAGTATCTCCATGGCGAATCCAAGTTCTTGTGCCACATCGCTTCTCGCAAGCAAGTCCCAATCCAGGTCTTCAGCGCGCGTTAACATGATAGCCATCGCATCAAGCAATGAAGTATCGGTAGGATGCCTGAAGAAGTCCAACACCAGGTCTTCTGCCGAGGTATAGTAGATGCCATCGATTTGAATGGCTCGCGCGAAGGTCTCTTCGGTGAGGTTGGTGTGCAAATGAATGACTTGTCCTCGCTTCTCCGCCAGGATGTCATCAATGGCTATTTGTATCCCCTTTTCTTTAAGCAGAGCGATCCAGAAGCCCAAGTCTTCTTTGCGGATTCTGATGTCGGTTTTGCCCGGGGTCATATAGCCGTGATACTTGTATGCTGCGGCAGCGCCGTTTACGACGTACCGAAAGTCCTTGCTTGCAGCCCTTAGTTTGTCCTCTAGGCTCTCTGATTCCTGGGAGAGTGCAAATGCAAGGGCGAATTGTTCCAGAGGTATGAGGCGATATGATTTCCTTCTCAGATCTGTTACTAATCTGCCCCTGTGAAGAAGGCCGCTGTTCTCAATCTCTTGAAGTGTTCTCGCTGTTTTAGCTTTTCCATAGCCTAAAAGCTCTTGAGCACCGGCGAAATCGAAAGGCCCATCCCGAAATCGATAGTATAGCTTTGTATAACTTTTCGCTGCCCACTCAGGTAACCACATAATGTCGTCTCCGCATCCATGCACAAGTTCTGTCTCGATAACTCAAGAAACGCATTAGTCACACAAATAGTGTAACCAATTTATTTAGATACATAAATAATGTAACAAAATACATTAGTTACACAAATGATGTAACTATGTAGAATATATACGAACTCTGTTGAAAAGTCAAGTCTTTGCCTTGACTGTATGGCGAGGAGACGTGACTTGGATCGGGAAGAGAGTGGTGTTACCCATCATCTGCACCATCATCACTGCAAAGGAAAGGAGAGGAGGGAAACGCAAGAATCAGGGCTATTCCTTTCCCTCTTCCAGGGTCGCCGTTACCTCGTCCCTGTTCCGTTTCAGATGTCGGTAGAAAAAGAGGGCCACCAAAGCCAGGAAAATGATGGCGATGGGGATGTCGAAGGGGCGCATCAGTTCCCGCACCTCGCGCCAATGCTCGCCGAAGAAGTATCCTGCCACCCCTAAGGCTATACACCAGATGAAAGAGCCAATGAAGGTGAGGAGGGTGAATTTGCCGAAGTTCATACGGGCCACTCCCGCGGGCAGGGAGATGAAAGTACGGACGATGGGCAGGAGGCGGGAGAAGAAGGCGGTATGTTCTCCATACCTGTTGAACCATCGGTCGGCTAACTCTATGTCATGTTGGGAGATGAGAACGTATCTGCCATACTTCTCTAGTATTGGACGCCCACCTAGGGCTCCCAACCAGTAGGTGGCCACGGAGCCGATGGTGCAGCCCAGAGCGCCATAGAAGCCTGCCCAGAGGGTGTGCCATAGGGAGAGGCCCCGGGCCTGGATCAACATCCAGCCCGCCAGAGGCATGGTCACCTCGCTGGGGAGGGGGATACAGGCGCTTTCGATGGCCATGGCTACCACTATCCCCGCCCAGCCTATCGATTGTAACAGGTTCTCCAAGAAAAGGACGATCTGTTCCTCGATGGCTACCAAGAGCCCTCCTCAAAAGGCCGAGCGAAATGGGGCAAACTAGGCCAGATTGTACCATGAAGAGGCTCTTTCAGCAAGGGTTTAGGAAGTCACACCAATATACACAAGATAGGAGAGTGGGGGGGGTCAAAAGGGGTCAATTAGGGCGCCCCTCAGCCAGACCATCGCCTTGGTGATCGACCATCCTGTGGTGAAGATGAGGCAAAAATCGGCTCTCCTCGTGCCTCCGGGATGTGACCTTCTATGCGTATCTCCCTTTCCTTTAAGAGGATCTTGGCCGGCTTTCTCCTATTCAGTAGGTTCTCCTCAGTCAAGGGCTCAGATTAATATAATCTATCTATGACCCGCTCGTAGACGTGCCAGGTCAGGGCTTGGGCGCTTAGGTCTCGCTCTTGAGGATAAGTGTTTCCGCGACCCGTTCCAGGTCCTCTCGAAAGGCATTGCCTTGTGGTTCGATCTCCTGCAATTCCGTGCTCTTTCCAATTGGGCATTGGCCGCCCAGATCGAGAGGGCCGTGAAGGGCAGAATGTGCCTCCAACTTCCGGGAGATGCTGGAGAATGCTCTGTCCAGTCCGCCTCGCTGGCTAACCTCGTCGGTTGACATCGGTCAGCGATTATGGTAAACTGACATACAGAGAAGAGATGGCTTCATAGTGGGTGAGCCCGGGAGGATATGAATGATTACCTTCGAGAATCCCCGGACAGTGGGGGCGAAGAAGCAGGGCTCCTCAGAGATCTTCGATGTGTCGCGGTTTGCAACCAAGGTCCTAGGGGGTTTGCTGAACGGGCTTCTGGAAGTAGCGATGCTGGCTACGGAAGCCAGTGAGGGCTCCATAGTCCTCATGACCCGGGATCAGGAATTGGTCACCGTAGGCTTGGCCGGAGGTCCCAAGAAGAGTCTGCTTCGAGCCGCGCAAAGGCAACTGAGCCGCTCCATTTCAGCCTGGGTAGCCAACCAGGGAGAGCCTCTTTTATTGATCGGGCCCGCCGAGGATCCCAGGTTCGCAGGTTTGGACCGAGAAATAAAGGACGCCATATGCGTCCCTCTCATCCTAGAAGGCCAAGTCATAGGGGTGCTCTCCGTGAGCAATAAAACGGGCACTCGGAACTTCGACCAGGGGGACATGGAGAAACTAACCGCGCTTGCTGAGTCGAGTGCCCTGATAATTGCATCCAGCGCGACCCAGGTTGACCAGACACAGACAAGAAATGTGTGGGAACGCAAGCGCTTGGCTCAAGAGATCCATGACGGGTTAATACAGGACTTGACCGCCGTGATCCTGCAATTGGAGGTCTGCGAGAAGCTCATAGCGACGACCCCAGAAAAGGCCAAAGGTCAAGTAACTAAGATCAAGCAACAGGCGAAAGGCGGCTTGCAAGGGTTGCGTCGTTTGGTCTTCGATTTGCGGGCCGCAGATGTGCAGGAGCTCAGCCTCACACAGATGGTGAAGAGATGTGTCGCTGAGTTCGAGAAAGAGGCCGACTTCGCAATCGCCTTCAAGGTTACTGGCCAGGAGAGAGAGATTTCTCCCCAAGCCAAAGGGCACCTCCTCGCTATCGTCCAAGAGGCTCTAACTAACGTGAGCAAACATGCCGAAGCGAAGCGGGTTAAGGTAAATCTGAGATATAAGCCAAAAGAGATAGAGCCAACCATCGCAGATGATGGCTGTGGGTTTGCATGTGACGAGGCCATGCAACGGTCTTGGAGGGAGAAGAGATTCGGGCTTATGGGCATGCAAGAACGTGCTCATATCCTAGGGGGAAACTTGGAGATCGACAGCAAGCCTGGCCGGGGAACGACGGTCAGGGCTTGCTTGCCGCTATGATCATACAGCGAGCGCAGTTCGCTGTGGTAGGGAATGATGATCAGGGGGAGAAAAACGGAACCGGTACGAGTGCTTATCGCCGATGATCATGCTATCGTGCGCGAGGGGTTGCGTGCCATGCTGAGCATGGATGATAGCGTGGAGGTCGTGGGGGAGGCCTCCAACGGCCAGGAGGCGGTGGCCCTGGCCGAGAGCTTGGCTCCCGATGTGGTCTTGATGGATATCCGGATGTCTAAACTGGACGGAGTTGAGGCCACCCGCCGCATTAAGTCCTCCAATCCCCAAGTGAGTGTCATCGCCCTGAGCAGCTACGACAACGATGAGTTTGTCTTCCAGGGTATCGAAGCTGGAGCCAGCGGCTATCTCTTGAAAGACATCGCCTGCGATGATCTGGTGGGGGCCATCCATAGGGTGGCACAGGGGGAGTCGCTAATGGCCCCCTCCGTCCTACGCAAGGTACTAGACGAGTTCGCTCACCGAGCCGAGGAGAGGGAACTGCCTTACGAGGGGCTCACACCACGGGAACTAGAAGTCCTACAAGCGTTGACCCGAGGGCTAAAGAACGAGGAGATCGCCAACGAACTCTGCATCACAGAGAAGACGGTCAAGAGCCACCTGGGAAGTATCTTCAGCAAACTGGGGGTGAACGATCGCAGCCAGGCGATACTCTACGCCATCAGGCACAAGTTAGTCGATATAGACTGAAGTCCTAAGACCTAAGGCTTATAAGAAAGAGGAGAGGTAAAACTAAAGGCTGATTTAAAGATCAGCCTTTTTTGTATGCAAAAGTAGCCCTTAGACCGATGACAAAACGTCTCTCTATGGGCTATGATTAGCAATGAGGGTAGTTTTAAGGAGAGGGAGTAGGTGGCCCAGATACGCGTGTTTCTTGGCACTTTCTTTCATGCAGAAGAAGAGACAAAAGGGAATCAGCTCCTTCCAGCACGCTGCTAGGAGGCGAGGCATGGAAGACGGCGCACAAGTGTTGAGAAAGAGCCTGGCTCAAATAGAGATGGAAGATAACCGGGAATGGGAACGTTCAACCTACCAACTCTTACTCATTCTCACCTCGGTGATCCTCCTCATCCTGCCCTTCGTTACCACCTTCAATGAGTTCCTGACCCGCGTTGTCATGAGCCTGGGCCTAGATACCGTCCTTGAAGGCTGGGTGGTGCCCACGGAGGTGCGGATGATCGCTGTCATCCTAAGACTCTTCGGCATCCAGGCCAGCGTCACTCAAACTTCGCTCTACCTGGTTAAGGGTGGCAGCACTATGCCGGTCTACATCAGTTGGAACTGTGTCGGCTGGCAGAGTTTCATCCTCTTCGCCATCACCCTCCTCACCGGGCTCCAGGGCCCCCATACTCGGCGGAGCAGGGTGGAGACCACCCTCCTTGGGTTTCTAGGCACCTTTTGGATCAACCTTCTGAGGATCGCTGCCGTCTGTTTGGTGGCTTTCTTCTGGGGGCAATTACCTGCCGTTATCTTCCATGACTACGGGGGCACCATCATTATCGTCGTGTGGTTGGTATTCTTCTGGTATTTCGCCACTACATTCGTGTTGGATGGAGAGTGGGTCGAAGAGAACCCCTAGGTTAAGGGACTTTGCAAGGGAAAGCCTCAACTACTTTGGCAGAGGGCAGAAATCGGGTGGCTATGGTTTGTAGTCACCATGGAGGGTTCAGATACAGCCGGTGAGGGTACTGATCGTTGATGATAGCGCAGTTGTGCGGGAAAGCCTGCGTCAACTCCTGGCCCTGGAAGATGACATCGAGGTGGTAGGGGAGGCAGGAGATGGCTGGGAGGCGATAGAGGAGGCCAGCCGATGCATCCCCGATGTCGTCCTCATGGATGTGAACCTACCGTCCCTCAGTGGCATCGATGCCAGTCGCCGCATAAAACGGAAGTTCCCTCAGATGAGCGTAGTCTTCCTGGCCGCCGAGGACATCTGGCATGACCAGGGCCTAGCCGCTGGAGGCGATGCCTATATCACTAAAGATGAGCCCTCTGACCGCCTTCTGGCCGCCATCAGAGGAGAGTTGGTGGAGGAGCCCTTGCCTGTTGAAGAGAGGAGGGGTCCTGCGCCATTAGTCTCCGCTTGGATTGCCCAACTCAGACGCCACTTGCCGACTGCTCCCTTGATCACAGCTCAGACCTTGAAGGCTCTTAGTAGTCTCTCCGGCTTGGCCGCCTTCCTCCGTAAGCCTACCGGAGCCCTCGTTCGCCTCCCCTCCCTGATCCGGAAGAGATTAATGGGACAGATATGGCCTCAACTTAAGGAGAGCCTCACTTATGATCGCCTGGCCAAACTCGCCTGGGCCGTCTTGATCCTGGGCTTTTTGCTGAGCCTATATCTTGTAGCCGATCTCCGTGCTTTCCTGAAGCAGATGACCCTGGGAGGGGTGGTAGCCGGCATCAGCCTCACCTTCGGCATCTTCTTCTTCCTCTACGCCGCCAGGTACTATAGCGTTATCGCCCTCATACTTCTCTTTAACGGCGGAGGCAACTTCAATAACGGGAATAACTTCCACAACGGTCCGGGAAGCGGCACCCTGAACGGGGTTCGAAATGGGTTGAGAAACGGATTTAGAAACGGTTTGCGCAATGGGATCCGCCGTCTCTTTTCGCCGCAGGGTGAGACCAATGGAGTCGATAACGGTTTGAATGGCCTCGTGAAAAATGGCCTGCGAAATGGGCTTCGTCAACTGTTCCTACGCAATGGCCTCAAGAATGGCTTGAGCAATGGCCTGCGGAACGGGATCTTCAACGGATTGAACAACGGCAACCGTAGATTGAATGGCCATAACCTTCCCCTCCACCTAGATGGTCAGCCCTTCGTCTCCATTCACCTGCCCCTTTACAACGAGAAAAGGGTGGTGGAGAGGCTCCTCACCGCCTGTACCTCCTTGGAGTACGACAACTATGAGGTCATTGTAGCCGACGATTCTAGCGATGAGACCCTCGAATATCTTGAGGAGTGGGCCAAGCATCCCCGCATCAAGGTCAGTCATCGCATCAATCGGAAAGGCTATAAAGGCGCGGCATTGAAATACGCCGTGGAGGTGATGGATCCCAGGACCGAGTTCGCCATGGTCTTCGATGCTGACTTCATCCCCTCACCGGATATCATTTGGCAATGTTTGGCCTACTTCTTCGGGGAGAACGGCAACAATAACAACCATAACAACCATAACCGGCGAAATAACGAGAAAGGAAGCCGCTATATCGATGATAGGATCGCCGTGGTGCAGGGGTATCAATGGCATATGCTCAATGCCGACGAGAACTGGATCACCAAGGGCATCCGCGCTGAGTACAGCGGCAGTTACGTGATAGAAAGATCAAGCCAAGAGCTCCTGGGCACCATGAAGATGATCTCCGGCAGTGTCTATATGATTCGAGCCGACGTTCTGCGCAAACTGGGGTGGGGCACCAGCATCACCGAGGATTGGGAACTGACCATAAAGTTGTATCTAGATGGCTATAAAGTGCTCTACACCCCCTTCGTCCAGGCCCCAGCCGAGTGCGTCTCCACCTTGCACCGGCTCATCAGACAGAGGATGCGCTGGGCGGAGGGACACACCTTCAATGTGAAGAAGTTCTTCCCTTTGGTGATGGCCTCACCCAACATATCCCTCCGAGAGAAGCTAGAGTTTCTTTACTACGCTCCTTACTACTTACAATCAGCCTTCTTCATCATAGGCACAGCATGTTGGTTCCTCTCCGAGATCATCATGCATGGGAGGTTCCCCTATTGGACCTCTCTCTTGGGGTGGTCCCTGGTCTTCACCAATATGGGGGCTCTGGCGCTGATGAACCTCTCCGGCCTCTTCATGGAGAGGGGAGTGAAGCACGAATGGGGTGGCATCCTCTCGGCGGTGCTTTTGGGCATCATCCTGGTCCCCTTCCAGGCCTATGCTGCCCTCAAGGGGCTTCTAGAGGTTAGGGAGGGAGGCTGGTTCCGCACCCCCAAGACGGGGACGATCACCGAGTTCTTCAACCGGCTCGACCTGGGCGGCAAACTGCGCTGGCTCCTGCCTCGCTGGAGGAGAAGGGGGCATAAAGGCCGAGTTAGCAAGGCCACCGATGTGGGGGGCTTCTCCTGGCTGACGCGGCGACGCTCTAGGCTGGGCCGGGCCCTCCTCGTCTTGATGCTGCTCCCAACTATCACTCTAGGCTTGGCAACCACTACGGTGGAGGCGGGCACCATCGGTGTTAGAACCTATTACCTGCGGGCCCAGCCCACACTGAGCGAGACATCCGGCAGCGGTGCTGGAAGCACAATGGCTCTAGATGCAACCCACCAGATCTGGTACACAGGCCTCTTTGGTGCAGGGGAGACCATCGATACCACGGGCTCCTGGGATATCACGCTCTGGCTTCAGCGGGCTTCGGGGGGAGATAAAGTCTCCGCCGTAATCAAGATAACCGATTCGGGAGGAACACCCTACTTGACCTCCACCGAAGCAGTGCTCATCCCGGGAAAGAACAAGGGCGAGCTGTCTGGGAGTGTGACCATATCCGGCGGAGGGCCTGACTACGACATGGAGAACAAGCGCATTCAGCTCGAGATATGGCAATCAACGGGAACTGGGGCTACCCTCTGGTACGATGGTGACGCTGCTAGCGGGGCAGACTCCAGAACCATTGTGCCGGAGGCGGCTTTGGCCCTCCTGGTGGTAGCACCCTTTGTGCCCCTGATGGCCAGGCGATTCCGAAGGGTGCAGGCACGGCGAAGGGAGAGCGAAGGAGAGGAAACCTATGGGTAAGATAATCTGTTTTGTCAACCGCAAAGGGGGCTCGGGGAAGACTACCACCGTCTTCAATCTGGCTGGGGCCTTGGTGGAGATGGGCCACTGGGTTCTGGTGATCGATATGGATCCCCAGGGTAGCTTCAGCCGATCCTTAAGGGTCTATCCCGACGGTGTTGGGCTCTCCGCCCTCCTGGCCTTGCCGAGCGAGGGGTTCCGGGATCTCATCCATCTCACCTCCTTTGAAGGTCTCTCCGTGGTTCCCAGCGACCCAGACCTGCGAACCTTCGAGTTTTGGTTCAGCCATCAGGCCAGGCGGCGTTCCGCCCTCAAGCAGTGTCTAAATGGATACCTGCCGCGTGACGCGTTCGATTTCGTCTTCATCGATTGTCCTCCCAGCCTTAACCTTCTGACCTCCAATGCCCTCATAGCGGCTGAAGAGGCGATCATCCCCGTGGATGGCTCAACCTACACTATAGATGCCCTCAACGACACCATGGAGAGCATCCGGCTGGTTCAAAAGAGGGCCAACCCAGGCCTCAAGGTCTTGGGCATCCTCATCACCAACGTCGATCAGTCAACCATCTTCGATAGCACGATCGAGAAGACCTTGAGGGACTACATGGGCGATCTGGTCTTCGAGACCGTCATCCCCACTTCCACCAGAGTTGGTGAGGCCGCCCAGATGGGCAGACCTATCACCTTCTACGCCAGGGCCCATAGCCTGGCCCACAGGTATCGGGAACTGGCCCGTGAGTTCGTGAAGGGGCTGGAGAAGAGTGGCTAGTAAGAGAGATAGGCTGCGGACCGCCATACTAGCCCAGTTTGAGGCTCAGGCAGCACTGGCCGACATAGAGAAGGCGCCTCCCAAGCGCAAGAAGCGCAGCCAGAAGGCTGTGCCATCTACACCGGAGCCCGCAGCCCCTAAGTCCCGCTTGCCAAAGGACAGAGGAAAGAAATCACCTGCTGGCGCCAAAGGGGGCAACAGAAGGCTGAAGTTTCAGGCTGCTCAGCAAGTCCAATTGGAGGCACCTCCCATCTTGGGTGAGGCCGACAAGGCCCTCCTGGGCCCCTCCAGGCGTAAGGCGCGAGAGCGAGAACCGGCCAGCCCTAGGGCTTTCAAGGGAAAGGCCAGATCCCAGTCCCTACGGCCGGCCCAACTGGATACCGATGAGGTTCTGGCCGAGGTCGAAAGTAAGTTGCTTTCCCTCCCCAAGGAAAGAGGGCCACTGGCCGCTCTTAGCGCCGCGTTGGCTAAGTTGAGGATGCGGCTGACGGGCGATGGACGAAGGGCACGAATGAGAGAGGCCGAGCCTGCCGGCTCTGAGGCTGTGGCGCCGGTGAAGGAGGGGCTGGAGGCTCCAGTCGTTGAAGAGGAGCCGGAGGTCGACTACCCGGCCGTGGTGGATTCAGGGGTGGTGGAGATAGTTACCCCTGCGGCCACCATCCTGCGTGGGATGCCGCGCCCCTATCGGGAGATCACCACTCTGACCGCTGCCCTGGAGGACTTGGGGGCCAACAAGAAGGACGGTTTTGGCTTCGTATTGAGGTTCGGCTCGGCGGCCCAGGATGATGAGCGAGAGTCGGAGTTCGAGGTAACAGGCACGGGACTGGTTGAGCTCTCGAAGCACTTGGTGAAGTGGTTCGGCAAAGCGAAGCATATCGAGGAAATCCCTCTCCAAGTGGTAGATGAGGGCTCGGGAGGGTTAAAAATCTTCATATCAGAGATGTAAAGGCACTTTTTGCTTCGTCTCTGAGGAGCATCCAGGATACCTTTTCAGAGAGATGTACAGAAAACGGCTTCTAGCCTACTCACTATTTATCGCCCTTCACATCATCACTGGTCTCTTATTCCTCCTCGATACGACCTCGGGAACAAGAGCCGCGCTGGATGGTGTTCCCCTAGATGATACCTGGATACATTTTGTATACGCTGGCAATCTCGCTCAGCAGGGTGGCTTCTACTACAACCCTGGCGTGCCTGAGGCTGGTGCAACCAGCCCTTTATGGGTGATTCTCTTGGCGATCCCTTTGAAGATGCTGATGCCCTTGGGCGTTGGGCCGGTGGTAATCAGTAAAGCCCTGGCTATCGCCTTTGCCATCCTGGCCTCCATGCTGGCCTATCACCTGGTGCAGATCTACACAGAGAGCTATCTGGCTGGCCTCCTCGCTGGGATCATCGTCGCTCTTGACCCGACCTTCTCCTTCTCCAAGGTCTCGGGCATGGAGGCCACCCTCTTCGCTGGCTTGATGCTCTTGACCATTCTCCTCTTCACCTGGAAGAGGTTCCTGACGGCCGGCATAGCCCTGGGTCTTACGATACTGGCTCGGCCAGAGGGTTACATCCTGGCCGGGATCCTGGCGGTGGCGTTGCTTCTGTGGTTTGTTATGGGCGAGGAGCGTGAGAAGGCCAGGAGTCTCGGAGGGAAGATGGCTCGCCTTCTGATCCCAGTGGCTCTCATCGTCCTGCCCGTGGCTCTCTTCTACTTCAGCGTTAACGGCTCTCCTTTCCCCAACACCTTTCACGCCAAGCACAGGGATTTGGGCTTCTTCAACTATGACAATCTAAAGAGGGTGTGGACTGGGTACCTAAGAGGGCTGGCCTATTTTCCCCACTCAGCCTTGCTAACCACCCTTCCCTTATTCCTGGTGGGTACCGTTGTCAGCCTCAAGAGGAAAGGCAGATTCGCCCTGCCCCTGGTCATCTTCCCTTGGGCGCTATATTACGGGCTCTCCGTGGCTTTGCCGATAGGGAGTGGAGCATGGAACTTCGCTGGCCGAAGATACCTGGACCCCGCTATCCCATTTCTGGTGATGATTTTCGTTGTTGCCCTGTGGAAAATATGGCGTCAAACTGCAGAGTGGCTGGGCAACAATGTCTCCAGGTGTCGATTCAACTCCTGGTTTTCCTACCTTCTCGCCACCCCTATGGCTCTCCTTTTCCTCCTGCTGCCCATAAAAGAGGCGCTCTCCTTGTGGAAGGTTCTGCCCGGAGAGTATTCTTGGAATTGTCGAAATGTAAACGATGTCAATGTAGTACTGGGCCACTGGGTGAATGAACATACTCCCCCCGGAGCCCTAATAGCTGTAGGCGACGCCGGGGCGATAAAATACTTTGGCCGCAGGGAAATATTGGATCTTATCGGTCTCAACTCTCACGAAGTCCTGGGCAGAAATCCTTTCGACCTGGTCAGAGAGCGAAGAGCAGACTATATCATCGCTTTCCCCTCCACCACTACGGATGGTTGGCCCTATGCTGAGCCCATATACGAGATCAGCATCGACCACAACACGATTTTGGGAGGTTCCACCATGGTGGTATATGAGACTAACTGGAACCCCCGGATAGGCAAGAAGGAAAGCTGGTACCAGATGGACACTGAAGGCAAGGAGTTGATAGATTCTCTGGACGTTGGAGATCCCGCGGACGAGGTGGACCACGATTACTCCATCACCGGGGAGAAACCTCCTTTTGCCAGAACGTTTAAGACCACAGCGGAGGTGACGCTCTTAGATGATGGCCGGGCTTACGCGGGGGAGGAATCGTTTACCGTGGCCTCTGTTCCCCGGCGTGACCTCATTGTGGCCAAGAGGTACGATGCCGTCATCCGAGGGAGGGTGAGGGTGTATGTCGATGGTATTTTCATCGGAGAGTGGGAGTTCCCTGAGCGCCAATTTCAGTTTGGAGAGGACCTATTTGTTCTACCCGCAAGTTTCGTAACAAACGAGCAAACTAGAATCAGCTTTGAGTTTGTGCCGGGTAGTTCCATAGATATCAATAGTTTCTATTACTGGATCTTTGTGCCTAGATCATAGAGGGTTCCCTCCAAGGGGGTGAGCAGAAAGGTGACTGAGAGGGGTATTGAGCTTAGCCTTATCATCCCCGCCCTCAATGAGGAAGAGAACGTAGTTACGCTGCTCCCGCGTATTCACCGACTGATATCCGAGGTCTCACCCCAGTATGAGATCATATTAGTCGATGGGGACTCAAAGGACAGAACACGTGAGGTGGCGAGAGAACTCGGGGCCAGGGTCTTGGTGCAGAGTGAGCCCGGGTACGGAGGGGTGCTGAAAGAGGGGTTCCATACCGCGCGGGGGAGATATATCCTCACCATGGATGCCGATCTCTCCCATAATCCAGATTTCGCCAGACGCATGTGGGATGCTAGGGAGGAGGCCGAGATCATAGTGGCCTCACGCTACGTGGATGGCGGTTCGACGGAGGCACCTTGGCTGCGCAGGGTTCTCAGCAGGATACTCAATTTGGTTTTCGGAAAGGGCTTGTCACTGCCAATTAAAGATCTTTCTAGTGGCTTCCGCCTCTATGACACTTCGGCCATCCGAGGTCTGCATTTCGATAGTTCCGATTTCGACATCCTTGAGGAGGTTCTCATCAAGTGCTTCAGTCAAGGTTGGAAAGTGAAGGAGATCCCCCTTCGATATATGCCTCGGAAAAGAGAGGATTCCCACGTAAAGTTGCTGCAGTTTGGCATCGCATATCTGAGGACCTTCAAACGTATGTGGGAACTGCGAAACTCGATCCTTTCGGCCGACTACGACGATCGAGCCTCCGATAGCCGGATCCCTTTCCAGCGCTACTGGCAAAGGCGCCGCCATACCATCGTCACTGCACTGGATGAGGGAGCAGCCAGCTGTTTAGATGTTGGCTGTGGCTCCAGTAGGATTCTGGGAAGCCTGGGTAATGGCCTGGGATTAGACGTTCAGTTGAGCAAGCTGCGCTACGCGAGGAAGTACGGTAAACCGCTGGTCAACGCTTCAGTCTATGCACTCCCTTTTGGGGATGGGAGTTTTGATTGCCTAGTTTGCTCGCAACTCATTGAGCATCTTCCTGCAGACCCAGAGCCTTTTCGGGAAATGGCCAGAGTAGTGAGAAAGGGTGGCAGGTTGATCATCGGGACTCCAGATTACGCCAGACTGTCCTGGAGGATCATCGAACCGATCTACCACCTTGTTCTCCCAGGAGGATATGCTGATGAGCATATCACTCGGTATACAAGGGAAGGGCTGATACACCTCATGGAAAGCCACGGTTTCGCTTTCCAATGCGTCCGTTATATCTGTAGTGCGGAGATGATTTTGCTATTTGCAAAACTATAAGGGGATGGTTCTCGAGTAGATATGAGAGAGTCCAACTTGAACTTTTCTCATCACCGATTTGATGCAGTCGTAGTCATCGCTCGGGCCCTGCCCTCCTAAGGAGCCATGCCATCCTGGGGTTGCTGCCTCCTTTGGAGGGTACCGAGATGGCTCCTTTCACTTGAGGAACTTGAAGGCTCGAGTTATCATGAGGAGAAGGCGATGAAGGCAGGGGCGAGGATCGGCTCAAGGAGAAAGACGGCCACGATAGCCCTAGGGCTTCTGATCCTCAACACGGTCCTGGTTTTCCCCCGGTTCACAGGGGAGTACACCCAGTACCTGGGCTCCATCGAGGCTGGGTACATAAGCGCTGCCAAGTTCATCGTAGAGCACTTTTCTAATCTAGGCTGGAACCCCCTTTGGTATATGGGATACCCCTTCCATATCTTCTATACCCCCTTGCTTCCTTACCTAATGGCCGCCATCAGCTCCTCGATTCCAACCATCTCCACACCCGCAGCCTACCGCCTGATAACCAGTTTTCTGTACGCTCTGGGCCCGGTCACACTCTACATCTTTGTAAAGGAACTGACCAAGAGAGATAACACAGCCCTCATCTCTGCGCTTTTCTATAGCCTTCTGCCCTCGGCCAGCTATTTCCTAGGCGGGATAAGAGATGTAGCCTCTGGCTTTGGTTATGCCCCTTGGCGCTTGCTAATCCTAGTCCTCTATGGCGAGGGCCCCCATATATCTGGCCTGGCCTTCACCCCTCTTGCGGTACTTTTCTTCCTGAAAACCTGGAAACGCCCCGCTTTTGGGAGCTATCTTTTGACGGCTGGCTTCATCTCCCTAGTGGCTCTAATCGATTTAGCGGCTCTCTACGGGCTGGCATTGATTCTGACGGTGACCCTTTTCACGGAGATGATGGCAGGAGATCCCCGGCGAAAAATGATGACCGCGTTCAAGGGCGCCCTTCTCACCTACGGCCTTTGTGCCTTCTGGTATAACCTATCGTTCATTCGCGTACCCTTTGCCTATAAAGCCGGTGAGATCGACATACCCTTAAGTGCTCTACTACCGAGCCTAATCATCCTCCTACCCCTGATGGTGGCCGTTTTCTCTCTACTCGCGGGTAAAGAGAAGTTACAGCCGATTCTCCTACCCTTAACCTGGTTTCTCCTGATCCTAGTGATCACAGTGGCGCATTATCGCTTTGGGCTTGACCTCTCGCCGGAACCTAATAGGTACATCCCGGAGATGGACATGGCCTTCGCTATCCTTCTGGGGATAGTGGTCACCGTTGGCATTGACCACGTAGCAAAGGCGAGCAAGCGAGGCGCATTGCTACAGCCCTTGGGAACCGTGATAACGCCTGCCTTGGTTCTGCTCCTAGCCATACCCTTGATAGGCCGAACATGGGAACTCACGCAATCACGAAGGGATATGGAGAACACCTCGGAGTACCGGATCGCACAGTTTTTGGCCGCTCAGGAGGAGAGAGGACGCGCCTACGCTACGGGCACCAACGCGTTCTGGCTAAATATCTTCTCGCAGGTTCCTCAGGTAAGGGGAGGGCTAGACCAGTCGAATATCAACCCCTGGATGGCTCATGCTGCTCACCAGATTAATACTGGGCAGGATGGTTCGCTGGCGGAACTGTGGTTAAAAGCCTTGAACGCAAGATATGTTGTGGTTAACTATCCTGATTCCAGCGTGGCGTATAAAGATTATCGATATCCTGACAAGTTCGAGGGCCTCCTGAGGGAGATACATCGCCATAATGGAGATGTCATCTTCTCGGTGCCGCTTAGGCACCCGGAACTAGTTCAGGCCATCGACAGCCGAAAGTTGGAGGCATTGAACCCCATCCAGAACGCCATCGACGTCCAGAACCTCAGCACCTACGTAGCTCTGATTGAGGAAGAGAGCCCCCAGGCGATAGTAGACTACTCCGTTGAGGATAACGATCATCTAACCATAGATGCAACCTTGGGGGAGAATGCGGCCCTACTGGTGAAGATGACCTACCATGCTGGATGGAAAGCCTACTCCAATGGCAATCGGCTCCCAATAGAACCAGACCCCCTTGGGTTCATGGTCATCAAGCCGGAAATGCCGGGAGAGTACTTCGTGGAATTAGGCCATGAGAGGTTGTGGGATGAATGGTTGGGCTATGGGTTAACCATTCTGACATTGAGTCTAATCGCCTTTGAAACCGGGTGGCAGTTCAGAAGTCGGCGTGGTAAACTGGCTTTGTAAGGCATTGAAGGTCGACAGGTTCTCCTATGATGAAGAAGATGGAACGGAGGGGTATCACCTTCAAGGGACTGCGGGCGCATTTTGTAACCGGGCTCATCTTTTGTGGCTTGTGGGCTCTCAATATCGCCCTTATCTTCCCCCTCTTCAAGGGCGAATATACGCAGTACATGCTCTCCATCGAATCTGGCCACATCTCCTACGCTCGCTACGCAGCACAGGACCCCAGTGCCCATTGGAACCCCCTCTGGTACGCCGGATTCCCCTTTCATCTGGTCTATCCGCCTGTTTTCCCCTACCTCCTAGCAGCTCTCTCGCGCATAGTGCCCTCGCTCTCTATCCCTCAATGGTATCGCATTCTCACCGGTGTGATGTACGCTTTAGGGCCTTCGACTCTCTACCTCTTCGCTTTCTATCTCACTCGAAAGCGGTTGGCGGCCTTGGCTACAGCCCTGGTTTACAGCATCGCGCCCTCGCTTATATATCTTTTCCTCTCTCCAGTCCGCCAGGCCGCACAAGGCTTTGGCTTCGCGCCCTGGCGGCTGATAGCCATGATCTTCTGGGGAGAGGGGCCACATATCTCCGCGCTCACGCTGGTGCCTCTGGCAGCCTTAGCCTTTCTCCACACCCTTCGGAAGCCGTCCTTCATCAATCTTGTCGTTAGTTCGTTCTTGACCGCCAGCGTGGTGTTGACTAACCTCTTCGCCACCTTCGCTCTGGGTATCATTCTAGCGATAGAGCTGATCTCGGAGTCATTTCTGGGGAAGGCTTTCTACAAGTTCCAGTCAGCCTTCTGGGTAGCGGTGCTAGCATATGCCTTCAGTGCCTTCCAGTACGATTGGTCATTCATGAACTCTCTATTGGCCAGCAGCTACGCCCACCCCGAGAATGCGCTTCGGCTCCCCTCCTCTGCCATCTTCATCTTGCTGTTCCTAGTAGGCGGATTGCTATTCTTAGCTCTCACTGATTTCTTGACCGGCAAGGAGTCGCTTCAGCCTCTTTTCATCGCTGGCAGCTGGGCCTTCGTCTTTGGCGTCCTGGTCATCGGGTTTTATAGCTTTAAGCTATCACTGGCCCCTCAGCCTTTCAGGTATATCCCTGAGTTGCAGATGGGGGTCGTTCTCCTGGTGGGGATTCTCTTTGAGAGAGGCTACACCGCCATTAGACAGGGAGAGATCTTTCGCCAACGCGGCCCTCTTCTGAAGAGTTTCTTGTCGATAACCTGCGTGGGGGTGGCCTTGCTCCTCCTCCTGAGCGTCTCTTTGCCTTTCATTCGAGTATCTCAGGTTATCACAAGACCTGGGGAGGGGGTAGAAAAGACACCAGAGCATCAGATCGCCATGTGGCTAGATGAGCAGATAGACTCTAAAAAGGGGGAACGGGTCTATGTCACAGGTACGCCTGCTTTCTGGCTTAATGTATTTACGGACCTCATGCAGCTCCGAGGAGCCGCAGATAACGCCCAACCAAGCCATTGGTGGGTCGATATCTCCTATGAGATCAATAAGGGAGAAAGTGGCGCCCTCACTACACTCTGGCTGAAAACCATGAACATCAGGTATATCGTGGTTAACTATCCGGAATCGGGAACACCCTGGGTGGACTTCACCTTCCCAGAGAAGTTAGTGGGGCTGTTGACCGTGGCCTACTCCCGAGGCGGGTTTAAGATCTTCGAAGTCCCTCTTGCGAGTAGCGGGCTGGCTGAGGTAGTCGATTTAGAAGCGATCCGTCGAGCCACTATAAGAGGGCCACAGGATGAACAGGGGCTTGCCGAGTTTCTCTCCACCTATGGAAGCGTCACCGGGGCTACGGCGGAAGTGGGATACGATCCTAGTCAGGATCCAGACAGCTTATCGATCGAAGTTCGGGGGGCTACTCAGGGCACAGGCATACTTCTTAAGATGACCCATGATCCGCGATGGAGAGCACGAAGCGAGGGTGTTGCCCTTCACATAGAGCGCATCGGTCCCGATTTCATGCTTATCACTCCGCAGAAGGGTGGCGACTTCATCGTGACTTTGCAGTGTGGCAAACTGCCCACCGAAAAGGTGGGGCTCGTGGTATCATATGCAGCAACTCTATTCGCGCTCGTGGGCACCGTGATCAAATCTGCAGGAGCGAGGGTTTTGGGATGATCCCCCCGATTGAGGTGAGCCTGCTCATAGGTGCAGTCAGGAGCTATTCACCGCGGCGAAGGCCTGGAGGACCTAAGCATTGAATCTCGCCCGCTCGAAGAATAGGTCGACCAAGGCCAGAGGGCATCTCAGCACCATAGTAGAGTTGGCGGCCATTCTCCTTCTTCTAGCCGTCATCGGCCGCTTTCTGAGCGCCTTCGCTGGCTTCCCCAAAGGCTTTGACGCCTTCGGTCATATCTCCCAGATTCGCATTCTAATGCACTACTTCCCGCACATAAACTGGAATCACCTTTGGTACAGCGGGCTCCCACTTTTGCAGCACTCCTACCCACCCCTTTTCTACCTTCTAGGAGCCGGGCTAGCAGCTATCTTGCCCATCTCCATACCTTCGACCATCCTCCTTCTATCCGCGCTCAGTCACTTCGTCATCCTAGCCTGTGCCTATGGTATAGTTCGCATCTTCACGGGAAGTAGGCTCTCTGGGCTCTTCGCCGCCGCCCTCATTATCTCCTCTCCAGCGTTCTGGGCCTATATCATCTACGATGGTCACTACCCCAGGGTGCTGGCAACCATGTTTCTGGCTCTAGCCGTATACTTTGCATCGGCGTACTTCAAAGCCTCTGAAGCGAGAGGGGCACGCCTATACTGGGTGGGGATGGTGATCTCTGTAGCTGCCAGCATGAGTACTCATTCTATCGGCGGTCTTGCCCTTCTCATGATTATGCTTATGGCCACGACCTTTCCAGACTCGCTGGTCAGCAAAGTTAAGAGCGTAGCAGGCGTGGTTATAAGTGCAGCCTTTCTGTCCGCCTATTTCTATCTGCCCTCCTACACCCTGGGCGGAGGGGCTGGAATGGCCCTGACTGACCAGTATCAGCCTTTGCCGTTCACAAACCTTTTCTTCTCCGGCAGAGTATACGAGTCGCTACCTGCCATTATGGTCCCCTTGACCGTCATATCGCTCCTCATCTTGATTTGGAGGTTGGCTACCGGACAAAGACCAACTTCGCTCAAGGCCCTCATTCCCTTCGCGCTTCTACCGGTATTACTGGCATCCTATGCTCTAATAGGTCATGTGGCTGAGTTCGACCTCTACATCAGAGCCTTTGCTCCGGCTCACAGCCTCTATTATATATCGATCTTCACTGCGCTCTTAGATGGGCTCGTACTGGGCATGGTATCCGAAGGGCTGGGTGGCGGGGCTACTAAGTTCCTCTCTGCTCTCCTGGCGTTTACCGTCGTCTTCACCCTCTTCATGATACCCAGCACCCAGAAGGGCGTAGTCGATCTCGATACTGAACTGAAGCACGAGATCCAACGCATCTTACCCCTCAAACCCGAGGAGAGAGGTTTCCGGTTGGGGGTCGCCTGGGACGGGGGATCAGATTGGGTCAACGCCAAATACGATATTCCCCAGACCAGAGGTTACCTCGCCCAGTCGGTGCTATACCCTGGGTGGCAGTTCTGGCTTGAGTACGCAGTATGGAGCCAAGAGGACAACTACCAGGAGACCGACTTTCTGTTCGATTGGTACGCCGTCAGAGGGTTCTACACCACTCCTCTCACCGATAGTAAGAACAAGTTCCTAAAAGCCCAAGCCTCTTATACTCCCCTCGGTCAGACTGAAAATGGCGATATCTACAGCCTTGCCTATCACGGTTCCAGCCCTATACTTTCGGCCACCTTTGCTCCCAATCTGCTGCACTTGGGCAGCGCAAGGGGGTATGAGCTGTTACTGCACAGCCTAGCCTATTCCAACTTCAATAGCCAACATCTGATCCCCCTTCGTGGCCCTGAATACATCGATGAGTTGACCCTGGAGGAACTCTCCCAGTTCGGAGCCCTCATCCTCTATGACTATCAGTATCACGACCAAAAGCAAGCCTTCACCCTCCTAGGCGACTACGTCAGGGATGGGGGAAGGTTGATTATTGAAACCAATAACTCCCCTGACACTGCTGCCTTCTCTCTACCTGACCCTGTTCCCGTAATGAGCACCGAGGCGACCGATTACGGCAAGGATTGGAACCTTTCTAGCGTTGAAGACGAGATGGTGGAGGAGATCGACCTCTCTAGCTTCGCGCCGGCCATCTATGCCGGTGGTCCCTGGGGGGTCTCCTCGGTAGCAGAAGAGAGCCTCCGGGATTGGGCCACTCCTGTGCTTCGAGCAAATGGTCATCCCATTGTGGTGGCGGGGCCATATGGCCAAGGAAGAGTGGTGTGGACGGGGATGAACTTACTCTACCACATCTCAAGCTACCAAAACGTGGAGGAATCTCGGTTATTGGGACAAATGATAGAGTGGGTAGTGGGTGAAAGGGAAGAAGGCTGGCCGGAGTATCAGGCCGAGTTCATACACCCAGAGAAACGGGTTGTCACTGTGGCAAGCCCAGCCAGAGGCATCCTTTTTAAGGAGTCTTACTTCCCCAACTGGCATGGCTATGTGGCCGGGCAGGAGAGGAGGATCTACCGCGCGGGGCCCGACTTTATGTATGTGCCCATCCCCCAAGGGATCAGTTATCCCCTCCAGGTCATCTTTGAGTATCGAAAGTCGTCCCTAGAGCAAGTGGCTGTGGCTATATCGTTTGCCACGCTCGCGGCACTGCTCCTCTACCTTTGGAAAGGGTGGATGCTTCCCCCTATCTGGAGACGTGCTGGGGCTAGGGCCCTCCGTAGATCGACAACCTTCCTTGCGCCTCTGCGGGAGTGGTGGGAGAAAGAAGAGGTGTGATCTCCCGTCTTCCCATCTGGTCCTCTAGGACCACTGGACACAAAAGGGGAATCCTTTCCTGAGGAGGGCTCTTTCTGATTTCCCAGCGAGAGAGCAGGGTGTTCGCTCTCCGGCTAGGCTCATGGTGAGGAGTTCCGGGCCGTGGTCGAGGAGGATTATGGAGCCCTCTTTGACCTCGATAGCATGGATGGCCGCCTCCAGTAAACCACCTAACAGCGCTTCCAAGGGAGTAGTGGCAGAGGTTTCGAGAAGGCCCCCTTCAACTGGACCTTTTTCGAAGGCGTGAGAACCTTCTACTACTTTATGATATTTGTTCTTTGATGCCCAGTCGATAGGATAAAGGTTCTCGCCGACCTTCCTCCTTTTCGAAGTCAAGCATCCTCTCCGCCACAGCCGCTTGACCAGCTGGGAAAAGCCGTATTGTGATCCCAACAGTGCGAGGTGCTCGGCATCATTCTGCGAGTCCGTCAAGTCAAAGATGGCAGAGATGACGGGGGTGACCTTGCATTCAGGCATGCTCCAGCTCAAAGCCTTCATCGCTGAAGAGACTTAGGCAAGCATCCACCACCTCAGGATCATAGAGCACGCCCCTGTTTTGCCGGATCTCCCCAAGGGCTTCGTCTATGCTATGGGCTGGTCGGTAAGGTCGGTGAGAGGACATGGCCTCAATAACATCGGCGACGGCCAGAATTCTTGCTTCCAGCATGATCTCATCACCCTTGAGCCCCGCAGGGTAACCGGACCCATCTATTCTTTCGTGATGTTGAAGCACGATTTGGGCAACCGGCCAGGGGAATTCTATGGTCTTCAATATATCATGTGCGACCTGGGCGTGAGTCTGAATTATGGCGAATTCGTTTGCGGTTAACCGACCGGGCTTATTGAGGATCCCTGCTGGTACAGATATCTTGCCCAGATCATGAACAACCCCGGCCATACGAATTCCATCGATCTGCTCCTCTGAAAGGCCCATCTTTGTGGCGATGGCACGGGCAAGGTTGGTGGCGCGCCGTTGATGACCGGCTGTGTAAGGATCCCTCGATTCAACTGTCAATGCCATGGCCTGAATGGTTCCCCCCAGGGCCTTGCGCAACTTCTCCAGAGTGTGTTGAAGTTCTTCCTCCGCCCGCTTGCGCTCGGCGCGCGTGCGAAGTGCTATAATGCCAAACGCCAGGTCGTCTGCCAGTTCCGTCAGCAGCTTCAATTCCTCCCCGTCAAAGGCATCCGACTCCCTCGCATAGACGTTCAACGCGCCAGTGGTCTGACCGTTACCAATCAAAGGGAGGGCGATCGACGATGCGTAGCCGCGCTTGAGCGCTTCAGCACGCCAGGGTTCGAAATCTGGGTCGGTCAGGATGTGTCGTGCCACGCTGGGCGCGCCGGTTCGGATGGCCTTGCCGGTGGGCCCTCGACCCCGTTCAGTGTCCGCCCAGGTGATGTTCACCGTTTCTAGATACCCTTCCTCGTATCCCACCTGTGCCACCGGGCGTACGGTCTTCTCTTCGTCCTGCTCGGTAAAGCCCACCCACGCCAAACGATACCCGCCGACTTCCACGATGATCCGGCATATCTCATGCAGTAAATCCGACTCCTCCGTGGCCCGGATCACGCTCTGGTTGCACTCGCTGAGCACCCGGAGCGCGCGGTTGACCCGGCGCAATTCTTCCTCCGCCCGCTTGCGGTCGGTGATGTCGAGGGAGAGTATGAAGATGCCTTCGGGCACGGGTTGAATGCTGAGCTCAAACCAGCCCTTAGAGCCATCGGGGAAGGTAAACTCATTCTCCATGTGATGTGGAATGCGTTTCCCCATACAGCGCCGGAGGGCAGCAAACATCTCCGTCTCCTCGATGCCAGGGTACATCTCCATCATGGTGTGGCCCAACAGCTCCTCCTTAGCTCGGCGGCCATGCCTGGCAACGGCATCGTTGACGTACAGGTAGCGCCAGTCAAAGCCGATGATCTGACAACCCTCCAGCATGCTGTCGAGGGTATTCCGGAGGTGTTTCTCCGATTCCCGCAGCGCCTCCTCCGCCCGCTTGCGCTCGGTCAGGTTGACCAGTCCCATCCTATACCCCCTTTTCCGAGCCTGGACGAGGATCAAGATTCTTACCCCCCGATGTGCCCCTGTTATAGGAGAACTCTGTGCTCTTGTCCAGATACTCGTCTAGCATCTGCTGACTGTACCTGTGGTGGCCGCCCGGCGTGCGATACGGTTTCAAGTACCCCGCATACTCCATCTTCTTCAACGTGTAGAGAGCAATGCCCAGGTAGGTAGCTGCTTGCTTGGCAGTGAGGAGACACTTTTCGGCTTGATGAGACAATTTTGACCTCCCTCTTTCTAGTGACGAAGACCATTCTCGAAGTGCCACAAGACCACTGAAACCCGCCAGAACTCTCTAGAAACAGAGTACACCCTAGTATGACGGGTAGCAATAGGAAATTAGTACCAAACAGATGCTTTTGACGTAGGAAAATGGTGCCAGGTGTGCGGGTTCAGTACATTACCTTTGACACACGACCAAGGGGCGGGGACAAGCCCCGCCCCTACATCACCAGGGTAGATTCATGTTGTCCTAAAGGGCAACGCCACAAGAGAGGAGTTCTATCCCTAGGAGAAGAGGAGGTTCTACAACTGTCCCCACGATGGTTTAGGAGGGCCTGTCCCCTGGCCCGTTGATGCCAGGACGGGCTGGCTGGGTTAGGCCAGGGAAGAGCCCCGCTGAGACTCTTAGAGAGATAGACCCCGGGTTGCCATCCTTATCCCTACGGGATCCTGTAAGGACAGATCCCGTACGTAAAGTATCCCTGTGGGAAGGGAAAAGAGATCCTCTTCTTGCCTCCCATCATCTCCGACGATACAATCACTCTCCTAAAGCGCGGTACCCAGGTCTATAGACATTAGATCCTGCATCCTCTCCGCTGCAGCCAGTGCCTGTTCCGGGGTCTTGCCTTTCTGGGGCAGGGTGCGGGAGACCCAAACGAACTCCACTTGTACACCATATCTTCTGTTTATGTCGTTGAGAACCAGATGGATGACGTTGTGGCTTACGCGCTGACCTACACGGTTGGCGTCTTCCTTTCCACAGTAAAGAAGGGCTACGGCGAGGCGATTAGGCCCGTAGCGAGCGACGATGTCGTAGGAGCGCACGTTTTGCTCGATGGCCTGACCTATGCGCTTAAGGGTTGCCTCGGCTACACCTTCTCCCCACTGGGATTTGAAATCGTCAAACCGTTCCAGTTCCAAGATCAGACAGGAGATGGGGAGAGCGCTTTGGAGGACCTGCCCTACTGCCTGTCGTAACTCTTGGAGGAAGAACTCGTGGCTATAAAGCCCCGTGCTCTCGTCACGTACCACCAGACCCTGGCGAGCCTGTTCCCCCTCATAAGCCAGCCGCAGTCTCTTGTGGAGTACTCGCTCCCGGTCATCGTCCCACCCTTGCCAAAACCAGAGGAGGATCGAGGCACCGCCGAAGGTGGTCAACGTGAGAACCCATTTTATGTATAGGCTTTGTGTGGTGGTTAGGGGCAAGAATTGCATGAGAAGGAGTCCTAGGGCAGAAGTCAAAGCGATGGCATAGTAGAAGCGGCGGGCTACCATCTCCCAGAAGTCGGTGGCCTGCCTCGCTCTCATCGCCTTGGCGATCTCGGCCGAGGTCTTTCTCTTGGGATCGATGAGGATATCCATCTGGCGAAGGAACCGTTTGCGCCTCCATTTGCCGGCCATGACGACGCCTTGCAGGAGAAAGAGGACGATTATGGCCATCAAGCCCAAAAGGGGCCAGATGGGTGCCCCAAAGTAGCGCTCCAGGTCTCCCAAAGCGATCGCTCCTCCAAAATTGATAGGTACAGATCCCTAGGTGCAATCTTATACGCTCCTCACCATGTTTGACAATCCCCCATTTGTACTAGTGCGCAAAAGGAGAAAAGGTTCCCCCCTGCCTATTCCTGAAGAGACGAGATGTTGGTCGTTGCTCTGCAGCTGCGTCTCATATATAATCGACCTATAGTTTTTTAGGGAGCCCTGGCGGATGTAGGGGATGGAAATGGCCAGACTAGAGTTGCTCTTGAGCCTCCTTCTTTCTATGGCTGTGACCGCCTGCGGAGGGGTTGTTACTCCTTCCCCAGAGGTGACATTAGTGCCGACCCGGCGGCCTACGGTGACAGCGCAACCCTCCCCTACGCCCGCTCCTAAGACTATCCCTGGGGGTATGATGACCGTAACTTTCGACGGGGAGTTCATCGTCACCGGGGAGGTGGAAGGGACGACAGGGCTAGCCTATTTTCTGGACTCGGCGGGGCGGCTCCACGTCTTTGACGGGGCTTCTCTGGAGGTGGTCGCAAGCGCGCAGGCGTTGGCTCCCCTGGAGGAGGGGAAACCGTATGATCTGGCCGTGGATGGGGAGATGGGCCGGGTGTATGTGGCTAACGGAGCCCGTGAAGAGACCCTTATACTAGATGGAGAGACTTTGTCTCCCTTGGGCCGCATCGATGCCTATGGCACGATCACGGTGGACCCCATCACCCACCGCCTCTACATCGCGCGGGTGGGCGTGTATGTGGCCGATGGGGAGAGGGGGGAGATAATCGACCAGATGGAGGAGACGATCCCTGAGGAGGGCACGGAGATATATTCCGGCGTCCCTCGAGGGGTGGAGGTCTATATCAACCCTGGCAACCGGCATCTTTACATCATGATGTACAATAACACCCCTGGTTCCAACGCACGATGGTGGCTAGACCTCTACGACGCCGATGATTACACCTTGCTGGCTGAAGAGGTGCCCTTGCCCTATCACTCGAGCAGTGCCCCGGGTTTCGACTCAGAGAGGGGCTTAGATTATGTGAGTGGCTACCATCCGATTATCGGCGATCGTAAACTGGTGGCCCTCGATGCGGAAGGTCGGGAGGTGGGTTACCTTTGGGGCGTGGGTGGAGACGTCTTCTTCAGCCCCCGTCGCCATCTCATTTACGTTACCTACCTCACCGGCTGGGGGAAGGGGGGGTTGGACGTAATCGAAGCCCAAACGATGAACTATGTTGACTCCTACCCCTTGAAGGTCACCCTTCACGATCCGCGGAACGGCCGTTTCTATTCCCTGGGCTGGCAGGAGCCTACGGTAACCATCTTCGATGAGCCCATCGTTTCCCTCGCCCTCAAGGAAGCGACAAGCGTGGTAAGGGGACGATTGCCCACTCTCGATGGAGGAGGTATCGATAGCCTAGTCCTCTCTCCCGCTTTTTCCAGCGATAAGACCCTCTTTGTGACTATGGGTACCTCCCTCTTCGCCTCTTCGGATGGAGGGGAGAATTGGAGCGAGTTGACTCTTCCCTTCCTCAATCGGGGGAAGATGGGAGTGGCCCTCTCGCCGGTCTATGCCCTCGATAGGACGCTTCTTGTGGGGCTGGCTTGTGCGCCTGCGGGGAGCGGCATCCTGCGCTCCACCGATGGGGGCCTCCATTGGACTAGAGTGAATAGTGGTCTGACCGATCTGGGGATAGAGGCCTTGGTCTTCTCGCCCCACTACACCCAGGACAAGACTATCTTCGCTAGAGGCTGCTTCGATGGGGTTTTCAAATCCACCGATGGGGGAACAACCTGGCGGCCGCTCACCGCCGATTTCCCGACCGATGAGGAGTTGAAGCGGGTAAGTCAACTGGTGGTCTCGCCCGCTTACGCCCGGGATAAGACTCTCTGGGTTCTTACGCCTTCCCACTTATACCGCTCCAAAGACGGGGGTGAGAGTTGGCAGCGCGCAGATCAAGGGTTAGAAGGCTTGGAACTGGAGAGGCTGGTTCTCTCCCCAAACTATGAGGTCGATAAGACGGCCTTGGTGACCGTTGGCCGCGGGGTCTACATCACTCGGAACGAGGGTGAAGAATGGCGGCCGCTAGGGCCGCCTATCTCGGGACTACGGGTGACCGATCTGGCCCTTTCCCCAGATTTCGCCACCGACGGCGTTCTCTTCGTCGTCGGGACAGATGATGAGTATCGCGGTCACTTCTACCGCTCCACCGATGGCGGCGAGACCTGGTTGGCTGTGGGAGAGGAGTTTTCGAGCCAGGAGATCAGAGGGGTCGCCCTCTCGCCCCGCTACCCCGCCGATGGCCTGGTTTTCGCCTCCACTGATAGCGGCGTCTACCGCTCTACAGATGGCGGAGAGGCCTGGAAACCGTTGGATATCCCAGGCGCCTGGACTCCTTTCTTCGTCTTCTCTCCCGATTTCGCCAGCGACCAGACCATCTATGCCAGCCTCGGTCAGGCGCTCTATCGCTCTCAGGATGGCGGAGAGAATTGGACAGCCCTGCATGAATAGGCTATGGCTCTGCCCACAGGCAGGTGAGTAATGGCTGAACGACCGGGTCTGGTGGCTCTCTTTGGCTCTGGTGAGACCTCGGCTAGCGGGCGCAGGGTTCACGACTGGCTCCTGGGTCAACTGTCCCCCCCCATCCAGGTGGCCGTGCTGGAGACACCGGCTGGCTTTGAGTTGAACTCGGCCCAGGTGGCGGGGCGGGTGGCCGACTTTTTCCGCCATCGGTTGCAGAATTATCGTCCCCAGGTCACCGTGGTCCCCGCCCGCAAGCGGGGCACCCCCTTCAGCCCGGACGATCCGGCCATCGTCGAGCCTCTACTGCAAGCCAATGCCATCTTCCTGGGGCCGGGCAGCCCCACCTACGCCGTCCGCCAGTTAAGGGATAGCCTGGCCTGGCACGCGCTGGTGGCTCGCCACCGCCTGGGAGCAGCGGTCATCCTGGCCAGCGCCGCTCTCATCGCCGGCAGCGCTCGTGCCCTGCCCGTCTATGAGATCTACAAGGTGGGTGAGGAACTCCACTGGCATGACGGGCTGGACTTCTTTGGCCCCTACGGCCTCCCTCTGGTTTTCGTCTCCCACTGGAACAACCGCGAAGGAGGTGCCGACCTGGACACCAGCCGCTGTTTCATGGGCCAGGCCCGCTTTGCGCGACTTTTGGCTATGCTCCCGGCTGGTATGACGGTGGTGGGCATCGATGAGCATACGGCCTTGGTGGTCGACCTGGAGGCCGAAACCTGTCGGGTGATGGGGCGCGATGGCGTCACCCTGCTGCGGGGAGGGGAAGAAGAGCGGTTCACTCGGGGGCAGACCTTCCCCCTGGGTGAACTGGGGCCTTTCCAGCAGCCCGAGCCCGAGGCAGGGATACCGCCGGAGGTGTGGAAGAAAGTGCTGGCTGCGCGGAGGGTTAAGGTGGCCCCTGAGCCATCTTCAGAGGTGCTGGCCCTAGTGGAGGAACGAGAGGCGGCCCGTGCTTGCAGCGACTGGGCCACCGCCGACGCCCTGCGGGAGCGGATTGCGGCCCTGGGCTGGCAGGTGACAGACACCCCTACTGGCCCCAGCCTGGAACCGTTGTGAGAGATGCCGAGGTGACAGATTCATGATTGCGTGGACGCGCGGATAACGGAAGGAGAAGGGGAAGTCAAGCGAAGTGCGAACACACAATTAGCCGATTGTCTAACAATCATCCTTTGGCAAGCGAAACACATACTGTTGCCTGTCGTCGTGTTGTCGTGCCCTATTCACGGAAGGAGCATGCTCCCTAATCTTTGCTTTCACCGCCACTTTCTTGTCGCGGGGAAGCGAGTCCAGCCACTGGTCAATATCTATATGCATTCTCGTTTCGCCGCTGTCAGTCCACGTCGCACACCCCAGGAAGTTCCTCATGTGCTCTTCACCAGCCTCTCGGGATAGGTCCTTCATCAAAAAGTACGTCACTGCGTAGAACGCCTCGCTTGTGTCCACGCAACGCTGTCCCTCCAAATACTGTCTATATCGTTCCGAACCCACGGATGTCCTGGTCAGTAGTTCTTCAGCAAAAATGCCATTCAGGCCCTCAACGTAGCAATCAAACAAGTGTGCGTTCAGTAGGTGTGCAATCTCATGAGCCAACAGAGCATGAAACCAATAGTCATCTGGTCCTGTTCTAGGGTCACGACATATAGGTATGTATATGGTAAAGACCCCTGTTTGTACTTCTACTGTCTCAGGGGATGGATCTGGCCTTAGAACCACAGTCACCTCATTTACTGAACTCGTCGGATTGCCGTACAGTGCCGTGGCGTAGAAAAATCCTTTTGTCACGAAGTGGCAAACCTTGGGGTCACCGCTACACCGATGGTCTCTATGCCAATGGCATAAGCATTCCTCTGCTCGCATCATGGGCGTTTCTCCTCAGTGAATTCAACTACTACGCTCAACGAAGTGCTTTGTATGTACTTATTCTACCACAAATTGTTCCCTAGAACAATTGTGCGTAGTGGCTCACTCGTTTTGAGACAAACGTTGACAAGGCTGTCGGCTCCAATAGACGTCGTATAGATAGATGAAAAAACACCTCCCTTTCGAGAGAGGTGCTTTTCGACTTGAGAGAGCGGGTGATGGGATTCGAACCCACGACATTCTGCTTGGGAAGCAGACACTCTGCCAACTGAGTTACACCCGCACGATATAGATTATACCCATTTGTCGCTTTCCTGTCAACGTTCCTAGAAGGGCACGGCTACACGGACTGTCGTCCCCTGGCCGGGCGTGCTCTTGATTTCGAGTTTCCCTCCCAAGAGGTAGGCCCGTTCCTGCATGCCTAGAAGGCCAAACTTCTTCTCCTCCTGGACCCGGCTCAGCACCTCCTCTTTTTGAAAACCTTGTCCATCATCTGTGATCGTTAATTCCATCTCGTGGGGGGCGTATCTTAACCGCACATCGACACGGTTGGCCTGGGCGTGGCGGCGCACGTTGGCCAGCGCCTCTTGGGCGATGCGGTAGAGGTTCTTCTTCACGTTGAGGGGTAGCTCCTCTCTCTTTCCCGAAAAACTGAAATGGGCATCGATATCACTTCTCCTCCCAAACTCAGCCACGTACTTCCTCAACTCCTCTGCTAGGCTCAGCTGCTCCAAGTCGGCCAGCCTCAGATCGAAGACCAGATGTCTTAATTCCTGCAAGCAATCCAAGGCTTGTTTCCTAGATTCTTCTAGTTGTACCCCGGCCTTTTGGGGGTCCTGGCCCCTCAGTTCCTGATATAGTTGTAGATGGAGGATCTGAGTGCTGAGACTCTGGAGGAGCCCGTCGTGGATCTCCTGTGCTAGTTTCCTCCTGGCCCAAGCGCTGCTCTCGGCGTCCAGTTCCCGCTGAGC
>DAOULQ010000216.1:0-6094 GCA_034419095.1 Anaerolineae bacterium | reverse complement strand
GGCATAGTGGCGCAGGTGGTAGGGCGACGCCGCAGACTCCATCCCGCTACCAAGGCTTTTCTGGCCCTGCGCATCGCCGTAAATGATGAATTGACCGCCCTGGAAGAGGCCCTACCCCAGGCGGTGGAGATAGTGGCCGTGGGGGGACGGCTGGTGGTCATCTCCTTTCATTCTTTAGAGGATCGAATCGTTAAAGAGTTCATGCGGCGGGAATCCAGGGAGTGTCTCTGCCCTCCGGAGGTCCCGGTCTGCAGATGTGGCCATCGCCGAAGCCTCCAGGTCATCACCAAGAAACCTATCCGACCCACCCCAGAGGAGGTCGAAAGGAACCCTCGTAGCCGGAGCGCTAGGCTTAGAATCGCGGCCCGATTTCAAAGTGTCGATCAATAGGCCCATCTCCTATATCACCCAGACTCACCCTAGGCAAGAGAGAAGGCGGTTTCAACTTAAAGGGAAGACCACCGGCTTGCTAGCGGTTCTCTTCATCCTGGCTAGCCTAATAGGTTGGTTCTACCTTACACAAGCCAGTGAGGCTACGACTACCGCCTTACGGCTTCAGCGGTTGGCTTCTGAGCGGGAGCATCTGCGGCGGGAGAGGGCGGAGATCTACTACCGGATAGCAGAATTGGAAAACCTCTCTCTCATCCGTGAGAGAGCCCGCCTTCTGGGCTTGGAGCCACCCCAAAAGGTGGAATATCTCTATATAGAAAGCGAGATCCCTTCTGCTTCCATCGAGGAAGACGATCTCCCATCACCGACGGGAGATGACCTCTGGGAGAGAGTTCTCTCTTCTCTCCGGGTTCTTCTCCTTGGACAAGCGAAGAACGAAGGAACCACAGAGACGAGCGATCTCGCTATAGAGAGCCTCGGGAACGAAGATGAAGTGGAGATGAAGAGATGACCTCGGAGTCACGACAGCGATCTCACAGGCGGTTAATCGTCCTTACGGCCGTCTTCTTCGCCTTCTCCCTCATCCTCCTGGGGCGCATCATCTACTGGCAGGTGGTGCGTCGTCAAGAACTCTTGGAGTTGGCCAAACTGGAACACTATCAAACCAGGGTCATCCCCCCGCAACGAGGGGCCATCTTGGATCGGGCAGGCTCGCTTCTGGCCACCGAAATCTTTCAGTACGAGATCTTCGCCACCCCTAGAGACGTTCTCGACCCCCATTGGACAGCGGAGCAACTCGCTCCTCTTCTCGAGAGGCCACCTGAGACCCTCTGGACGCTTCTTGACCGAAAGGATCTGAGCGTGACACTGGCCAAACAGATACCCCTAGACGTGGGGGAGGAGATAGCCTCTCGGGGCCTCCCCGGGGTGGGAGCCATCCCTCTGCCCCAGCGAACCTATCCTGAGAAGGAATTAGCCTGTCACCTTCTGGGTTTCATAGGGGCTGAGGGCGACGGTTTTTACGGCTTAGAGGAGTATTACAACGACATCCTACAGGGTGAGCCGGGGTCGAGAGGAGGAGAAAGAGACCCTTCCGGGTTACAGATGATCGCCGGTTATGGCAGTTACGTTCCCGCCCAGGAGGGCCCCACCCTGGTTCTCACTTTGGACCGTACTATTCAAGGCCTGGCAGAAGAGAATTTAGAGAAGGCTATCGAGGAATACGGTGCTCAGGGAGGCACCATCATCGTCATGGACCCCTGGACCGGGGCTATACTGGCTATGGCTAGTTACCCCCGCTACGATCCCAATCGTTTCTATGAGATCCCCCAGGAACTCTTCGTCAACCCTGCCATAAGCGAGGTCCATGAGCCAGGCTCGGTCTTTAAGCCAGTGACCATCGGTGCGGCTCTAGATACCGGTGAGGTGACACCGGAGACCACATATAACGACACCGGTTCTATCCTGGTGGGGGGGCAAGTGATAGCCAACTGGGACTGGGGGGCCCGGGGTGTAACCACGGTAGCCGACCTTTTGAAATACTCCCTCAACGTGGGAGCGGCCACGATGAGCACCAAGATCGGAGCCGAGAAATTCTACCGCTATGTACGCAAGTTTGGCTTCGGTGAGCCTACCGGTGTCGATCTGGCAGGCGAGGTAGCGGGCATCGTCAAGACCCCCGGGGACGCTCAATGGCATGAGTCCGACCTGGGGACCAACTCTTTCGGCCAGGGGATTAGCGTCACCCCCCTGCAGATGATAAACGCTATGGCCGCCATAGCCAACGGGGGGCTCTTGATGAAACCCTACCTAGTGCAGAAGATCGTCAGGGAGGATGGCAGCATCACGGAGATCCAACCGGTGGTGCGGCGCCGGGTGATCTCCCCGGAGACAGCCAGACAACTCACCCAGATATTAACGGAGGGGGTGAAAAAAGGGGTGGCAGAGTTAGCCTATGTTGAAGGCTATTCCATCGCCGCCAAAACGGGCACAGCCCAGATCCCTATACCCGGCGGCTATGATCCCACCTGGACCATCGCTTCCATAGTGGGCTGGGCCCCGGCCGACAACCCCCGTTTCATCATCTTGGTGAAGATAGATAAACCTCAGGCCGCGCCTTGGGGGGCCGTGGTCGCCGCCCCCGTCTTGAAGACCCTGGCCGAACAACTATTCGACTATTTGGGCATCGCACCTGACGAGATGCGATTAGCAAGAGAGTAGACTATAAATGTTTACCCTGGGCGATCTTTGGGAAGGGATAAGAGGAGAAAAAGTAGAGCACCCTTTGGCTTTTAAGAACGGTGTCGTCGATTCCCGCCTAGCGGAGAAGGGTAGCCTCTTCATAGCCTTGCGGGGAAAAGAGAAGGATGGTCATGACTACGTGAAGGACGCCTTCGAGCGAGGAGCGCTGGCCGCTCTAGTGGAAAGGGAGATAGAGGGATACCCGGTTGTTAAGGACCCCTCTTCCCTCCCCTCCTCACCGGAACCCTTCTGCATCCTAGTGGAAGATAGCCTGCGCGCCCTCCAGGATCTGGCCGCCTACTGGCGGAGGAGGTTCGATTGTCGAGTGATAGGGGTCACCGGCAGCATGGGCAAGACCACTACCAAAGAAACGATCTGGTCGGTCTTGAGGAAAGCGTTCCCCACTTTGAAAAGCGAAGCCAATTACAACAACGAGATCGGCCTGCCCCTCACCCTGCTCAACCTAGACGAGAGTTACCAGAAGGTGGTCTTGGAGATGGGGATGTATGACCTGGGGGAGATAGCCTTGCTGGCCCAAGTCTCCCAGCCCCAGGTGGGGGTGATCACCAACGTAAGCCACTCCCACCTAGAAAGGCTCAAAACCTTAGCCCGCATCGCTCAGGCCAAGGCCGAACTGGTGGAGGCTCTCCCCTTGAACGGAGTAGCCATCCTCAATGGCGATGACCCCCGAGTCAAAGCCATGGCTCCAAAAACGGAGGCCAGGGTCTTCTTCTACGGCTTGAGTCCCGATTGTGATCTTTGGGCCTCCGACATCGAGAGTCGAGGTTTGCAGGGGGTGCTCTTCCGCCTCCATTATGGTGAGGAGACCCTCCATGTGAAGATCCCCCTTTTAGGCCAGCATAGCGTCCATGCCGCTCTAGCCTCCGCGGCCGTGGGCCTAGTAGAGGGAGAACCCTGGGATCAGATCATCGCTGGGCTCCAAGATATCGCCGCCCAACTCCGCCTCATCGCCATCCCGGGGATCAAGGGTTCTACCATCGTAGACGATACCTACAACGCCAGTCCCGCCTCCACTCTGGCGGCCTTAAACCTCCTCTCCGACCTAGAGGGGAGGAAGATCGCCGTCCTGGGGGATATGCTGGAACTAGGGAGTTACGAAGAGAGAGGGCATCGGCTGGTGGGAAGGCGCGCCGCTGAGACGGTGGATAAGCTGGTGACCGTGGGACCCAGGAGCCGCATCATCGCCGAAGAAGCCCAGGCTTTAGGCATGGATAAAACCGATCTCTTCGCCGTGGAGAGCAACCAAGAGGCGGTGAAGCTCCTGCGGCGTCTCATCGCTTCCGGCGATCTCATCTTAGTCAAAGGCTCCCGAGGGATGAAGATGGAAGAGATAGTGGCTAAGTTGGGAGGGAAATGATGGCTCCTTCTCTGGCTGTAGGCTCTCTCACCTTCCTCTTCGCCATCCTCTGGGGTAGCCCATTGATCAGATACCTCCGCCGCCATGGCATCGGTGAGCAGATCCGTATCGATGGCCCCCTCTCCCACCATGTTAAGACCGGAACCCCCACTATGGGGGGGATCATGATCATCGGCCCCGTAGCCATCATCACTTTGATCCTGCTTCTTGTCGATCGAGCGATCCTTTCTCTGACTCCGTCACTCTTGAGTGGCGTGGAGAGATTGCTCGGCAGGTCTATCCTCCTCCCCTTGGGCACCCTGGTGGCCTACGGGGTTCTGGGAGGTTCGGATGATATGAGGGCCGTCGGCAGCCGGAGGGCGGCCATAGCCACCGGTCAAGACCCCTCCAGAATAGAGCAGAAAGGCTTCATAGCCCGACTCAAGTTCGCCTGGCAGGTGATCATCGCCACCATAGCGGCCCTGACCCTCCACTCCCTTCTAGGACTTCGGGGGGTGGGTATCCCTACCATCCCCCGCTTCATCGACCTAGGGTTCTGGTATATACCCGCGGCCGTCTTCATCATCGTGGGGTTCTCCAACGCCATCAACCTCACCGATGGCCTCGATGGGTTGGCCGGAGGTATCTCGGCCATCGCCTTTGTCGCCTACGGCATCATCGCCTATCTCCAAGGACAGGCTTACCTGGCCCTCTTTTGCTTCACTGTAGTAGGAGCGGTCTTGGCTTTCCTCTGGTTCAACGCCTATCCGGCCCAACTCTTCATGGGGGACATAGGCTCCCTGGCCCTGGGGGCCACCTTGGGGGTAGTGGCTCTCATGACCGGGCAGTGGCTACTTCTGCCTATCGTGGGTATCGTCTTCGTGGCCGAGACCATGTCGGTGATCATGCAGGTAACCTACTTCAAGATGACCAAGGGGCGGCGGATCTTCAAGATGGCCCCCCTCCACCACCACTTTGAACTCCTCGGCTGGTCCGAGGTCCAAGTAGTGCAACGTTTCTGGCTCGCGGCCATGTTAGCGGCCATGTTGGGTATAGCCTTGGCGCTCATATAATGGTCAAATTGGCTCCGCTATCCGTATCGGTGGTTTACGAAATGGCTAAAAAGGTCTCCATCATCGGCCTAGGAAGGGAAGGGATGGCCTTGGCTCGCTTCCACGCTCAACGAGGAGCCACCGTCACCGTCAGCGACCTTAAAACAGAGGAGGAAGTGGCGGAGAGGATCGAAGGGTTATCTGAGTTCCTCATCCGGTTCAAGTTGGGAGGGCATCCCCAGAGCCTCTTGGATGCCGATGTTATCTACGTCAGTCCCGGGGTTCCCCAGGATATCCCTCTCCTGGTAGAGGCCCGCAAACGGGGCATCCCTATCAGCAGCGAGACGAGGCTATTCTTCAGCCTTTGCTCAGCCCCTATCATCGGAATAACAGGGAGCAGTGGCAAGGGGACCACCACTACCTTGGTCGCTCAGATCTTGCAAGTAGCAGGGCGAAAAACCTACCTGGGGGAGAATATCGGCTTCCCTTTGATCGAAAAAGTGGAGGAGATAGACCCCGAGGCTATAGTCGTTGCCGAACTCTCCAGTTTTCAACTAGAGGTCCTGGATCGAAGCCCTCATATCGCTTCTATCCTGAACATCAGACCCAATCATCTAGACCGTCACAAGAGTATGGAGGCCTATACAGCGGCCAAACTTAACATCCTTCGCTTTCAAACGGCAGACGACTGGGCGATTTTGAATAAGGACGACCCTATAACCAGCCAGTTCATCGATCGATGTAAAGGCGGCGTCCTTCTCTTCAGTCGCAAAGAGGAGGTAGAGGGAGCCTTCATAAGAGGGGACAAGGTTCTCATTCGCTGGGGTGGCAGCGAAGAAGAGGTTTGCCATAAGAAGGACGTTCAGCTCTTTGGAGAACACAACTTGGAGAACATCCTCGCGGCCTGTGCTATCTCGGCTGCGGCTGGTGCGCCACCCGAGGCTATGGCTAACGCCTGTACCACATTCAAAGGGTTAGAACACCGCTTGGAGTTCGTGCGAGAATTGAACGGCGTCTCCTACTATAACGACTCCTTGGCTACCTCGCCGGATAG
>DAOULQ010000215.1:0-2784 GCA_034419095.1 Anaerolineae bacterium | reverse complement strand
CCCTTGAGGTCTGCGAAATCAACGCGGGCTATGGAGGGCCTGAATACCCTGACTCTATATACTATCCAAGGCGAGCTGAGTATGATGTTGAGGGGAAACACTTCATACAGCTTCCTGAGAGATTGAGGAGAATATATCAAGAAACTATCGAAGCGTTCAATGACGGTCTGAATGTGCTGTGCGCTGCTGGTCTGCGAGTCCTGCTTGAGGGAATCTGCGAGGACAAGGGTGTTCGAGGCAGAAGCCTGGAGAAGAGAATCGACGCACTTGCAGATATTCTGCCGGAGAATATCGTCGTAAGTCTTCATAGTTTCCGTTTCATTGGAAATGCCGCCCTGCACAAGTTGACACCACCTACTGAGCACACTCTTCGCCTTGCGATTGAGGTCATTGAAGACCTGCTAAACTTTCTCTACGAACTGGATTACAAGGCCAGACACTTGGACAGATACAGAAAGACAGGCTCGACCCTAATGCCCCCACCGCCGCTGCTGAAAGCAGAGGATAGCTAGTCTAGTGGGTAATGGTCAGAGGCGTACGTGTCAATACAAGAAGCGAAGAACCAGAGATGCCTGGTTCTTGTGGAAAGAAGGATGGCAAGCCATCCTGGGGAGCTTCAGCCGACGCCGCTTCGCGGCCTTGTATCGGGGCACAATTTGGTTATGCGAGGCACTTCGAATTGAAGTGAGCTTTGGGAAAGTTACGGCGTGGCTGAAGCATACTGTTGGTGCGCGGCGACACAGCGAGTTGATCACAGGAGTGGTGATATGAATAATCGAGGTGTACCCATTAGTCTGAAAGCCCCGCAGACAATTGTGTACAATGCTACGGAGTGGAAGGACCTCCAGGATACAGTAGCCAACATACGGTTCACTCCGGTCGAAATCAAAGCCTTCTACGTGATTGGCCTAATCCTTGAGATATGTGCCGGTGTTGATTGTTTGTTGAGGGCTAATAGCTTGTCGGAAAACGACCATCCTCTTGCTTATCAGATTTTTGTGTCAGGTGGAAGGTGGGCTGATAAAAACCAGCCCAAAACAGGCAGTTTTCGAGGGATCCATTAGTACCGTTTTTGCTCCTTGACAGAGGAGGGTGATTTGCCTCTTGCCTATGTTTCGGCTATAGTGTGACAAGCATTGACAGATAGGAGGCAAGATAGTGAAAAGCGCGACGACAGACAAGGAGTATAAGAGTCCGCTAAGAAAGCTGGCTCGCTTTTTCGAGAAAAGTCGTGATCAATGGAAAGCCAAGTGCCGTGAGGCCAAAGAGCAGATCAAGCTGTTGAAGAACCGTGTTCGCTTTCTGGAGCAGAGCAGGGACCGGTGGAAAAGTGAGGCAAAAGAACTGAAGGCAGAAGTAGCCGAGCTCAAGGCCAGAGAGCAAGCCCGCGAGAAAGAATTAGAGGGCGTGCAAAAAAAGGGGCTTCCCAGCCAATAGTGGAATGGGAGGAGGGGGATTGGGCGATTGTCCCTTCTCGTCATAGATACTCAATAGGATGCATCGGGTTGTTTATATCGCTGGTGTTGTCTGCTGCGGCAAGCATGCGGTGTGCAGGGCGTGCGATAGAAATCATGGGATTGTCGCTGGGACTACTATTACCCACGCCGACGTGGGCTGCGGGACGTATATGGTTGATGCGCTTGGGCTATTACAAACTGACCCGAGCCAAGGATCGAGCCGATGACTGGGTATGGATCGTGGATCATACAGTTCAGATAGGCAAGGAAAAATGTTTGGTCATCCTGGGCATGCGTTTGAGAGATTTGCCCCCTACAGGACAATGTGTAGGACACCAAGATGTTGAGCCGATAGATTTGGTGCCCGTGGAGCAATCAAATGGGGATGTGGTCTATCAGCAACTCGAAGCAGCGGTAGAAAAGACGGGGGTGCCGAGGGAGATTGTTAGCGATCATGGGACAGATTTGAACGCTGGCATCGTGAAATTCTGTCAACATCATCCTGAGACCAGCGCGATCTATGATATCAAGCACAAGACAGCGGCGGTCTTGAAGCGCGAACTGGAGAAAGATGAGGACTGGGATGCTTTCACGCGTTTAGCGAATCAAACCAAGCGTCAAGTGCAACAGACAGCTTTAGCGGCTTTGGCCCCACCTGACCAAAAGACGAAAGCACGCTACATGAACGTGGATGTCCTCGTCACCTGGGGCCAGAGTGTGCTGGCCTGGTTCGACGAAGCACTAACCGAGGTAAATCCGATCTTCGATATGGAGCAAGTCAAACACAAGGTGGGCTGGATTACCCGCTTTCGATCACAGATTGCAGAGTGGGGAACACTGTTTGAGATTGTGAGCACCGCAGAAAGCTTCGTGAGAGAACAGGGAATCTACGTTGGTGCTCATCTTGATCTGGAGAGCCGTTTACAACATGTGGCGCGTACAGAGCGAACGGAAAAGGTATGCCGCGAACTGGTGACTTTTGTAGCTGAAGAGGCATCCAAGGCTCGTGCCAATGAACGTCTACTCGGAAGCAGCGAAGTGATCGAATCTGTATTGGGGAAAATGAAACGACTCGAACAGGATCAGGCCAAGAGCGGCTTCACTGGGTTAGTGTTAGCGATTAGTGCCTTGGTATCCACCACGGGCAAAGAGGTCATTCAACAAGCTTTGGAAACGGTTACAACAAAACAGGTGTTGACTTGGTGTCGAGAGAAACTTGGACAATCTGTTCAGTCCAAGCGACGAGAAGTGTTTGCCGCCCTGAAGATTGCGGAACAAAAACAGAACCAATTACTAGTGGGTGGATGAACACTTTTTATCAGCCCAG
>DAOULQ010000214.1:0-10937 GCA_034419095.1 Anaerolineae bacterium | reverse complement strand
GAGACCCTGCGGCGAGATATAGGACGCCTAGAACTCCTCCGCCAGTGGACCATGATCCCCGGCCTTTACGTGCCCCGCTTCTATCAGGTAAAGTACGATGGACTAGAGGTCGAGATAGAGCATGAGCCCTTCGCCCCCTACCCCATCAAGCGGCAATGGGTGCGCGATCTAGATGCCCATCCCACCACCTCGGTCATCTTTACAGATGAGACCAAGTTTGGAGATATGTACCTCATAGAGGTAGCGCGAGGGTGTGGACGAGGATGCCGCTTCTGCCTGGCTGGCTTCTCTTACCGTCCCCTCCGCGAACGAAGCGTAGAAGCCCTTTTAGATCAAGCGAAAGAAGGCTTAGAGTATCGGGAGAAGATAGGACTGGTGGGAGCCGCCCTCTCCGACTACTCCCAGATCGACTCTCTAACCCAAGGACTTCGCCAACTGAGAGCCCAGATCTCGGTCTCCTCCCTGCGCGTCGATTCTCTCTCCGAAACGCTCCTTGAGGCGTTAGTGGAAGGCGGGACCGAGACACTCACTATAGCCCCCGAGGCTGGCTCGGCGCGTCTCCGCTCCTGCATAAACAAAACCATATCGGAGGAGCAGATCCTAGAGGCCACTCAAAGGGCCAGCCCCCATTTCCCTCAACTTAAATTATATTTCATGCTCGGTTTGCCCGGCGAGGAAGAGGAGGATATAGAGGCTCTAGTCCACCTAAGCCAAAAGATCAAAGAGCGCTTCTCCGGCCATCTCATAGTGAGTCTCTCCCCCTTCGTCCCCAAAGCCCAGACCCCCTATCAATGGGCTCCCATGACCCCCTTGCCCCTTCTGGAGGCTCGTCTTCGTTATGTCAAGCAAGCGTTGACCTCCGTCGAGGTTCGATCTGAGAGCGCGGCTGAGGCAATTGTACAGGCTACCCTAGCCCGAGGAGATAGGCGCGTGGGGATGGCCCTAGCATATGCTAAGGGGAAATCCCTGCCCGCCTGGAAACGCGCCCTGAGTAGGCAAGGTCTGGCATACGAGGCGCTATTAGAGGAACGCCCCCACAGCACCTTGCCTTGGAAGGTCGTCGATAGTAGAGTAAGCGAGGAGTACCTGTGGCGGGAGTGGCGGAAGGGGACAAAGGCCCAAAACACCTCTCCTTGTCCCCCTACTGAGTGCCTGAAGTGTGGGGCTTGCAATGAGGCCTTTCACGAAGAAAAGGCTGTCACCATTGCTCGATAAGACTTCGTTAAGCGAAAGCGGAATGATCCGACATCACAAGGGAGGAGTAGTTTACTATACCTTCCCCCATCTGGGTTGGGGGGTTCAACACGCCATCTTCACCCGCCTGGGAGGTCTCAGCCATCCCCCCTTCGACGGGCTCAATGTGGGCCACCTGGTAGGCGATGAGGATAAAGCAGTGGAGGCCAACCATCGTATCATCTATGAGACGCTTGATCTCAGTGCAAGAGAGGTAGTCACGGCTCGCCAAGTACACAGCCATTCGGTGGCCGTGGTCGGACCAAAAGATAAGGGACGAATCGTCCCCGCCACCGATGGCCTGGTCACCGAATGCGTGGGAGTAGCCTTGATGCTCCGCTTCGCCGATTGCCTGCCTATCCTCCTCTACGACCCCCAAAAGCGGGTCATAGGCTTGGGCCATGCGGGTTGGCGAGGTACGGTGGGCTTATTGGCCCAGCGGCTAGCGGAGACGATGAAGGAAGAGTTCGGTTGCCACCTGGCCCAGGTGAGAGCCGGTCTGGGCCCGGCCATCGGCCCCTGTTGCTATTCCGTGGGAGAGGAGGTAAGAGAGGCAGCGCGGGCCGTTCTCCCCCACTCCTCCGGAGCAGTAGTGGAAAGAGCGGATGGGATCTATCTCGATCTCTGGGAGGCTAACCGATGGCAACTGAGGCAGTTGGGCATAGAGAGAATAGAGATAAGCAAGATCTGTACCGCTTGCAACACCCGTGAGTTCTTCTCCCATCGAGCCGAGGGAGAGCGAACGGGGAGGTTCGCTGTGGTCATGCTTCTACGAGGCGAGCAAGATAGATTCGGTGAGGGGTTATAACGGGCGGATGCAGGTGGATAAGCCCTTAGACAATTTTGCGAGCCGTAAAGAGTCTGAAAAAGGCTCCCTCTTGAGGAGATGGACGTGCCAGAGAGGGTAGATATCGCTGTCAACTTAGAGAGGGTACGGGAGCGGATGGCCGATGCCGCCCGCCGGGTCGGTCGAAAGCCAGAGGAGATAACCTTGGTAGCGGTGACCAAGACTATCGAGCCGGCCATCATAAAAGAGGCCATAGCCCTAGGGTTGAGAGATTTTGGAGAGAACCGCGTGCAGGAGGCGGAGTGGAAGGTCCCCCTCTTGCCGGAGGTCACCTGGCATATGATCGGACATCTGCAACGAAACAAGGTCAAGAAAGCACTAGTCATTTTCGATATCATACACTCGGTGGATAGCCTGCGGCTGGCTCAAGAGATCGACCGGCGCGCTTCCCGTATCGGCACGAGAGTTCCCGTGTTACTAGAAGTAAACCTATCCGGCGAAGCCACAAAATTTGGTTTCCGAATGGCTCCTTGTGTGACGCGAGGTGAGGGAAGAGAGGCCTTCTTCTCCTACGTTGAGGAGATCCTCAGGTTGCCCCACCTCCAGGTGAGGGGGTTGATGACCATGGCTCCTCTGGTCGCCCAGCCAGAGGAGGCTCGACCTTACTTCCAACGACTGCAGCGGTTGCGAGAGGAACTAAAAGAGAGGTTCCCGCAGGCGTGTTGGGAAGATCTCTCCATGGGGATGACCGATGACTTTGAGGTAGCCATCGAAGAGGGAGCCACGGTGGTGCGCATCGGGAGGGCTATATTCGAAGAGAGGAGGAAATAGCATGAACGACCTCAAGGAGACCACCTTATCTTTCATCGGCACCGGGGTAATGGCTGAGGCGATGATAAAAGCGATCTTGGACAAGGGGTTGATGGAGGCCCAGCGGATAGTGGGCAGCGGCCCACGACCCGAGCGAGCGCAGGAGTTGGAATCAACCTACGGCATCGTGGGAACCACGGATAACCACCAGGCGGCCCGGGCGGGGGAGATCGTCGTTCTTTCCATCAAGCCTCAGGTGCTCCCCGCCGTGCTGGAGGAGATCGTGGGGGAGATACCTCGCCAGTCATTGGTCCTCTCCATAGTGGCTGGGGCCCCCATCAAGATGATAGGAGGAGCTTTAAGCCATGACTCTATCGTCCGCACTATGCCTAATCCCCCCGCTCAACTGAGCGAGGGGATGACCGTCTGGACGGCTACCCCAGAGGTAACCCAACAGCAGCGCGCTCAGGCCCAGAGCATCCTGGGGGCTATGGGCGAGGAGGTCTACGTACAGGACGAAGGGTACTTAGATATGGCTACCGCTCTCAGTGGGACGGGCCCGGCTTACGTTTTCCTCTTCATGGAGGCCCTCATAGACGCCGGGGTCCACCTGGGTTTTTCTCGCCGCGTCTCCCAGGAACTGGTGCTCCAGACCATGCAAGGTTCAGTCACCTTTGCCCGTCAATCCACTCTTCACCCCGCGGAGTTGCGCAACATGGTCACCTCCCCCGGCGGGACCTGCGCCGAGGCCCTCTACCAGTTGGAGAAGGGAGGGCTGCGCACCGTCCTCTCCCGCGCCGTCTGGGCAGCCTATCAGAAATCAAAATACCTAGGAGGGCTAAGTGAAAAATGACCTATATCCTTAGCCTCATCGATACTCTCTTCTACGCTTTTTCCCTAGCCATCCTCATCCGGGTGATCCTCTCCTGGGTTCGCTTCGACCCCTATCACCCGGTATCGGTCTTCATCCATCAGGTGACCGAGCCCATCTTGGCCCCCATCCGTCGCCTCCTCCCTCCCACGGGGATGATAGATTTCAGTCCCCTGGTAGTCCTAGTCCTCCTACAAGTAGTCCAAGCGGTTCTCAGGCAACTCTTGTTCTCCCTCTACTGAGCAAACAAGTATGAGTGAGGAAGTCGCCGGGCTAGCGGTTCAGGAGAAGGATGGCTCTCTTGCCTTCCCCGTCCGAGTAGTACCCAGAGCCAAAAAGAACGAGATCGCGGGCGTGGAAGGAGGGAGCCTCAAGGTGCGGATAACGGCTCCACCGGTAAGAGGGAAGGCTAACGAGGCGCTAGTGGAATTCTTAGCCCAGGTGCTAGGGGTAAGAAAGGGGCAGGTGGAGATAGTGAGGGGGGAGAGGGCGAGAAATAAGACCATAAGAGTAAGAGGTCTGTCGGAGAAGGAAGCGAGGAAAAGGTTAGGGAACCCCACCCCTTCCTAGCCCATCTTATATATTGGGATGACAGTGTATATCTTCAAGAGGCCTAATCTGGGGCTGATATCTGCTATCTTGCTACTGGCCATGGTGGTGGTTGCTTGTCGGGGGGTACGTCCTGTCCTGCCGCCTGCCACGACACCGACAGAGGCGGCCACGCTTTCCCCTAGGCCTCCATCTGAGACCCCCTGTCTTCCTGAACGGCCGATTGAAGAGGATGCGCGAGAGGCTCTAGCCAACTGGCTGGGGGTCTCCGGTGAAGAGATCGAGGTGGTAGAAGTCGAAGAGGTAGAGTGGCCGGACACCAGCCTGGGTTGCCCGCAGCCGGGGATGGTCTATGCCCAGGTCATCACGCCGGGGTGCAGGGTCACCCTTGAAGCGGCCGGCGAAACTTATGAGGTGCACACAGGCGGCCAACAGATGGTAGTGTGCGATGAAGATGGAAATCCTCTGCTGAGTCGGTAGCCTTTGTCTTTCGGTTCGCAGCCGATACTCCTAGGGAACCACGGATATGACTCACGCCAATCTGAGGCCTTGAAAAGTGATGTAAGAGAAAAGCGCTCCCGCGCGGGAGCTCTTCTTCACAAGGCATGGCAAGAGAGCCTTACGGCCTCCAAACTGGCCCCTGCTCCGCCTCAGCGCTTTTGGTCAAGTTCACCCTGCCCCTTCCATCAACCCCTATAAGGTGTAGATCCCAGTTGCCATCCCCATAGGCGTAGTAGATTATCTGGGAGCCATCGGGTGACCAGGAGGGCCCGTAATCGTCGACGGTATGGTCGTTGGTCAGATTCCGTTGCCCGGAACCGTCGGCGTTCATGATGTAGATTTCCATGTCCCCATCCCGGTAGGACTCGAAGGCTATCTTACCTCCTTCAGGAGACCAGGCGGGCGAGGTATCGGTGGCCTCATTGTAAGTGAGCCTCGTCTCCTCCGAGCCATCGGCCTCCATCACGTAAATCTCCTTGTTCCCATCCCGCTCGGAGACGAAGGCTATCCTCGTCCCATCGGGAGACCATACGGGCGCGTAGTCCGGCTCCTCATTGAAGGTCACCCTCGCCTGCTGTGAGCCATCGGCGTCCATGATATAGATCTCCCAATTGCCGTCACGACGGGAAACGAAGACTATCTTCGTACCATCGGGTGAGAGGGAGGGGCTGGTATCCGGGGCTGGGTTCCGGCTCAGGTTGACCTGTTCTGAGCCGTCAGGGTTCATAATATATACCTCCCTGTTCCCATCCCGCTCGGAGACGAAAAGAAGACGCCCGTCATAGGACCAAGAGGGCCAGGTATCATCCACCTCGTTTTGGGTCAAGGGGGTGCGATTCGACCCATCGCTGGCCATAAGATAGATCTCCCAGGTGCCACTCTCCTCCTCCCAAGACATGTAGGCTATGCTCTGGCGGGCGGGCGGTGGCTCTGTAGGGGAGACCTCTAGAGCGGCAGGACTCGTGGGAGTAGGCGATATCGGTCCTCCTTGACCTCCAGTAGGGAGTTGTGAGCGCGAACGCATTAGAAAAAGCAGGATCACGAGCAAAGCCGCGGCTATCGGCCAGAGGAACCTCTGGAGGCCTGGCCCTCTCTTACCAAGCCTCACCTCCTTGATCAAAGATCCCCCAAACTCCTCTGCCATATCCGTTGCTTTCCCCAGCCAAACCCTCAGGAGTTCGACTCGGAAGCGATAGGTATGAGGGGACATGCTCATCAAAACCCCTCGTTCCACCAAACGATTGAGGGCTACCCTTAACTGTTCCGGAGATAGAGGTATCTTCCTTCGCTGCAGGAGGTAGGAGACCTCTTCCTCTAGAATAAGACCCTGGATGCCTCGCATAGCGCCCAGGGCCGCCAACGCCATCCGCTCCTGGGGAGACGAAGTGGCGAAAAGGTGCTCCATGTAACCTTCGCCCAAGACCATGGTCTCGGGCACTACTTCGTCAACATCCTGGATGAGTACCCAGCTCTTGGTAGCGCATCGCTCAAAGAGGGCATAGCAGAGGAGTTGAACGAAGTAGGGGTGGCCGGAGGTGAGGGCGAGAATCCGTTCCTGGGCCTCATAATCGTAATCGAGGGTCTCCGCGCTGGGCTCGGCGATAAGCCGCCGAGCCTCCTCGCGATCCAAGGAACCCAATCGCCATACCAGAGCCTGAGAGAGCATCTCTCCCTCAATGGGCCCCTCCCAGGTCAAAAGAAGGGTTAGTCTCAATGAGGTCAGATAGGAGAGGAGCTCGGCCTGAAGCGCAGAGTCACCCCCTCCCCAGAGATGAAAATCATCCAAGGCCAAAAGAAGGCTCTTTCCCCCCACCGCTTTGGAGAGTCGAGGGAGGAACTCCTCCCCGAAATAGGAAGCCTGGCCTTCGAAACTAAGGACCCCAGGGAGGGGAGCCTGTAAGGACAAAGCGATCTCTTCTGGCAGGCTCCCAATCATAGCCAAGGCTATCTGCCAGAGAAGGAGATCCAACCTAGACTCGGCCATCTCCCCTACCGGAAACACCATATATTTAGAGCCGAGATGGGTGGCCAATTGATGAAGGAGGGAGCTCTTCCCAATGCGGTGGGGTCCTTCCACTACCAAGAGCGGTTGTCCCTTATCGAGGCTCCTCTCTATCCAGTCCAAAAGATCGAGCCGCCCATAGAAATGGGAGGCTTCAACGACAGGTTTATCTATCACGTACGGGTTGGCGAAAGGGATTCCTTTGCTCAAGAGGCTCTACCCCTTTAGATAGAGGATACGCTGGCAGTTAGCACAGTGGACCAACTCCTCACCGCGAAGCACCCTGGTCACTTTGCTTGTAGATACCGCCACTCCACACCCTTGACATATACCGTTTTGGACCATGGCCACCCCCTGCCCCCCCTTCCGACGGCGGAGATCCTCATAGGTGGCCAAATCGTCGGAGTCGATGGTCGCCTGGAGACTATCTCTCCTCTCCTTCAGAAGGGAGAGCCGGGAAGATAATGCAGCCCGCTTCTCTTTCAACTCCGCCTGTTCCTCTCCCCACTCCATCTCCAGCCTTTCCAACCCCTTCCTTTCCCTCTCCAAACGTTCGTTCGCCGCCTCCAGTTGGCTCATGACCTCCAAAGTCTCGTCCTCGACTTCCACCTGACGCCGTTTCAAGAGTTGCACCTCTTGCTCCAAGCCGGTCAGTTCCTTCGGGCTCTTCACCTTACCGCTGTATAGGGTCTTCTCGGAGGCTTTCCTTTTCCCTATCACCTCTTCCAAATCTAGTTCCAAGTTCCGAAGCCGCCTCCGCAACTCCGCTTGCCATTCCGAAACCTGAGCCAGGCTCTCCCGCGCCGAGCGGAGTCCCTCACTCTCCCCCAGACCGCTCTCTACTACACGAAGGCTCCGTCCCCCTTCATCGATCTCCAGATCGATCACCTGCAAATCGTAGAGTCCCCGAACCCTTATACCCATCTTCTACAAACTCTCCCCTCTATACCACTCTCTGCTCCGGGCGAAGAGACGGACCAAAAGCAGCCCCACAAGGAAGCCTCCCAGATGGGCGAACCAGGCTACGCCGCCTGCCCCTGGCATGCCCAAAGAGGCGAGGCCGCTAAAGAGCTGGACAACTATCCAGAGGCCGAGAACAAGGAGCGCCGGCACCCTCACCAGACGCACAAAGTAACCCAAAGTCACCAGGCTGACCACCCTGGCCCGGGGGAAGAGGATGAGATAGGCTCCCAAGACGCCAGCGATAGCACCACTGGCCCCTATATTCGGCACTCTTGAATTGATGTTCACAGCGATCTGAGCAGCGCTGGCCCCCAGGCCGCAAAGGAGGTAGAAGAGAACGAAACGGAGATGGCCCATGGCATCCTCGACGTTGTTCCCGAAGATCCAAAGGTAGAGCATGTTGCCGATGATATGAAACCATCCACCGTGCACGAAAAGGGAGGTGAAAAGGGTCAAAGAGATCTTAAGATCGAGGTTATGGGTCACATCGTAGGGGATAATGGCTGCCAATCTCACGAAACCCTCTATGGCTTGGGGGGAGGGCAGGATGAGTTCGTAGATGAAAACCACCACATTAGCGGCGATGAGAAGGACGGTAATCAGGGGAAAGATCCGAGTAGGGTTCTCATCATATAAGGGTATCATATAAAGATTCTACTACAAGAAGGGGTTAGATACAAGGCGAGGCCTTGATTTAGGAGAAAATAGGCGGTAAAATGGCTCTAGTATGGAGACCTCACTCAAGACCGCTGTAGTGGTGCCCACTTACTCGGAGAAGTGCCCATCATCTTCGAGGATAGGCGGCATGGGATGTCGAAGATCTCTCGGGATGAGATCCTCAAGGCTCTTATACCGTCATCCGCTTGAGTTTAACCTCTGAGTAGGAGGAGAGTTGGAGAGCATACCTTGTAACCTTTGTGGCGCCACCGATACGGAGGTTCTACACCCAGCCACCATCTCCGAGGAAGCCGACCCTCCTCAGGAGCGGTTCCAGTGCACCAGTTCCGCCTATGGCAAGCACCCCCCTATCGTCAAGTGTCGCCGATGCGGCTTAGTCTACGCCAACCCTCGATTGGAAGAGAGAGAGATCCTTCACGAATACGAGTGCGCGATAGATACGACCTACCTCCAGGAGCGAGAGGGGAGGATACTGACTTTCCGGAGGAACTTAGAGCCTTTCCTCAGGCTAGTGCCCCCCCGTGAAAAGCCGCGCCTTCTGGATATCGGATGTCATATCGGCGTCTTCTTGGAGATCGCCCAGGAGCAGGGCTGGGAGGCCTGGGGGGTCGAGCCTTCCGCCTGGGCAGCCGACCAGGCTCGGGCCCGGGGGCTACGGGTAACCACAGGTACACTGAGGGAGGCCCGATTTCCTGACCACTTCTTTGACGTAGTAACCGTGTGGGATGTGATAGAGCATCTCACCGACCCCTTAGCCTCGCTGCGAGAGGCCTATCGGCTCCTCGCCCCAGGAGGGGTCATCTGCATCCACACTATCAACATCGAGAGCCCCTTCGCTCGGCTTATGGGCCACCGTTGGCCTTGGCTGATGGAGATGCATCTCTACTATTTCTCCCCCCAGACCTTAACCCAGATGTTAGAGAAGGCAGGCTTCCAGGTAATCCAGATGGTCACCCAAGGCCGCTATCTGCGCTTAGGTTATCTCCTCTCTCGCCTGGAGCCTTATGCCGGGGTGCTGGCCCAAGGCCTGGGAAGGTTAACCAGGGGTTTGGACCTAGGTCACCTCCCTATCTCCATCAACCTGGGCGACCTCTTCACCACCTTCGCTCACAAGGTCGAGCCTTGAATACGCGCTATCAACAGGACGCCTTCGACCTCACTCCCCCTTAGTGCTTTTTTCCCATTGCCAAGAGTATAGCCATCGTAGTAAACTGTGTAGAAGAAACCTATCGACTAACTGTAGGCGGAAAGAGCGATGGTCGGAAAGGCATTTGTGGCTCTAGATGCGAAACGGTTGCTGGTCATTATCCTTTTCATCTCCATCTTCGTCATGGCTGCACGGGCGATCACCGACCCAGACTTCTTCTGGCACCTGCGCACCGGACAACTGATTTGGGAGACCCGCAACATACCCCGACAGGACCCTTTCTCTTACACCGTCCAAGGCCGATCTTGGATAGCTCATGAGTGGCTAACGGAGGCGCTTCTCTTCGGTCTCTACTCCCTCATCGGTCAAAGGGGGCTGATTTTAGCCTTCGCCTTCCTCATCACCTGCTCCTTCATCCTGGTCTACCTCCAATGCGAAGGAAGGCCCTGGCTTGCAACCTTCATAGTCCTTCTGGCCGCCCTCACCTCGGCCATCTCCTGGGGCGTCCGCCCCCAGATATTTTCTCTCCTGTTGAGTGCTCTGTTTCTGTACATTCTCCGTAAGAGAAGGTCTCTTTGGCTTCTCCCCCCCCTGATGGCCCTCTGGGTCAACCTTCACGGCGGCTACCTCTTGGGGCTAGCGATCTTCTGTCCCCATATCATCGGCCAGGCAGCGACTTACCTCAGGGAGCGAAGGAGGAAGGATTATGACCATCTCAGGCAACTGTCGCTTGTCTTTCTCTCTTGTGGGATGACCACCCTCCTCAACCCCCATGGCTGGCGAATCCTCTCCTACCCCTTCAAGACGCTGGGAAGTGAGTCTATGCAAGCCTACATCATAGAATGGTTCTCTCCCGATTTTCACCAGGCTCAATTTCAGCCCCTGGCGCTCCTCATCCTTCTCGCCCTGGCCACTTTAGCCCTGTCCAAACGCCCAGCCGATCTTACTGACATTCTGCTCCTCCTCCCCTTCGGCTACGTTTCCCTTCGCTCGGCGCGCAATGTCCCCCTCTTCGCCGTAGTAGCGGCTCCCATTCTGAGCAGCCACCTGGCCTCCTTCTGGGAAGGCTCGTGGCTTCAAAAGCACCTCTCCCAAAGAGATCAGAGCAGGCCAAACCTCCGCCTGTGCGCCTTGAATTGGCTCCTTCTCCTCATCATCCTCTCTGCCGGTTCCCTTAAAGTAGCCCTTTCCCTCAAAGAGAACGAGAGCCTTCAGCGCCAGACCTTTCCCGTGGCCGCGGTCGACTATCTGGGGGAAGAGGGACAGCGAGGCAATATCTATAACCTCTACCACTGGGGGGGCTATCTCATCTGGCGGCTCTACCCCGAGGAGCAAGTATTCATCGACGGCCGAGCCGACGTATATGGGGACCAGTTCATAGAGGAATACCTAGAGG
>DAOULQ010000213.1:0-15615 GCA_034419095.1 Anaerolineae bacterium | reverse complement strand
TGACTAAAAGAGCGACCATGGAAAGCAACACCATAGGTCCCATATGAAAGAGAAAATCGAGGAACCCCAACCCCGCATAAGAACCGATAATGGTGTTGGGGGGGTCCCCGATCAGGGTAGCCGCCCCCCCGATGTTAGCGGCCAATATCTCGGGGATGAGGAGAGAGAAGGGGTGAACCCCCAAAACCAAGGCCATCTCGATGGTGACCGGGGCCATGAGTAGCATGATGGTCACATTGTTGAGAAAGGCAGAGGCCACGCCAGTAATAATGATAAGTAGGACTGCCAGGTACCAAGCTTTGCCACCCGTCACCCTGTAGGCTTGGTAGCCCAACCACTGGAAGACCCCCGTCCGCCCCATGATGGCCACGAAGATCATCATCCCCATGATGAGGAAGATGACATTGAAATCGATGTAGTGGATAGCCCTCTCGAAGGAGAGGATCCAGAAATCAGGGGTAGAGGAACCGAGGAGATAAGAGACCCCCAGGATGGCCACGGCTCCCATTAGGGCGGCGATGGTCTCATGCAGTACCCGGAAAGAGATAAAGCCGAAGACCAGGAGAAAGACGAGGGTAGCGATGAAGAAAGCAGCCCCCAGGCGATGCTCCAGGATCAGGTTGCCCAGGGGCAGATATAACTGCTCGTCGATGCGAAGCATCTCCTCCAGGTTCAGAGTCTGGGAGAGGGCAGTATAACTCGCCTTGCTCACCTCGAGGGTGAGTTCCCCTTGGCCCTCCATTGGTGGGGCCACCATCTCAGAAGGCAAAGCCATAAGGAAAGAGCCATCCGCCTGAGAGTCGGTCTCCACCCCGTCTACACCGATGCCCCCTCCTTGGAGGTCCCGGAGTCTTATCTTCAGCGTGGCGCTCTCTAAAGGCGTTCCCTGAGAGTCAACCACCCGTCCGGTGATGATGAGGGTAGCCCCTTCCTGCCCAGAGGTGGGGGCCCAAGGAAAAAGCAAGAGGCTCAAAAGTATGGCTCCGGTGAGAAATCTAGCACCTTTCATAACGATAAAAATCTTAACAGAGGGGGGTTCCCCTGTCAAAAATTTGTCAACGGGGCTCTAAGGAAGTATAATAGTTATCGCCCAACCTCCACTAGAAGGGGGTAGATATGGCTCTAGAGACCTTAGTCCACAACAAACTCACCTGGACCAACATCGAGAGGCCTACCTCTGAAGAGATGGGCTATCTCCGGGAGCGGTACCCCTTCTTCCACCCCCTAGACCTGGAAGATTGCCTCAGCAAAATAGAGCGGCCCAAGATCGATGAATACGAGAACTACCTCTTCATCGTCATGCACTTCCCCGCCTTCAACAAGGTGACCCGACGACTGGGCTCCTCCCAAGTAGCCATCTTTGTGGGCCAAGGCTTCCTGGTGACCGTCAGCGATGGCTCTCTGAAACCTCTGGTGCAAGATTTCACCAACTGCCAGGAGGACGAGGAATTCAGAGAGCGGTTCATGGGACGGGGTTCCAACTACCTCCTCTACGAAGCCATAGACAGCCTCATAGATTATTGCTTCCCCATCCTGGACAAGGAGAGCCAGAACATAGACCGAGTGGAGGCCACGATCTTCGACGAGGATGCTCGCAAGATGATGCGCGAGATATCCAATATCAGAAGGAACCTCATCAACCTCCGTCGCATCATCAAGCCCCAGATGAGCATCGTAACCCAACTGGAGCGCCGGGATTGGGAATTCTTGAAGGGTGATATGGATGTCTACTGGGGTGACATCTCCGATCATATTGGCCGCATCTGGGACCGTCTGGAGGACCTTAAGGAGGTGATCGAAGGGTTGGGGGACACCATCGAACACCTCACCTCCCACAGCCTCAACGAGGTGATGAAATATTTGGCTATCATCGCCATCACCTTCGGCTCATTGGAGGCTATCTCCGGCATCTACGGCATGAACATCTCCTTGCCCTTGGCAGGGAGCCCCTTCGCCTTCCTGATCATCCTGGGAATCATGGGCCTAGTATCAGGTATCATGTTCATCTTCTTCCGCAGGTCGCGCTGGCTCTAGGAGAGCCCTGTGGAAGAGACGAGGATAGACTATAAGCCACTGCTCTTCTTCGCCCTCTGGATCTTGCGTCGGAGATCTACGATATGATCTCTAAAGATGTCCTCCTCATCGAAGATGAGGAGGGGATCGCGGACTTCATCTCTCAGAGCCTGGCTAAAGAGGGCTACCAGGTGGACGTGGCCCTAGATGGGACCACCGGGCTCTCCAAGGCTCGCCATCTCCACTTCGACCTCGTCATCCTCGACCTCATGCTCCCCGATATCGAGGGGCTAGATGTATGTCGTCAACTGAGGGAGATGAGCGAGGTTCCCATCCTCATCCTCACCGCTAGAGAGGCCGTAGCCCATCGGGTAGCCGGCCTGGATGCGGGTGCCGATGACTACCTGGTCAAACCCTTCGCCCTGGAAGAGCTGCTAGCCAGGATGAGGGCTCTTTTCCGTCGACGCCAGCCTCGTGAGGCGAGGACCCTCCGCTTCTCCGACCTGGAGTTAGACACCGTCTCTCGTCGCGTCTGTCGGGGAGAGCGAGAGATAGAGCTCACCCCTACAGAGTACGACCTCTTAGAACTTCTCCTCCTACACCCTGATCAAGTGCTCTCCAGGGAGATAATCTATGACCGGATTTGGGGGTACGACTTTGGAGGCGAATCTAACATCATAGAGGTCTACATCCGATACCTCCGCTCCAAATTAGAGGAGGGGGGAGAGCCCAGGCTCATCCAGACGGTGCGCGGTGTGGGGTATGTCCTCAGGGAGGGATGATCGATGTCCATCCGGTGGCGGCTTACCCTCTGGTATACCGGTCTGGTGGCTCTCTTACTCCTCATCTTCGGCTCTACCCTCTACGCTGTCCTCCATCGGAGCCTCTATATCCAACTAGACCAAAGCCTTCACGACAGGAGTCAAGCCATCGAGGAAAGCCTGGCGGCGGGTCTTATCCCCTCCCTCGACGCTTTCTCCTCCCCCGGCGTCTACGTGCAACTCCTCGATCTAACCCTTCAAGTCATCTACCGCTCCTCTAACCTGGGAGAGCAGGCTCTCCCCACCAACCCTCAAACCCTGGCCGCAGCCCACGCAGGAGAGGAACTCCTGGAGACCGTGGAGATCGGAGGCACCAGACTCCGTCTCCTCAGCAGGCCTCTTGTGAGCGAGGGAGAACTCTTGGGCGTCCTCCAAGTGGCGGAGTCCCTGGACCCTCTAGAAGCGAGGCTGAGCCAAGTTTTCCTTCTCCTCATCTTGGTGGGAGCCTTTGCCATAATAGTCTCTTTAGCCCTGGGAGCCTTCCTTACCAGGGCCGCCCTGGCCCCCGTGGATCGGATGGTCGCCGATGCCCACCTCATCACCCAACGTCCGGATCTCAGCAAGAGGTTGGAGGTGCCCCCCATCAACGACGAGATCAAGAGATTGGCTACTACTCTCAACGAGATGCTCTCCCGAATAGAGGTACTCTTGGCCACCCAAGAGCGGTTCATCGCCGATGTCTCCCACGACTTGCGAACCCCTCTGACCATCATTCGGGGCAATCTAGATCTCTTGAGCCAAGAAGAGGGTGATGAGTCGCGAAAGGCAACCCTAAGGGCGGCCAAGGGAGAGGTGGATCGCCTCTCCCGCCTGGTCTCGGATCTTTTGCTCCTGGCCCAGATGGATGCGGGCCTGGAACTGGAGAGGAGACCCGTGGAACTGGACACCCTTCTCTTGGAGGTCTATCGGGAGGCCAAACTTCTGGCCCCCCTTTTGGAGATCCGACTAGGAGAAGAAGACCAGGCCTTAGTTCTCGGCGACCGAGATCGGCTCAAGCAACTCCTCCTCAACCTAGTGCAGAACGCCGTCGATCATACCCCTGACGGCGGCCAAGTTACCCTCTCCCTCCGTCGGGAAAAGGGATGGGCCCATCTCTCTGTAGCCGACACCGGGTCGGGTATCCCCCCTGAGGATCTCCCCCATATCTTCGAGAGGTTCTACCGGGTAGAGAAAGGCCGCCGGCGAGGAGGGGCTGGCCTAGGGCTAGCCATCGCCCAATGGATCGCCCAGGCCCACGAAGGGGAAATATCCGTAAAGAGCAAGTTGGGAGAAGGCAGCACCTTCACCCTCCGCCTCCCCTTGAAACTCTAACCCACCTTTCATCTCCTTTTAAGCCTCCTTTAACCTTCCCACGCTATATTCGTCCATAGAAGCGGTTGATAGGAAAGCCGGCTCAATCTAAACAGAAAGGAGGTGAATCAGGTGACCAAGAAGAGGCTGATACTGCTGTCCAGTGGAGCGCTGATAGTGCTACTACTAGCAGGCGTGGCCGGAGTGACAATTGTGTCCGCTGACGAGCCTACGCCCCCCACTCCCTTTGGTTGGGGCGGCAGAGGCTTTGGCTGGGCTCGTGGCACGTGGACGTTGTTCGACGCCGCCGCCGAGGCCCTGGGGCTACCCCCCGAGGATCTCTTCGCCGAGTCGCATGGAGGCAAGAGCCTGGAGGAGATCGCTGAGGAGCAGGGTGTGGAGATGGATGCGGTGCAGGAAGCCATGCATGCTGCGCGAGGCGAGGCCATGCAACAGGCCATCGAGCAGGCCGTGGAAGAGGGAAAGATAAGCCAAGAACAGGCCGACTGGATACTTGAGGGGCGCGAAAAGGGCTTCTTCCCCATGGGACGGGGCTTTGGCCGCGGATGGGGCCGATGCCGGATTCCAGAGGACGCGTGACCGTACCGTCTGCGATCTTGGAGCCAGGGGGTGGTCGAATGTACAATATGTGGGGAGGAGCGCCCTGGCATTCCTCCCCACCCCCTTGGTACAACCTGGCTTCGACAGAGGTGCGATCGACGATATAGCCGATCCTTTTGAGGCTCTAACCTTCCTTTCATCTCCTTTTAAGCCTCCTTTAACCTTTTCGCGCTATATTTAGAGGCTGTAACTTGTCACCATCGTCTAGTACAATAGAAGAGAGCACCGATCAGATTCCAGCGGTTAAGGCTCTCACGAGGGCGCGATGATGAACGAGGATAAGGTTTTGATCCAACTCACCGACGTGACCAAAACCTATAAGATGGGGCAGGTGAAGGTGCATGCTCTGCGGGGTGTTTCCCTGCGGATGGAGGCAGGAGAGATGGTAGCCATTATGGGCCCGTCTGGCTCCGGCAAGTCTACCCTGATGAACATTATCGGCTGTCTCGACCAGCCCACTTCGGGCTCCTATCTATTGGAAGGAACCGATATCATGAGGCTGGGCGACGACCAACTGGCTGAGATCCGCAATCGAAAGATCGGCTTCGTCTTTCAGACTTTCAACCTCCTGCCACGCACCTCAGCCCTGGAGAACGTAGAGTTGCCCCTCCTCTACACGAGCGCCTCTAACAGGCGAAAGCGAGCCTTGGCCTCCTTGGAGGCTGTGGGGCTTGCGGACCGTGCGCGTCACCAGCCGAACGAACTCTCCGGCGGCGAGCAGCAACGGGTGGCTATCGCCCGAGCCCTGGTCAACGAACCCTCGATCATCCTGGCCGACGAGCCCACAGGCAACCTCGATTCTCGGTCAGGCGAGGAGATCCTAGCCATCTTCGAGGCCCTGAACCGGGAGCGAGGCATTACAATCATTATGGTCACCCATGACCTCCAGATAGGGGCTCGCGCTGAGCGTATCGTACAACTCTTGGATGGACGTATCGTGGACTAGACAGGAAGTGATGAAACTAGAGGAGGAAAGCGATGAATAAGGCCGCGGTCGTCATAGGGATATTATTAGTCATCGTGGCCGTGGGGGCCGGCTCCTTCTGGGCCGGGATGAGGATAGGGGAAAACCGCTTAATCCAGGATCCCGCCCGTTTATTCCAGCGGTTCAGAGACCAGGGGGGCCAGTTCCCAGGGATGGGCGGCCAATTCCCAGGGATGGTGGGGACACCCCCATCAGGTGCAGAAGCCCAGCGATTTGGTGGCGGCATCATGGGCACCATCGAAGCGATCGAGGGGGATACCCTCCTCGTCAGCACCGAAGAGGGAGAGGTCCGGGTGCAAACCACAGATACCACCCTCATCGAGAAGTCTATGACAGTGGGCGTCGAGGATCTGGAGGCAGGCGAGCAGGTGGTCGTTTCGGGCTCGCAGAACGATGATGGCAGCATCACCGCCCGCTCCATCAGAATTTCCACAGCCCCATAAGCCCTAAGAGAGGTATGAAAATGCAACGACTGAAGCGTTTGCTGAAGTGGCTAGCCCTGATTCTGGTGGTCGCCGTGGCGGGGACGGCCGGGTGGATGTTCTGGACCCGAAACCAAGCGCCCCAGGCCACCAGCCTCACCCAACTGGTGACGGTGGAGCGAGGGAATCTAGTGGCCACCATCGCCCCCACCGGCGAGGTCTACGCCCCCCGCCAGGAGGAGTTATACTTCGACGTCAATAAGATCGAACTGAGCGAACTGAACGTGGCTGCGGGCCAGCAGGTGAGGGCCGGGGATGTTTTGGCCGGCATCGATACCGAGACTTTGGAGCGGGCCGTGACCCAGGCCGAGGCCGATCTCACGCTGGCCCAGGATAACCTGGAGAAGGCCCAGAACCCTTATACCGACCTCGACCTGGCTGGGGCCCAGCGGGCCGTGACCCAGGCCCAGGTGAACCTGGAAAACGCCCAGAAGAATCTACTCCTCGTCCAAACCGATTCCGACAACGCCCAAAGGATCCGAGACCTGGAGTACGAAGTTAACTGGTATGAGGCCCATTACGGTGAGTCCCTGAAAAAGTATGAGAACGGCCGGATCACCAAGGAGAGACTCGACCTAGACTGGAATAACCTAGTGACCGCCAAGGAGAAACTGGAGAGGGCTCTCTTAAACCGCGAGATAGACCTCGCCAACGCCGAAGACCAGGTGGCCCAGGCCGAGTACAACCTGCAAAAAGCCCAGGAAACCCTGGCTGAGATCCTGGCTGGCCCCGATCCCGACGACATAGAGGTGGCCCAGGCCAAGGTTACCAGCGCCCAAGCCGATCTCGCAGATGCCCAGGATGCCCTGGAAGCGGCTACCATGGTCGCTCCCTTCGATGGAACGGTCATCTCCACAGGCGCTGAGGTGGGGGACCTCGTCTATCCGACTACCATCGTGGTTACCCTGGCCGACCTCTCGAACCTGGAGGTGAGGGCCTTCGTGGATGAGACCGATATCAGCCAGGTGGAGATCGGCCAGGAGGTGGAGATCACCTTCGACGCCTTCCCGGGGAAACAGTTCCGGGGGCAGGTGTTGGAGGTGCCGCTACAGGGGACTCTGTCACAGAACATCCTCACCTATGAGGTACCCATGAGCCTGGAGGGGCCGGAAGATGTGGCCCTGAAGCCGGGGATGACCGCCAATCTCAAGATCGTGGTGGGCCGGCGGGAGAATGTGCTCTTGGTGCCGGCCCTGGCGGTGCAGCAGGGAGAGGAAGGGAACGTGGTGATGGTGCAGGACTCCCCTCAGGGAACTGCCATGCAGACGCGGGTAGAGGTGGGGTTGAGCGACGGGCTATATGTGGAAGTAATACGAGGGTTGAACGAGGGCGATCAAGTGGTAATCGAGTACCAGGCAGCCGAGGAGACATTCAGGTTCCCTGGCATGGGCATCTTCCCCGGTGGAGGGCAGCAGAGACGATGAACATCATCGAAATTGCGCGGGTGGCTGTGCGTTCTCTGGCGGCCAACAAACTACGCTCAGGGCTCACCTTGCTGGGCATGGTCATCGGCGTGGCCTCCGTCATCGCCCTAGTGGCCGTGGGCAGCGGGGCCCAGGCACAAGTTACCGAGCAGTTCGAGAGTCTAGGCTCCAACCTGCTGACCATCTCCTCAGGGGCCATGATGTTTCGTGGCATGTCCATGGGGACAGCAAGCGCCCAGAGCCTCACCAACGATGACCTGGAGGCCATCGATCAACTGGCCACTTCCGTATCGGCCATCGCGCCCCAATACTCTACCAGCGCCCAGGTGGTCTATGGCAATAAGAACACCCAGACCACTGTGCTGGGGGTCACCCTGGACTACCTAACGGTGCGCAATTTCCAGGTGGAGCGGGGACGCTTTATTGACAACCTCGACCTCACCAATCAGGACAAGGTGGCCGTCTTGGGGGCCACGGTAGCCGAGGATCTCTTCGGCGAGGGTCTCGTCGATCCCCTGGGTAAGACGATCAAGATCAACCGCCAAAACTATCAAGTCGTGGGCATCCTGGCCAGCAAGGGGCTCGGTGGCTTCCAAAACCTGGACGACCAGGTTTTCATCCCCCTGAGCACAGCCCAAATCAAGTTCGGGGGAGCGGGCAACACCTCCTTGCAATCTATCGACGTGCAGGTCGTCTCGGCGGATAAGATAGAATGGGCCAAGGCGGAACTGACGGCCATCCTGCGGGCCAGCCACGGCCTGGCAGCGAGTCAGTCTGAGGATTTCAGCGTATTTGACCAGACCCAAATGGTGGAGACGATAGGAGAAGTAATGCAGATCTTCACCGTACTCTTGAGCAGCATCGCTGCCATCTCCCTGGTGGTAGGAGGCATCGGCATCATGAATATCATGCTCGTGTCGGTGACGGAGCGGACGCGGGAGATCGGCATCCGCAAGGCCGTGGGGGCCAAGCGCAGGGACATCCTGGCTCAGTTCCTCGCCGAGGCCGTAGTTCTAAGCCTCCTGGGCGGGGTTGTCGGTATCCTGACGGGCTACGCCGTTGCGCAGGTGGTTACCCCCCTGCTGGGGGGCACCCGGGCCCTGGTTACTCCGGGCAGTGTGGTCATGGGTCTGAGCGTCTCCATGGGCATGGGCCTCTTCTTCGGCACCTACCCGGCCAGCCGAGCGGCAAGCCTCCATCCCATTGAGGCCCTACGATATGAGTGAGAGTTATCATCGGAGCCGAGCAAGGTCCACTTCTGGGACAATCACTTACGTAATCATTGTCGGAGAGCCTTGGAAAGCCGCCGAGGAGGAAAAGATGGGCTTTGCCTGGAGAGAGAGAAGGGAAGGGTCATTGACTATTCAAACCCTGCACATCACGATTCCAGGGATGCAAGTGGTCATCGGGCCACAAGATCTGGAAGACGAGGGAGATAAATTCGGGGGGCAAGAGAGATGAATAAACGCAGAGTGGTCGTCGTTGTGGGTGTGGTTATAGTAGCGGCTCTTCTGGCCGCAGCCATAGCCACCACGGGGGGCATCGTCGGTTACGTGGTGGCCAGACGGTCCCTGGCCCTTCGCCTTCCCTGCCGCCTATACCAGCATGAGCGGCAACGATTCCCGCTACCTTTCTTCCAGCCCCCTCCGGAGATCGGGAATGAATTTAAAATTGTCGTCATCCTGCCCGTAGGCGCCCAGGTAACCTGGGTGGAGGAGGGTAGTCCCGCCGATGAAGTCGGAATCAAGGTAGGCGACATAATCACCGCCGTGGATGGGCGGGAGATCGACGAAGACCACCCCCTTCGAGATCTGATTTTGGAGCATGAGCCAGGGGAAAAGATAACCTTGACCCTCAGCCGCTGGGGGGAAAGCAAAGAGATCCAGGTGACGCTAGGAGAGACCACCGACGAGGAAGGAAAAGCCATCCCCTACCTAGGGATCCGCTATTGGTCCATTAAGCGCCGACAGTTCTTCCAACCCCAACGGTTCGACCGAAGTCACCTGCTACAACCGAACCTTAGCCTCCCGGCGGATTGGGCTTCGCCTTCCTAGCGTATAGCCTCGCCAATAAGACCAGTTGAGGATAGAAGGAAAGCATCTGCCTTATTGGGGTTCGGCCCATAGCCCGAACTCCTCCCTCTTTTGGTTGCACCAAACGATGAACTGAGGCATAATCTGAAGAGGAGGGATGAAGGTGGAAAGAAGTTCTGGGGCAAAATATTCGATAGTGCTCCTCGTCGTGGCCTTGGGTATCGTGACCGCTATCGTTTGTGGGGGTGTCGTTGGCGGCGCGGCCGGGTACTAGGTTGCCCGCTCGCAACCCAACCCTTCCGTTCCCACGCCTCCCACACCAGTGACCATAGCCCAGCCGGGGGAAGCCACCTATCTAACCCTCACCCAAGACTCAGCCCTGATCGAAGCCATCGCCAAGGTAGAGCCAGCGGTGGTGACGGTGATCAATACCTTGCCTGCCCAAACCACCTTCTTCGGGGAGGTGATCGAGCCCCAATCCTCCGGCTCTGGGGTTATCATCGACAAAGAGGGCTATATCGTCACCAATAACCACGTGGTGGAGGATGCCGAGCGGATAGATATCATCTACGCCGATGGCTCTAAAGAGGAAGCCACACTAGTGGGCGCTGACCGGTACTCGGATCTGGCGATCATCAAGGTCGAAGGGGTGGTCCCCGCCGTGGCGGAACTAGGCGACTCCTCCATCCTCCAACCCGGGGAACCGGTAGCCGCTATCGGCAGCCCCTTGGGCGACTTCAAGGGGACGGTTACCGTGGGCGTGATCAGCGCCTTGGACCGCAGGCTGGACACCGGAGAGGGCTACCTGATGGAGGGTCTCGTGCAGACCGATGCGGCCATCAACCCTGGGAACTCCGGAGGCCCTTTGATCAACGCCCTGGGTCAGGTGATCGGCATCAACACCGCCATCGTAGGGCGCAGCGCTTACGCGGGCACCGTGGCTGAGGGGTTAGGGTTCGCCATACCCTCCAACACGGTGAAAGAGGTGACCCAACAACTGGTAGACCAGGGGTATGTGGAAAGGCCCTATCTAGGGATCGAATATGTGGCCATAACCCCCCGTCTAGCCTCAGCCTACGACCTGCCAGCGGATCATGGGGTCTATGTACAGCGAGTGGTCTCCGGTTCCCCTGCCGCCGCAGGGCTCCGAGAGGGAGATATCATCACCGCCATCAACGACCAGGCCATCGACGAGGATAACCCCCTCAACAACGTCCTATGGCGATTCCATGTGGGCGATGAGGTAAGACTCGCCATCCTCCGCCAAGGGGAGGAACTAAGCGTAGATGTCACCCTCACACAGCGCCCGTAGGAGCGAGGTGTCGGAGGAGAGGAGCCCAAGAGAGGGCCCCATCGGGGTTTTCGACTCCGGGGTGGGCGGACTCTCCATCATGCGGGAGTTAGGGCGACAACTCCCGCACGAAGATATAATCTACTTCGCCGATACCGCTCACTGTCCCTACGGGCCCCGTTCCCTGGAGGAGATAAGAGGGCTAACCCAGGCTATCGTCTCCTCCCTTCTGGCCCAAGGCTGCAAGATCATCATCGTGGCCTGCAATACCGCCTCAGCCGCGGCCTTGCACTATCTGCGAGAGAGGTTCCAGGTCCCCATCGTGGGCATGGAGCCGGCCGTGAAGCCTGCCGCCCAGGAGACGGAGACAAAAGTGGTAGGCGTGATCGCTACCCAGGCCACCTTTCAAGGCGAACTCTTCGCCAGCCTCATCCAGCGGTTCGCTAGCCACGTTACCGTGCTGGAAGGGGTCTGCCCAGGCCTGGTAGAACAGGTAGAGGCGGGGAAACTGGACGACCCCCATACCGAGGCCATCTTATACCACTGTCTGGAGCCCATGCTAGAAAAGGGCATCGATACTTTGGCCCTGGGCTGCACCCATTATCCCTTCCTAATCCCCACTATCAAGAAGATAGTAGGCCCCCAGGTCAAGATCATAGAGCCCAGCCCGGCCGTGGCTCGCCAAACCAAGCGAGTTCTGAAGCGAGAAGGGTTGCTCAACCACGCCCACCGCCCCGGCCGCTACACCTTCTACACCACCAGCAACCCAGAGACCTTCGCTGCCTTGCAAAAGAGGCTGATAGATCTCCCGGGAGAGACGAGAGGAGTACACTGGAGCCAAGACAAATCGATGATCGCCCTATAGAGATCGGCCCCGGGGCAACCCCAGGGCCTCTTTTCACCTCGTCGTGACCATGCCTCGCCAGTGACCTTTATTTCCTTTTCTTCTTCCGCCCCTTGTTGTTTATCCGGGCCAAGGAGGCCACCGTGTCCCCTTTCCTGAGATTCATGACCACCACTCCTTTAGTGGCCCGTCCCATACTACTGACATCCTTGACCGTTGTCCGCAGCACCATCCCCTCGGCGGAGATAAGGGTTATCTCGTCCTCCTCGCTCACCACCTGGGCATCGACTATCCGCCCGATCTCTCTCAACCTATTGACATCTATAGTCTGCACCCCTTTGGCGTACCGCCCATAGAGAGGGTACTCTTTTAAAGGCGTCCTCTTCCCGAAGCCTCTCTCTGTCACCACTAAAAGATCGGCCTTAGGGTCCACCACATCCATGGCCGCCACCCGATCACCTTTGGCCAGTTTTATCCCCATTACCCCGCTCGCCGCTCGCCCCATAGAGGGGATATCCTCCTCAGAGAAACGAAGTGCCTGCCCCCGCTCCGTAACCAAGATTATCTGCTCCTCGCCTCTCGTCATTTTGACCCAGCCCAACTCGTCACCTTTCTTCAGATTGATAGCGATGAGGCCACTAGGTCGCACAGCGGCGAACTCCTCGATACTTGTCTTTTTCACCTTACCCTTCCTGGTGGCCATAACCAAATGGCTCCCTCCCTCGAAATCGGAGACCGCCAGAGCCGTGGTCACCCTCTCTTTACGACCCAAAGCGATAAGATTGATCAGGGGCAACCCTCTGGCCTGCCTGGTAGCATCGGGCATCTGATAAGCCTTCTCCTGATAAACCTTCCCCTCGTTGGTGAAGAAGAGGACGCTGTCGTGGCTCCCGGCCATAAAGAGGTGCTCCACCGTGTCCTTCTCCCGCCTCCCCATCCCCTGGACACCTCTCCCTCCCCGTCGTTGACTCTTATAGGTCCTGGCCGAAACTCGCTTGATGTACCCTCGCTGAGTGATCGAGACCAAGATCTCCTCGGCAGGAACCATATCCTCCTCACTGATCTCCGCCTCCGCCTCGGGCAGAATCAGAGTCCGCCGCGAGTCACCGTATTTCTTCTTTAGGTTCTCAAGTTCCTCCCGGATGAGATGGAGTATCTTCTTCGGGTTGGCCAAAAGGTCCTCCAAGTAGGCGATCTTCTTTATCACCTCCAGGTACTCTTCGTCGATCTTCCGCCGCTCCAGCGCCGCCAACCGACGCAGTTGCATATCCAAGATCGCCTGGGCCTGCACCTCTGTCAACTTGAAACCCCTCACCAGGTTGTTCCGTGCCGTCTCCGCGTTCCGAGAGCCTCGAATGGTCTTTATCACCGCATCCAGGTTAGCCAGGGCCATCTTCAGCCCTTCCAGGATATGGGCCCGCTCTTGAGCCCTCGCCAGTTCGAAGCGGCTCCGCCGGGTCACCACCTCCTGCCGGTGGCCCAAGTAATGTTGTAACGCCATCTTGAGAGTGAGGAGGCGCGGCTCCCCATCCAACAGGGCCAAGGTGTTCACCCCGAAGGTACATTGCATCTGCGTATACTTGAGGAGTTGATTGAGGGCCTGCTCGGGCTGAGAACCCCGCTTCAACTCGATTACGACACTCATCCCCCGCCGGTCGCTCTCATCCCGCAAGTCGGAGATAGTCTCTATCCGCTTATGGCGAACCAGTTCCGCGATCCGCTCGATGAGCCTCGCCTTATTCACCTGATAGGGGAGCTCGGTCACCACTATCCGGTGCCTCCCCCCGCGCATCTCCTCGATGTGGGTCTTGGCCCGCACCACCACCTTCCCCTTCCCCGTGGCGAAGGCGTCCCTTATCCCCTCCACTCCGATGATGAGCCCCCCCGTGGGGAAGTCCGGCCCCTTCACAAACTGAAGCAGATCCACGGGGCCGATGTCGTCCATCTCCTGGTAGTGGTCGATGAGGTAGATGAGGCTATCACAGATCTCGTTCAGGTTGTGAGGTGGGATGTTGGTGGCCATCCCCACCGCTATCCCCGAGGCCCCGGTCAGAAGGAGGTTGGGCAACCTGGAAGGGAGGACCATCGGCTCCTTCAGCGAGCCGTCGAAGTTATCGTCCCAATCCACCGTCTCCATCTTTATGTCGGCCAGCATCTCTTCGGCGATCTCCGCCAGCCGAGCCTCGGTATATCGCATGGCCGCCGGGCTGTCCCCATCCACGGAGCCGAAGTTCCCCTGCCCATCGACCAGGGGGTAGCGCATGGAGAAATCCTGGGCCATGCGGGCCATGGCGTCATATACCGCCGCATCCCCGTGAGGGTGGTACTTCCCCAAGACCTCGCCCACGATGCGAGCGCTCTTCTTATAGGGCCTGTTATGCCTCATCCCCATATCGTGCATGGCGTAGAGGATACGCCGATGAACCGGTTTCAGCCCATCGCGGGCATCCGGGAGCGCCCGAGCCACAATCACGCTCATGGCGTAGTCGAGATACGACCCCCGCATCTCTTCGTCTATGTCAATCAACTTCACGGTGCCGATTTCCATACCCCTCTTCCCTTGCTACCCCTTATATATATGGCTTCACGCCTATCCATTATATAACAAGGCAGGCCAAAAGGCCATTCATCACCCCCATAATAACGTAGGGCAGGTTTCCACCTGTCCTGCCTGCCCTGGCACGTGGCAGGCCAGGGAGCCACGCCGAGGGATACCTGCCCGTTCCCTAAAACGTAGGGGAGGTCCTAGTGGCCTCCCGTTTTCACAGAACGCAACGTCAACCTGTCCTGGCTGCAGTGGGCCAGGGGCTTCCTGTTTCACGCTGGCCCCGGATTTGCCCCCTAATGCTTGTCCCGGATTTGCAATCCGGGACTCACACTACAATACCTGCCCATTTGGCCTAAACCTAGCGTCGCCCTGTCCTGGCTGCAGTGGGCCAGGGCCTGTCCTGACTGATCTAGGTCAGGGCCTTTAGGACGACGCCTTCTCTATTCAGTGGCGTCAGATGTTTCCATCTGACGCTTCCGTCTGTGAGTAGTCTGTCAACTATCATCCACGCAAGTCGCAGCACAATCTATCGCATCCTCAACAAACATCTATAGTTGCGCCCTAAAGGACGTAGGAACCGTGCGAGAGGCCCTGTGCCTAGGGCTAAGGCTCCTCAGATGGATACAGTGGACTTTGGAGGGCTTTACGCCTACACTGCGGTGGATATATACGCGAGAGGCCCAAGTGGTGCTCCTTCCAGGCCTAACCGGTCAAGATGGGCGCAAGGCACTGGAGTTAGTGATGGCCTATTTTGGCTCTTGTGAGGTATTGCAGACCGATGGGGGCAAGGAGTTCATGGGCGAGTTTGAGGAGAAGGTAGGCTCTTACGCTGGACGCCACCGCTTGTCCAGACTTTATCGTAAGCACGTCAAGTGTCCCTGCGGGAAATGAACAGGCCTTCGTGGAGAGCTTTCACCGCACCCTGCGCACCGAGTAGGTCCCCGTCCCAAGGGGATCCCTGTGGGATAGGGGAAGGAATGCCTTGGTTGGTGCAAGTATGGGATTAGTGAGAGGGAACAACTACAGAAGGAGGTGGAAGAGTACTTAGAGTACTATCACTATGAGCGGCCTCACTTGGGCCTCGATATGCGAACCCCTCTGCCATATTTGTCGCATTTGCTATGAGAGATACCGGAGTCCCTGTCAAGCAATTTAAACATGTAACCGAACCTTGCTCGGTTGTGCAACATATTTTGTAACCAAGCGCGGTGACTGTTTCTTAAGCGGATGGACGGTACCTGACTGGGTTTTGGCACCATAGAT
>DAOULQ010000212.1:0-16653 GCA_034419095.1 Anaerolineae bacterium | reverse complement strand
CCCTTCCTGCGAGCCCTAATCCGCATCGGTGGCGATACCTTAAGAGCCATCCTCGACGAGGAGAGGCTCGAACCCCTCGTTAGCCGAGGGGAGACAGCCTTGGAAGAAACCCAGCGACTGAGCGAGGAGTTGGTTGCTTATGCCCTGCGTCGCCGTCAGAACCTGGAAGCGGCGACGTTGATCAAAGTAGAAGGAGCCCTACAGCGGTGGCAGATACCCACCCGAGACGACCTTCAGCGGCTAGAAACGCGATTAAGGGAACTCTCCCAGGAACTCGACTCCCTCCTCGCCACCACTCAAGAAGAGAGTTAAAGGTGGCCCTTTGACAGAACCTCTTGCATTTCATTAGAATAGACCATAGTTTAGGGTTTGGCCCAGGGAGAGGGCCAAAGTAGTAGAGAAACGGCGCAGCCAGGTCTCGGGAGCCAAGAAGCAGCCCTGACAAACTGACGAGAGTTATGAAATTAGAAAAGGTCTATACCGCCTCCGGGCAAATCCAGGCCCACGTGATAAAGGGGCGCTTGGAGAGCGAAGGGATCCCGGTCCTATTGCGGTACGATAGCGGAAGCACCGTCTTCGCCCTCACCATCGATGGCTTGGGGGAAGTCCAAATTCTCGTGCCCCGAGACCAGGCGGCCCGCGCTCGCCAGATCCTCTCCCAGGCTGAAGACTAAAAAGGGGCCACAAGTTGCGGCCCCCTTTCTCATTTCTATCATCTCTTACTGCACTATCTCGTAACTCATCCCCACCTGGACAACTATCTCCAGTTGCCCCGGAGAGATAGACGGCCCCCCACCTCCTATACCCTCCGCCGGCGCCAGCGCAGCCCTTTCCACATAGACCGGCCCCCCCATTATATATTCGCTGATGGAAAAGAGATCGCCAAGCCGTATATCGGCAAGCTCGGCCAGCTCCTGGGCCTTTTTACGAGCATCAGCCACCGCCATCCCCCGAGCCCTCTCCTGGAAAGGTCTGGGGTCCTCGACGGTGAAGGTTATACCGTAGATGTTGTTGGCCCCGGCCTCCGTCACTTTGTCTAAGAGGTCTCCCACTAGGCCGAGATCGCGCATCTTCACCTGGACTGCATTAATGACCACATAGCCGATGACCCTGGGCTCCTCACCCTCTGGGTAATACATCTCCGCCCTGATGGAATAATCGACGGTCTGGACATCCTCTTCGGCGATCCCCATCTCCTTGAGGACAGCCATCACCTCGCTCATATCTCCGCTATTCTCGCTGGCCGCCTCCTTAGCCGTAGGGGCTCGGCTCTCCACCCCGATGATTATCTCCGCCATATCGGGCTCGGCGTAGACCCTCCCCTCCCCGGCGACGGAGATGGCGTTTCGCTCCTCGGGCGCCACGACACCTGGCGGGCCACCGGCTCTCACCGCCGGCACCACCATGGACAGTTCCACCGTGAGAACCGCGGCTACCAGAACCACCGTTATCGCCCCTAGAATAATGCCTATCACCCTTGTCATCTCTTGGCCTCCTTAATTGAATTTGCTCAGGATTTCGCTCATTATACCACCTGGCTATTATTTAGACGAAACAAGGGGGCAGAGAGTTCCCCGGGGGGTTGACAGTCCATGGGCGAGAACCCTATAATCTCTGCACCAGTACCCACTGGAGAGATGATGCACGAATATGTGGGTTCCATCCATCTCCATACCACCACCTCTGACGGCACCGCCGACTTCGATGAAGTGGCATACCTCGCCTCGCAGGCGGGGTTAGACTTCGTCATAGCCACGGACCACAACATCCTAGTGACCGGCAAAGACGGCTGGTACGGGGATCTTCTCTTGCTGGTGGGCGAGGAGATTCATGACATCGAGCGAGTCCCCGAGGCTAACCACTACCTGGCTTTCAACATCAAAGAAGAAGTAGCCCAACACGCCAAGGATGCCCAGGCCGTCATCGATGCCGTCAACGCCCAGGGGGGCTTCGGCTTCCTCGCTCACCCCTTTGAGCACAGTACCCCTTTCAGCAGGGAGCCGGAGATCGACTGGGTAGATTGGCAGGTGAAAGGGTACGCTGGCCTGGAGATATGGAACTACATGTCCGAATTCAAGGCTTACCTCCCCAACCTCCCCCAGGCCTTCTTCTTGGCCTATTTCCCTGGGGTAGCCATTCGAGGCCCTTTCCCCGAGACCCTGAGAAAGTGGGACGAGTTGCTGGGAGAGAGACGAGTGGCAGCCATCGGGGGCACCGATGTCCATGCTACAATCTATACCTTGGGGCCCCTGAAACGAGCCATCCATTCTTATGAGCACTGCTTCCGCACCGTCCGCACCCATATCCTCTCTCCTGAGCCCTTCAGCGGCGAACTGGAGCATGACCGCAACTTGGTCTACGAAGCGTTGAAAGGCGGCCATGCCTTCGTGGCCTATGACCTTATAGGGGATAGCAAGGGTTTCCGCTTCCTGGCCAGAAGTGGGAACGAGGAAGCGATGATGGGAGAGGAGATTGCATCAGAAGCGGAGTTCGAGGTCGTCTCCCCTCTACCCGCCCTCCTGCGGCTGGTGCACCAGGGAAAGATAGTAGCCCAAAAGAGGGGCAAGAGCTTCCGTTACAGGGCAAAAGAAAAGGGGGCCTATCGAGTGGAGGCCTATCGCCGCTACCTCCTCCGACCACGCGGCTGGGTCTTCACCAACCCTATATACCTCCTTTGAAACCCCTTAACCAAGCCTTCTCCACCAGCGAAGGGCCACCGCTGCCAACATCCCTACCAGGACAAAGCAGCCCAGGGCCACGTACAGCGAAAGGTCAGGGTTCATCTCAGCCATATCGCCAGATGGTGAAGGGGTGGAAAGAGGGCTCTCGGTAGCCGTAGGGGTGGCAACAGCCAAATGTACGGTGGAGGTGGGCGAGGGGGGCGGAGTGGGAGGTATAGGGGTGAAAGTCGGCGTAGGTGGCAAGGAAGTAGGGGTAGCCGTAGGAGCCAGGGGTGTGAACGTGGGTGAAAGCGTGGGGGTAAGAGTGGGCGAGGGAGTGTCAGTAGGCGAGGGGGTATGTGTCGACGTCGGGGTGGGCGACGGGAGTACAGGTGTCGGAGTAGGTGGAAGAGGCGTGGGAGTAGCCGTTGGAGGTAATGGTATGAGGGTAGGAGGTGGCTGTGTGGTATCCACCACCAGGCTTACCACATCTATGAAAGCCTGGTCAGCCCCCAAAGAGTAGGGGACGTGCACTCTCACGAAGAGGGTGATGGTGGGCGCCTGGGCCACCGCTGAGACGTGCAAAGCGTGAAACTTCTCCGTCTCCGGCCAGACCTCCTCCCCCCAAACCACATTGGGCGATAGAGGGTCGGTCCCCCCATAGGGGTCGATCCCCACCCTCCTCCTCACATTATCCCCATCGGTGGCCACCACCGCCGCCCAGACCACCTCCGCCGCATACCACGTCCCAGGGGCTACGTCGCCTACCTGCTGATAGATGCCCGCTGTGAACGCCTCACCATCGGACCAGATCTGCTGAGCGGTGTTCCCATGCTTCCGTTCGAAGGTAGAATGGACGAAGGCTGGCCGCCCGGCCTCTACGAAATACCCCCACCCCTCCCCGACCTCGCCCAAATCTATGCCCACCCAGCCTCTCTCAAAAGAGCAATTGAATATCAGGTTACCGGGGATATCCCCCACCTCCGGGCAGCGGCTCGCATCCTGAGCCCTAGCCACGCTCACCGCCACCAAGAGAAGAAACCCAAAAATGACTAAGAGCCTAACTCTCATATCGCCTCGCTATAATGAGCCACTCTAACCCATGCGCAAGGCGCTGTCAAATTCACATGAAGAGGGAAGAGTCTTTACCACAGGGCAAAAGAAAAAGGGGCCTATCGAGGGGAGACCTGCCGCCGCTACCTCCTCAGAAGGCGGGGGTGGGTCTTCACCAACCCGATATTTGTGGTCTGAGATATCTTCAAGGTATTGTCATCACTCTGTACTGGCGATGATAGTAATGCGAGCTATGGCGCTGGCGAAGGCGAGGCAGGAGACACTGATCCAGGTGAGGAATAATGTGCCAAAGGTAGCCTAAGATTACCCGATGTGGGGAAGAGTCGGTTGCCAGCCCCCAACAACCTTGGTCGCAAACTCTCTCGGTGTGGCTATTTGCGCTCCTGCAAATGCGCCGAGATCCAACAGGTGGTGATCGCCACTCACGACGAATTGAGCTCGGCCCACAAGGGCGCAGGCAAGAAACTTATCGTCTTTGGGGTCTGCAGACACGGTACCTATGTCTGGAAGCACAGGGACGACGATTGCCTGGGCTCCCAAGAGCAGAAGATACGCATAAATGTCGTCCTCCCCCAACGCGTACTTTCGCTGAATGTTGGGACGGTGCAAGACGTCGTCTACTTCCTGCAAAATGGGCAAGCTCGTGACTAACTCGAACTTGCCCTCTCGCCATGCGTTGAAGATGTGTCGAGGTGCTCCATGCCTAATAATGAAAGCACTGATCAACACATTCGTATCGAGAACGGCGCGAATCACTCAGCACTCCGTCGCACCGCCTCAATTGCTTCAGCAATATCCCGCTCGATTTCCTCCGGCTCGAAGTCATACCGCAAGGCAACCTCAGCAACTCGCTCAAACAGAGCCTGGATTGCTTCCTTGCCTGTACTCTTTGAGGCCAAGAAGAGGTCGATATTGCGCCTTGGAATACGGTATTGCCGACCAACGCGGGCTGCCATTAGCTCCCCGTTGTTGATAAAGCGGCGGATGGTCTTCCTGCTTAGGCTCAGAAACTTTGCCGCTTCTTCTACTGTCAGAACTTCACGTGGCGCGACAGCCATCTTCCCCTCCCCCCTTGTCCTCTAAAGTCCTCTATTGTCCTCTAAACGGCTTTAATTTCTCATTATTTCTTGACGCTGTCAATAGTACTTTAGTACTATTACAAATGTTCTACTACATCGGATCTGCTCCTGCGCTTCACATACTATTACGCAACAGGCTGCACCCACCCCTTGTGCTAGACAAATCCCCCAAAACGTAGTATAATAAGAGTTTGAACGAAAGTTCTATAGGAAATCTGCTTTAGCAGCCCCTATAGGCGACTCTAACTTTTGAGAGAGCACTATGCCAGAATTCAAACTGGTTTCCGATTTCAGGCCTACCGGCGATCAGCCCCAAGCCATCGAGCAACTGTTAGAAGGCCTCAAGAACGGGTACAAACATCAGACTTTGCTGGGGGCCACGGGGACGGGCAAGACCTTCGCCATGGCCAACGTCATCGAAGAGGTCCAGCGCCCTACCCTGGTCATCGCCCACAACAAGACGCTGGCAGCTCAACTCTACGCCGAGTTCAAGGAGTTCTTCCCCCAGAACGCCGTAGCCTATTTCGTCAGTTATTACGACTACTACCAACCAGAGGCCTATCTCCCCCGCACCGACACCTACATCGAGAAGGACGCAAGTATAAACGATGAGATCGATCGGCTCCGCCTGGCCGCCACCTCGGCCCTCTTCTCCCGCCGCGATGTGGTCATCGTGGCCTCCGTCTCCTGCATCTACGGCCTTGGGTCGCCGGAGGACTACGGCAAGGTGGTGGTCACCCTCAAGAAAGGAGAGATCCGCAACCGAGAGAAGGTGCTGCGCCACCTGGTGGACATCTACTACGAGCGGAACGACCTGGAGTTGAGACGGGGCAGGTTCCGCGTCCGGGGTGACACCCTGGAAGTCCAACCTGCCTACGAGGAGATGGCCTACCGCATCGAGTTCTGGGGCGACCAGATAGAGCGGATGGTGGAGATAGACCCCCTAACCGGCGAGATCCTCATCGAGAGGGAGAGCATCAACATCTATCCGGCCAAGCATTTCATCACCCCCCAGGAGCGGCTGACGTTAGCCCTAGAGGATATAGAAAGGGAACTCGAGGAGCGGCTCTTTGAACTTAGGGCCCAAGACAAAATCCTAGAAGCGGCTCGACTGGAGCAGCGCACGAAGTACGACCTAGAGATGCTGCAGGAGATCGGCTACTGTGCCGGGGTGGAGAACTACTCTCGACATCTGGCCCAAAGAGCCCCTGGTGAGCCCCCCTGGACCCTTTTGGACTACTACCCCGATGACTTCCTCCTCATCATCGACGAGTCCCACATGACCATCCCCCAACTCCACGGCATGTACCGGGGAGACCGCTCCAGAAAAGAGACCCTGGTACAGTATGGTTTCCGGCTCCCCTCGGCCCTCGATAACCGTCCCCTCATGTTCGAGGAGTTCGAAAAGCATATCTATCAGGTCATCTACACCTCGGCCACCCCGGGGCCCTACGAACTAGAGCACAGCGACCAGGTGGTGGAGCAGATCATCAGGCCCACGGGACTGGTGGACCCCCAGGTGATAGTCAAACCCACCCGGGGTCAGATCGAGGACCTCATCTACCAGATAAACGAGAGGGTGAGGCAAGGGCAGCGGGCCCTGGTTACCACCCTTACCAAGCGGATGGCGGAGGATTTGGCCGACTACCTGGCGGAGATGGGGGTTAAAGTCCACTACCTCCACTCGGAGATATACACCATCGAGCGGGTGGAGATCCTCCGCGACCTGCGGTTCGGGGTATACGACGTAGTAGTGGGCATAAACCTGCTTCGAGAGGGGCTGGACTTGCCGGAGGTCTCTCTAGTAGCCATCCTGGACGCCGACAAGGAAGGGTTCCTGCGCTCCGAGCAGGCTCTCATCCAGACCATCGGCCGCGCAGCCCGCCACATAAACGGCACGGTCATCATGTACGCCGATACCATGACCGACTCCATGACACGGGCCATAGATGAGACCAACCGCCGCCGAGCGATACAGATGAGATACAACGAGGAGCACGATATCGAACCCCGGAGCATCGTCAAGGAGGTCAGGGACCTGACCGACCAAGTGAGGGTGGCTGCCGAGGAGCGGCTGAAATACGAGGTGGCGGCAGAGATGCCCAAAGACGAGGTGGCCCGCCTGATAAAGGAACTGGAGAAGCAGATGAAGCAACTGGCCCGGGACTTGGAATTCGAGAAGGCGGCGGTTATCAGGGATCAGATCTTCGAACTCCGCCAGCGGCTGGCCGAGCGTGAGGATATCCCCGAATGGGAGCGAATCCGCAAAGAACAGCGGACGAGGGAATTACAGAATATAGAGATGCTCAGGAAGATGAGTAGAAGATGACGCGAGAGAGCCTCCGATGACCAAAGCGATCCCCTTGCTCTTGGGCTTCATCATCCTATCCCTCCTCAGCACAGCCACCAGATACTTCAAAGTCAAAATGGATCTGAGAAGGCTGACCCTCTTGGTGGCCGTCTCCTTCCTCCTGGGCTACATGCTATTCTACACCGCCGCCTGGCGCTTGCTCCTCTCCAGCGTCAAGTTCTTATCTTGTGTCTCAGGCCTGGGGATCATCGCCCTCGTAGTAGGAGTTTACCTGGCCATGAAAGCAGCAGAAGAGCGAAAGAGGTAAGTGGGGAGAGCATACGGAGAGAGTAATAGAAGAAGCAGTTTGGGAATCTCTGGATCGCCGTCTTTCGCAAGCGGGTGTAGGGAGGATGAGTGAATGGATGATATAGGAGGTTAAACGATGAAGAAGAGGCAAAAGGCATCAGATGTTTTTCGCGAATCGAAATATACATTTGGTGAGCCAAAAGTGCCTTTCGAGGAAGCCTTTCCGGAAATCAAAGAGGCGAGGGTCGTCTGTGTGGAAAAAGGGGATGGAGTAAGGGAAGCGTCCCAAAAACGGGTTTACACCTCCCCCCGTATCGGTGAATTCGTGGATTGCAGCAATCCAGTTTGCTACAATGGTGGATTTTCGGTAGGGCAAGTCCTACGGGAAATGGTTCGGGACAGACAGACTCATTTAGAAGACCACCAGAAATGCAAAGGATATGAGGGAAGCCCCAAAGGACGGATTGTGTACCGCCCATGTTTCAACCATTGGGATATTACCGTAGATGTCGTGTACCACGAGGAAGAGGCTATAGAAGAGTGAAGCCGTTGATGCTCTCATCCTTTTGAACACCCCCCATTTATTTGGTATAATATAAGATTGCCCGAAAAATCACTTTTTCCGAGTTAGAGCATGACCCAAGAGAGGTGCTTCAAAAGCGAGGGAGAAAGATGAGCTACACAGTGATTATCGAGCCTGGCGAAGACGGCTTCTTAGTAGCCCACTGCCCAGAGATTCCTGGCTGCCACTCTCAAGGCGTTACTTATGAGGAAGCCATCGCCAATATCAAAGAAGCGATCGAGGCCTGCTTGCAAGCGAAAGAAGACCGCCGGATTACAAATCCAGCAGAAGCAAACAAGTGATATGGCCCAAGATAAGATCATCGTTCGCGGCGCCCGGATTCTCGCCGCTTGTGCTGGATTTGAAATCCAGCACAAGCAGAAGGGTAAACATCAGATAGAGTACGCATGGGACGTCGGAAGACATATTTTGCTCCTGAACACCTATACTTTGTGACCACCACGGTGGTAAATCACAAACCCATCTTTCACCGACCCGAACTCGCCCAAATCATCATCGACAGCCTCGACTACATCCGGAAGAGCCACTGGGTGAGAATCTATGCCTATGTCATCATGCCCGACCACCTTCACCTCATCGTGAAGTACCTGGATAACCACACGCCAGCACAAGTTATGCGGGACTTCAAGAAGTTCACCGCCAAACGGATCATCGAGAGGCTTCAAGAGGAAAACGACCAGAACCTCCTAGCCTTCTTCGCAGATGCAGCAAGCCATACCTCAAAGCAGCGATATAAAGTCTGGCAAGAGCAATATTTCGCCAAAAATATCTTTTCGGAAGAATTCCTAGTTCAGAAGATGGCTTATATACACCATAACCCGCTACAGGAGAATTGGCGACTGGCAGAACGGGCAGAGGACTATCCCTACTCCAGCGCTCGAAACTACCTGTGGGGAGATCAGCCTGTTCTGGAGATCGACCTAGTTACAGAACTGGGTTAGAGCATTGAAAGCCGCTGGATTACAAATCCAGCGGAAGCAAGGTAGTGATATGGCCCCAAATAAGATAATCGTTCGCGGAGCGCTGATTCTCGCCGCTTATGCTGGATTTAAAATCCAGCATAAACAAAGCGATTTACTGTCCGGCGGAGTAAGGAATTGATATGGCTCAAGATAAGATCATCGTTCGCGGAGCCCGCGAACACAACCTGAAGAATATAACCGTGGAGATACCGCGGAACAAATACGTGGTCATCACCGGCCTCTCCGGCTCCGGCAAGTCCTCCCTGGCCTTCGACACCATCTACGCCGAGGGACAGCGTCGTTATGTCGAGTCCCTCTCCGCCTACGCCCGCCAGTTCCTGGGCCAGATGCAAAAGCCAGACGTGGATCAGATAGAGGGGCTCTCCCCTGCCGTCTCCATCGACCAGAAAGGCTCCTCCCATAACCCCCGGAGCACCGTGGGAACGGTCACCGAGATATACGACTACCTTCGCCTCCTCTACGCCCGCATCGGCATCCCCCACTGCCCCAACTGCGGCCGGGTCATCGCCCAGCAGTCGGCAGAGCAGATCGTAGATTCAGTGATGGAACTCGCACCCGAAACCAAGATAATGGTCTTGGCTCCCCTCATCAAAGACCGCAAAGGCCACCACCAGCGGGTCTTCGAGGACGTACGCAAGACGGGCTTCGTCCGCGTCCGGGTGAACGGCGAGGTGCGGGACGTGGACGAGCATATCGAACTCGACCGCTACAAGCAACACACTATAGAGGCGGTGGTGGATAGGCTCATCATCCCTGAAAAGACCAAACACAGCAAAGAGGAGATCAAACCCTTCCGCTCCCGACTCACCGATTCGCTGGAGACGGCCCTCAACCTGGGCGACGGTGTGGTCATCATCAACGACGCGGCGAGAGACCTCCTCTTCTCCGAGCAGTTCGCCTGCGTCCACTGCGGCATCAGCATCGGCGAGATAGAGCCCCGCACCTTCTCCTTCAATACCCCTTACGGGGCCTGCCCCGTCTGTCAGGGGATCGGCACCAAGATGGAGATAGACCCCGGCCTGGTCATCCCCAACAAGAGCCTCACTTTAGCCGAGGGGGCCATCCAGCCTTGGAGCCGGGCCTCGACCAGCGAGACCTACTACTACCAGTTGGTGAAGGCCGTGGCCGATCACCATGGCTTCCCGGTGAACGTCCCCGTGCGGGAACTGAAACCCGAACATATAGACCTCCTCCTATATGGGGCCGGCACGGAGATAATCAGACTGAGATACAGAAACCAATACGGCCGCACCCGCGAGTACGATACCACCTACGAAGGGGTGATCCCCAACCTGGAGCGACGGTACCGGGAGTCTAGTTCTGATTACGTCCGGGGTGAGATAGAAAGGTACATGGCTACCCATCCTTGCCCCGCCTGTGAGGGGAAACGGCTGAGGCCGGAAAGCCTGGCCGTTACCGTGGCCGACAAGTCGATAACCGATATCACCGCCATGTCCGTAAACGAGGCCCTGGAGTTCTTCCAGGAACTCCCCAAGAGGCTCTCCCAGCGGGATCTAGCCATCGCCCACCGCATCCTCAAGGAGATCCGGGACCGGTTGCGGTTCATGGTGAACGTGGGGCTCGACTATTTGACCCTGGAGCGTTCAGCCACCACGCTCGCCGGCGGCGAGGCCCAAAGGATAAGACTAGCCACCCAGATCGGCTCGCAACTCGTAGGAGTGCTCTACATCTTAGACGAGCCCTCCATTGGCCTCCACCAGCGAGACAACAAGCGGCTCATCCACACCCTCCAGGATATGCGTAACCTGGGAAACACGCTGTTGGTGATAGAGCACGACGAGGAGACGATGCGCTCCGCTGACTGGATCATAGACCTGGGGCCAGGAGCCGGGGAGCGCGGCGGCCGGGTAGTGGTCGCGGGGCCTATAGAGAAGATCATCGCCTGCCCAGAGTCGATCACCGGGGAATACCTCTGCGGAAAGAAGAGCATCCCCATCCCGGAGAGGCGCCGAGGGGGAAACGGGGCCTATCTGGAGGTTAAAGGCGCGGCGGAACACAACCTCAAAGAGATCGACGTCTCTTTCCCCTTGGGCGAGTTCATATGCATCACCGGCGTCTCCGGCTCTGGCAAGAGCACCCTCCTCATCGAAATCCTCTACAAGCGACTGGCCCAGATACTCCATCGAGCCAAAGACAGGTCAGGCCAACATAAAGATATCCTAGGAGTTGAGCACCTGGACAAGGTGATACATATAGATCAATCCCCCATCGGGCGGACGCCTCGCTCTAACCCAGGCACCTACACCAACGTCTTCACCTACATCCGAGAACTCTTCGCCAACCTACCAGAGGCGAGGATGCGGGGATACAAGCCGGGCCGGTTCTCCTTCAACGTCAAAGGAGGCCGCTGCGAGGCCTGCCAAGGAGACGGGATTATCAAGATAGAGATGCATTTCCTCCCCGATATATACGTCCCCTGCGAGGTCTGCAAAGGGAAACGGTTCAACCGGGAGACCCTACAGATCCGGTACAAGGGGAAGAACATCGCCGACGTACTAGAGATGACGGTGGAGGAAAATTTCAAGTTCTTCGAGAACATCCCCAAGATCAAGCGGAAACTCCAGACCCTCTACGATGTGGGGTTGGGCTACATCCGGTTAGGTCAGTCCTCCACCACCCTCTCTGGCGGCGAGGCTCAGCGGATAAAACTCTCCCGAGAACTCTCCAAGCGGGCCACCGGTCGCACCCTCTACATCCTAGACGAGCCTACTACGGGGCTCCACTTCGACGACATCAAAAAACTATTGAACGTCCTGGGCCGCCTCGTCGATGCCGGGAACACGGTGATCATCATCGAGCACAACCTGGACGTGATAAAGTCCGCCGACTGGATCATAGACCTGGGGCCGGAGGGGGGCGACGCCGGAGGCCGGGTCATCGCCCAGGGAACGCCAGAAGAAGTGGCTCAGATGCCCCACTCCTACACCGGCCAGTTCCTCAAGAAGAGGGTCTTCGCTGGCCAAAAGAAGCGAAAAGCCCTGGCCCGAACCGCCGCGGGCTCCTGAGCCCTTTTTATGTAGGGCAGGTTTCCACACCCGCCCTATTAACGACAGAGGACACCCCTTTACTGAGCAGGCACAAGAGGAGGAAAAGATGACCAACTGGAAAGACTTTCTAAATGCCGACCCCACTGACTGGCTCTTAAAGGAGTCCAACCCCTCCGTCTGCTATTTCGCCCTCCGCTGGCTCCTGGACAAGCCCGAGAGCGACCCGGAGGTGGTAGCCGCCAGTCAAGCAATAGCCCAATCTGAACCCATACAGAAGATCCTCCAGAGGCAGCGCCCGGGGGTTACTGGGGCCCTGACCCCCGCCCCCATCACGGCACAGAAAAATATTTGATGCTTCCCCTGTGGCTGGGCTATAAGGGAGACGGGGCCGTCAGGAAAGCGATGGATTATCTGCTCGATGGCTGCATCCTCGAAGATGGGGCCTACGGCGTGGAGATAAAGGGGCGCACGGTGTTTCTTCCCTGTCATGCGGCCCATGCCTTACGCCTGATGCTCTGGTATGACTATGCGAATGACCCTCGCGCTCGTAAGGTTATAGATTGGCTCTTGAGCATCCAGCACCAGGAAGGCGGCTGGCCCTGTGTCTCCAAGGTGAAGACCCACTCCTGCTTCTGGGCCACCGCCGACGTACTCCAAGCCTTCTGCGACCTCCCCTCGGAGTGGACTCCAGAGATTGAGGAGTCCCGCCAGCGGGCCGTGGAACTCTTCTTAGAAAGCGGCCTCTACAAGCACCACCGAGAATGGGGCAAGCCCAGCCCCCGCTGGTTCAAATTCGGCTTCCCCATGCACTGGGAGGCAGATGTGCTTCAGGTATTAGGCCTGGTAGCTCCCTACGTCTCCCCTGACGATGAGCGCATCCAAGAAGGTCTTCGCATAGTACTCTCTAAGCAAGATAAGAAGGGTCGCTGGCCCTGCGAGGTGCACCCCAAGGGGGGCAAGTGGGTTGGGAGATTCGTGGAGTTGGAGGAGATAGGCCAGCCCTCCAAATGGGTTACCCTCCACGCCCTGAGGATGCTGAAGAGGCTGTATAAGTAGCATATCCTGGTGCTGTCAGGAGTTCCCTCCTGACAGCACGTAGTAGCCATGAAAGCGGAGATCCAACTATGAATATCCCCATCGGCTTGAAGAAGGCTGTAGTCACCTGTGTCCTGCGGAGCGAGGTCGGATTCTTGTTGCTTCGCCGTAGCAAGGAACCCAACCTCGGCAAGTACGTCCCCGTGGGAGGACACCTCGAACCCTTCGAGACGCCTAGGCAGGCAGTGATACGTGAAGTCAAGGAAGAGACAGGCATCTCCATCGAGGAGCCACGCCTCGTAGGCATACTAACGGAGACCAGCCCAACCGACTACAACTGGATTGTCTACATCTACACGACTGACATCGCCGCCATCCCACCCATTGAATGCGCGGAAGGGACTCTGGAGTGGGTTCCGCAAGAGCGACTGGATACCATTCCCATACCGACCACGGATGGGTTCATCTACGATTACCTATCCCGTTCCCAGTTCTTCGTCTGCGATGCGGTCTACGATCAGAATGTGAAGTTAATAAGGCTAGTTGATGAGTTATCCGGAAAGGTATTATTTGGTGGGTAGTGAGTCAATTCATGGCGTTTGCATGATCATGGCTTCAGCTTGCCCTCGTTGCGACTACAGGCATAATTAATTGATGAACCAAAGTGCATTGAAGTATAGGAGTTGGCGCAAATGACCAGTAAGAAAACCCCCTTGGAGCGGTTCCAGGAACAAACAGACCACATCGAGCAATTTCTCGACGCATTGCCGACAGTTACAATAGCTTTGGTGAACACCCTCAATCAAGTGGAGGTGGTTGAACTCGCTCTGCCAAGTGCCAAAATGAATTTCGGGAAATCCCAAGTTGACATTGCAGATGAACTCCAATACATCAATGAGGTAAGAAACTACATCCGGAACGCTGAAAAGGCCATCAAAGATGCCCAGCTTCGGTTCGTTACGAGGCAAGCTCTAGTCATGCTCGTGACTGCCTTGGAGGTCTACTTGGAAGACGCTTTCAAAGACGCTCTCATCCAAACTCTCAGGAGAAAGAAAGGGAGTCAGGTCAAGCCAGAGGTTATGGCTGACAAATTAGCGAGCAGGTACAATTTTCAAAACTGGGAACAAGTGAAAGACGCTTTTGCAAAGGAATTTCGCATTGACTTAACGCGCAGTGGTATCCCTGAGAGCGATATCGAGATCATCCTGCAAGACAGACACATCATTGTCCATAACTTGGGAATTAGGGATAAGCAGTATCAGAAGAAAACTCATTGCCCGACGAAGCTGATAGGCCAGGAATTAGATGTAACAGAGGCCCACGTCCGAGATGCCCTGCAAAAGGTAGAGTCATTGGTGAACTATGTGGATGCGGAACTACAGAAGGTCTAAACAACTGTTGCCATGACCCGCTACCACATCTGGACCATCGGCTGCCAAATGAACGATGCCGACTCCCGGCGCGCCGCCGAGGAGTTGCAAAGGCTAGGCTACCTCCCTACCCCCAAGGCGGAGGATGCCGATGTCGTTCTCCTGAACACCTGCGTCGTCCGCCAGAAGGCCGAGGATAAGATATACGGCCGCCTGAGCAGCCTCAAGCCCCTCAAGGAACTCCGCCCAGAGGTCACTCTGGCTGTGATGGGCTGTCTAGTAGCCCCGGAGACCCGCCGAGACCTGGAGAGGCGCTTCCCCTACGTGGACCTCTGGCTCCCTCCCTCGGAGGTAAAGGGGCTGGTTGAGTTCCTGGAAGGTGCAGGAGAGCCCGTCCCCTTCACCTATCCCGTTTCCGCCTACGTCCCCGTGGCTACCGGCTGCGACCAGTATTGTACCTACTGCATCGTCCGTCTCCGCCGGGGGAGAGAGCGAAGTAGGTCCAGGAAGGAGATCCTGGAAGAGGTGTGCTGTCTGGTAGAGCGAGGCGTGCGAGAGGTTACGCTGGTGGGGCAGATCGTTGACTCCTACGGCCACGACCTCCCCGGCCAGCCTACCCTGGCCCATCTACTGGAAGAGGTACACCAGGTCGAGGGGCTCTGGCGGATCCGTTTCCTCACCTCCCACCCCAACTTCATGAGCGACCCCCTCATCGAGGCCGTAGCCTCCCTCCCCAAGGTTTGTGAGCATATCGAGTTGCCGGTTCAGTCGGGCGATGACCGCATCTTAAAGCGGATGGGGAGAAGATATACCGTCTCCCAATACCGGAGCCTTCTAGCCGTAATCCGAGCCCGGATCCCCGATGTCTCCTTAGCCACCGATGTCATCGTGGGCTTTCCAGGAGAGACGGAAGAGGAGTTCAAAGGCACCTACAGGCTCTTAGAGGAAGAGAGGTTCGATGTAGTCCACGTGGCGGCCTATTCGCCCCGGCCAGGCACCCCTGCCGCTCGCCTTCCCGATGATGTGCCTCCAGCGGAGAAAGAAAGGCGTCGCCGAGCCCTGGAGGAACTGCAAGCCGAGATCGCGGAAGAGATAAACCAGGCGCTTTTGGGGGAGATGGTAGAGGTACTGGTGGAGGAGAGGCGAAAGGGGAAATGGAAAGGCCGCACCCGGACCAACAAACTGCTCTTCTTTCAGGACGATAACGATTGGAGAGGCAAACTAGCCCCGGTGCAGATCACCTGGGCTGGCCCCTGGTCGATGCAAGGCCGCCTCAACGCTCCAACTCCTCAAGGAGGTTAAAACCCCACTTTCGTATCTCTCCAGCAGGGTCGAGGGAGACAATCCACAACTCCAAGTCGCTGGCGGCCATTACCGCCCCCAACATCATCTCCTCATCTTCTACCTTCTTGGGGTAACACCTCTCCCCACCCGTCTCGCACTCGTGGGATAGGAGAAAGAGCGCCTTTTCCAAATCGAGGAGGCCGTACCGTCTCCGAATCATCTCGTCCCAGAGGGCATGTCGCTCCTCGCTGGTTCCAATATCTCCCTCTTCCTGCAATGTAAGAAGAGCGGGATCTGAGAAATGGTTGTTGCACACCACGTAGTCGTCCTGGGCCTCGAAGAGCGCATGGCGATGGGTTGAGAGCTCCAAGGCCGCCGCGCTAGCCGATTTCCCGTCGCCGACCACAACGTTGGCTCCCCCGGTGCGTGAGGAGCTGGCGATGATTTTCAGCGCCTGGGACAGGTCGCCCGAATATTGAAGCGCCTGGCGCAGGACGAAGGGCAAAGGCACCCCCCGCAGAGAGGAGTCTAAGGAGGAGACTTCTAACTGAGCCACCGATATCCTCTCCTCGTTGAGCCCTATTCTGACCCCTACCGTGCCGGGCCCCGAGAGGCTCACGAAGGCGTTACCTACCTCAGGCTCGTAGAGGATGAGAAGGACGCCCTCTAGCGCCATATCCCCCTCTAGGCCATGAAAAAGGCTACCGCTCTTGGTGGCCTCTCCGAAGAGGGCAAAGGTCGCGCGGGGGGAGAGGGAGACCCATTTGGATGGGGACTCATCGGGAGTCGAAAAGGGGGGCCGTACCTCGATATAGGAAGGAAACCAGGGATGGAAGGTGGTGAGAAGTTCGTTCAGGGCTTCATCGGAGCGAGGCCAAGCCACCAACTGGGGCCAACTATTGAGAAGCAGGATATCGGTGTAGGAGACCCCCGCCCCCTGGGCCAGACCTCGCATCTCCTCCCTGAACTCCTCTGGGA
>DAOULQ010000211.1:0-3104 GCA_034419095.1 Anaerolineae bacterium | reverse complement strand
GCATCTATGGTGCCAAAACCCAGTCAGGTACCGTCCATCCGCTTAAGAAACAGTCACCGCGCTTGGTTACAAAATATGTTGCACAACCGAGCAAGGTTCGGTTACATGTTTAAATTGCTTGACAGGTATCTTGAGAAAGTTCTACGGACCTCGGTACCAAGTGAGTGCGTTCGGCATCCTGAGGATGCCTCCCCGGCCTGGCAAGTACCGGGGCAGGCAGCATCCGAAGGAGAAGAACCTCATCTTCTGGTATCGTGGAGATGGCATATCCTCTACAGCGAGGTCTGTCCTTCGACACCGAGTCTCAGGACGAACTGTATGCTCTCATATTATCACCTCAGGCGGGTTTCCTTACAGGATCCCCGTGGGAGAAGAAGGTGGATCATGATTCAACTCACCTATCAGTCTACCTAACCTGGCCGGCTGTCCTTACCGGATCCCCGTCCCGTACGTAAAGTATCCCTGTGGGGCAGGGATCCCGAGGGATGGCGAAAGCCTCGATTCCTCCTGTAAGGGGGTTAGAGCCTTGAATGGGATGGGAGTTGGGGTTTCGCGCATCGAGGTCCGAGTGAGGCTGTTCATAGCAGGCCAGGGGAGGTGATGCCTGCCAGCAGTCACAATCATCGCATTTCTAATGAGACTAAGCGCTTGTCTGCGCTTTGGCTACCCTCGTTTTCCCCGGTAGATGGGGTTGTAGCCTCACTCTGGGATGGGCCCTCTTGTGAACCACTTCTGCACTTTCCAGACTTCCTCCTTGTCCACTTCTAGAGCCATGAAACGGATCTCTCCCGTAGGTCGGGTGAAGGAGCGCAGGGTGGCTTGAGGGTAATATCGACGGAGAAGAGGCAACTGATCTAACCGATGGGGGAGGATGATATAGACCACATTTCGCCCTACCCTTTCCCGAAGAGGGATATACCACTCCGGGTCGAGAATATCTACGCCTTCGTATCGGCGGGCGATGAAGCGGATGGTGGCGTGGCGGAGGTAGAGTTTTGGGGCCCCCAAGAGGTAGACCTCGTACTCGTCTCCCAAGGAACGGATATAGTTGGCTACTACGGTGGCCGCCTCCCGTTGGGCCCAACCTTGGACGCTGTTTACGTATTCCACGAAGTAGGTTCGATAGTTGAGGAAGCCCGTCACCGAAAGCAGGAGTACTATAAGGGTGGTCAGGGTCAATCGAGGGAGGCGGCCTTGCCCCCAGAGGTGCGCCAGGACGGCTCTCGCTTTCTCCAAGGCTAACCCGGCGAGAATGAAGGGGAGGGGGATCATCCCTGCTAAGCGAGGGACGAAAGGGAAGGGTAAAGTGAGCATCCCTCCTACTATCAGAGTGAGCCAGAACCAGAGGAGGAGGAAGAGATATTTCGACTCTCTCCAGTGGAGGATGATATAGGCTAGGCCTAGGACGAAGAAGATACCGGTGAAGAAGTCGAGCATGGCTCCTTGATAGCCGTATTGGCCGCTCCGATCGGGGCCCCGGTTGAAGAGGAGGAGCACCCTTTGGGCCTGGACGAGGAAGGCTAGCAGGGGTTGGGTGGTGCCGTGAGTTCTTTGGAGACTTTCCAAGTTGCCAAAAAGGAAGACGGACTGGGTTCGAGAGATGAACTGTTGAGGGTGCTCTAGGAAGTGGAGGGCCATGGGGGCGAAGACGAGGGCCGCCACCAGAAAGAGGTCCACAAAGTTGTATTTGTAGTGAGTCCAGAACCCCCTCTCCAAGAGGATGCCCAAGAGTATGAAGACGGCGATGATGAAAGGGACTAGGCGCGAGGCAAAATAGAGATAAAGCCCCATTCCCACTGCCAGGCCGCTAGCCATGAAACAGAGGATATTTTTAGATTGGAGTCCTTTAAATAGAAAATAGAAACTGGTCAACTCTAGAAGGGTGGTCTGGGTATAGTTTATCCCTATCCGGTTGAGGGCGATATGCCAATGGGAGATGGAGAGGAGGAGGGTAGCCAGAAGAGCCACTCTTTTTCCGAAGAGGAGCCGGGTTAAGAAATAGAGGGGTATGGGGGTCAAGGTGCCCACTATGACCGAACTCATCCGCAACCCAAAGACCGTGTGGCCAAATATCTTCATGGTGACGGCCTGCCAGGCGAAGGCTAACATCGGTTGGTGGTACCAGCCCACGGAGATGAGGCCGGGGGTTTGGCCTTGGAGGATCTTGAGGGCCTGCATACCCGACTCTCCCTCGTCGCCGTGGAATCCGGGGGGGATATTCTCCAGGTCGTAGGCTAGGAGCAGGAACCCCAGGGCTACTATAAAGGCCAGAAGGACGAATTCGGTTCTGCTGTAAGGTTCCTCCTCTTGGCTACTCTCCTCGCCTCCCAGAGCGAACAGGAAGAAGAGGATGGCGATGCCATAAAGGGGGAGCGAGTGGGACAAAGATTGTGGGGTTCTGTACCGGATGGCCACGGCTAAGGGAAGGGAGAAAAAGAGGGCCTTTATCAGCAATTGGTGCGGCGATAGCCCACCCTTCTGCCTCTCCAGGATAAGGGAAAGGAGGAAGAGGGTGGATACCGTCAAGAGGGCTCCTCTCTCCAAAGTAGGTCGGGGGGTGAGTTGACCTTGGGCTAAAACCGCTAAGCCCAAGCCCCCCAAGAGGAGAGAGGGCTTCCCCACAACCCCTTGTAAGAAAGCCCTCGATTTAAGATTGAAAGGGTAGAGGAGTGGCGTCTCTCCACGGTGTGCCATCTACTACTCTTCCGCGCCCTGGGCGTTATAGAGTTCGGGTTTCAGAACGCCGACAAAAGGCAGGTTGCGGTAGATCTGACCATAATCGAGGCCGTAGCCCACGACGAACTCATCAGGTACCTCGAACCCCACGTAATCGAGAGGGATATCTATCAGTCGTCGGGCCCGCTTATCCAAGAGGGTACATATCTTGAGGCTGGCTGGGTTCCGGGTGCGCAGGTTCTCAGTTATGTAGTGGAGGGTGCGCCCGGTGTCTATGATGTCCTCCACGATGAGGACGTTGCGTCCTTCGATGGGGGTGGCCAGGTCCATGAGGATCCGCACCACACCGGTCGATTCGGTGGCGTCGCCGTAACTGGAGATGGCCATGAAGTCGATATCCAGGGGGATCTCGATCTCCCGCATCAGGT
>DAOULQ010000210.1:0-21930 GCA_034419095.1 Anaerolineae bacterium | reverse complement strand
AGGGTGTACCCCACGGCGTCGGCTCCTAGGCGAACTGCGTCCTCTACCGAGGCGGCCTGGGGGGAGAAGGCGTAGGCGTCGGAGGGGATCTCTGTCTTGCCGTTCAGTTTGAGGATTAACGGCACCTCTCCTGCGTACCCCCTCATATACTTCTGGGCTAGGCCGATGTGGAAGACGATGCCCGAGAAGCCTCCCTCCTTGGCCAACCGAAGTTGGTATTCTGGGTCTTGACTTGGTAGGTTGGCGAGGAAATCTCGGGGCCCGTGCTCCAGGCCATGATCGATGGGGAGGAGAAGCATGGTGCCGTTGCCGGGGCCGTATTTATATAACGGCCTGTGGAGCCTGGTTCTCTTGCCTAAACTCAGGTCCAGATCGTCCAAATTAGGTCTCTTAGTTGCCATTCTCTACTCCTTTCTTTTTAATATGCCTATGTGATGTAAGCCAGTTCGCAGGGTCTTTCTCTATTCGGTCTCCGTGAGAAAAATGATAACGGTTACCGGTTAACCTCTCATATGTCAGGACTCTTCAATCTCGGCATGGCTTGAATAGCATGGGCTCGGCTTCAACACTGGCACCCTGTGAGCTGGTATCTGGGGATGATCCTCCCAGCCTAGATCGGGAAAGTAACGCAGGGTCAGAGTCTGCTCTACCAAGGGGTGATCGGAAGTGACTAGAGCTTCAAATGTGATCATTGCGGTTTTACCACTCTCGATGCAGGCCCCCCACACCTCGTTCGAGGCCCATTGGCCATAGAGAAGGACTAAACCCTTCTGCCCACCTTCCAAGGCTGAAATATGACTCTGGCATTCCCAGCGCGTTGCTCGGTCCTCTATCTCCCTCGGCCCTTTGATAGTAGCCTCTCGACGAAGGTCGCTGGATACTTCCATCGACCAACCGTCTTGGCGAAATGGGACGTGAACTACCGCAATCTTCTGCTCAGGATGCCTATTGGTGAGCTCAAACGTAATCATATATCGCTTGAGGCCCTTTTCGTCCACACCTTGGAAGTCAAAGTGTCGCCTTATCACTGGCCTTGTCCATTCCAAGGCTTCACCTCCTTTCTCATAGCCTCATCTTATCCACCGGAGAAGCCATCTTGTGTGCCCGCTCCATATCCTCGCAGAATGAGATGTGTGGAGAGGCCGCGTGAATAGTGTTCAGCCGGTCTCTATGATCGTCAGAACGATCTCCCCGGCAACTACCACTACCTCCCTCTGATAGAGTTTTCCCTCCACCCTCGCTTTGAGGATGTAGGTGCCCTCCGGCACGTCCCCTAGGACGAAATTCTCCTTCCATTCTTCGTCGGGGTTCACCTCCTCCAGAGGGTAGGTGAATATCTCCTGCCAGCGTCCCTCGGGGGATTCAGCGTGGTGAACGGTTATTAGGGTTTCAGGCCTCGGCTTACCTTGAGCGTCGATGAGGCGACCGACGATGACCCCGCATCCGGGGAGGGGGCGAAGCCAGAGTTCTGGATTAAGAGTTCCATCATAGGAGTTCTCTCCCACTCTTACCTCGAAATGTAGGTGAGGGCCGAAGGCTGAGCCAGACATACCGACCCGCCCCACGATATCTCCCTCCTCACCCACCTGTCCCACTTCAACGTCGATTTGCGAAAGGTGGGCATAGAGGTTGTAGAGTTTCTCTCCCCCATATCTTTTCCCCAGTTCTACAATGACCAGTTGGCCGTAGAAGTTGGGTTTGGCTCCGTAGATCACCTCATCGTCCCGGCCAGCCACGATGACCCTCCCGCTGGCTGCGGCGAGGACGGGTGTACCCTCTTCATTTTGGAACTCCACCCCGTGATGGATGCGGTACTTTCCCCTTCCCGTGGAGCCGTAGGGGTAGAAGCGGTCTACGTGTCGCTCCCCTTGGGGACCGATGGGCCGACTCAACCAGTAGTCCCCAGGCCCTTCTGGTGTAGGGGTAGGTGTCACAGAGGGGGTGGCCGTAGGGATGGCTGTGGCTGTGGGGATGACTGTGGCTGTGGCGGTAGGCGTGGTCGTAGGGGTGGCAGTGGGGGTGGGAGACAAGAGGGCAACGCTCTCCACCAGGTGGCCCTGTCCGCAGGCCACTAAGATGATGGCGCTGGATAGGATGATCGCCCCGGCCACTACGGCAATCCGGGCTCCGTGATCCTTGTTCTTCTCCCTCATCTCTATCTATCTGGAGCCCAGCCAGGTGAATAGGATGGCGAGGGTAGGCTTGGCCATCAACGTCCCCAAGAGATCCGCTCCTCGGTCCATTCAGGTCCTAGGTCTCCCTGGAGGGCGAAAAGCCTGCGCGGATTGCTCCCATCGGCGTTCATGACCCAGATCTCCCAGGGTCCGTTACGATTGGTGAGAAAAGCGATATGTTGACCATCTGGGGACCAGGTGGCTAGGCCATCCTGGGCACTGTTGTCAGTCAACTTAACAGGTGACCCTCCGGTAGAAGCCACCTTATAGATCTCCCAATCGCCATCGGCAGGGGACATATAGAGCACCAGGTTCCCAAAGGCATCGGTGGCTCGGTCCTGGGAATCATGGCTGATGCGGATGGCGTCGCCTCCCCCTGCACCCATCGTGTAGATGCCGCAGTTGCTCCCCATCCCCCAATAGTGACAGGTGGTGAAGGCGATCCGGTTATCGCCGGTCCAAACTGTGTATCGGCCGCGTACTTTCATCCCGCTGGGGCCGTTTATGCCATCTCCCTGTGTGGCCTTAGAGACATCAGAGAGGATGCGGAGACGCCACCAGTCGGGCAGGTCCTTTTTATAGAAGACGTAGACGATGCGAGAGCCGTCGGGGGACCGACTGGGCCAGGAGTCCTCATAATTGGTGCTCACCTTCCAGTGCTGTCCAACCGTGTTATCGGGGTTGATTTGGATGAGGTGGAGGGTTAGATGGCCAGGCAGCTCACCGTTAACCGCCAACCATTCTCCCGAGGAGTCGAAATCCGGCTGATGCATACGGCTCCAGATCTTTTGAAGCCCTGAGCCATCTATATTGGCTACGTAGGTTTCGTAATCGCCGCCTTCGTAGATGGTGAAGGCGAGGCGCCCCGAAAGAGCCGGCTGGGGGATAGGGGTAACCGTGGGTGTCGATGTTGCGGTGGGGGTGGCCGTGGGTGTCGATATTGCGGTGGAGGTGGCTGTGGGTGTCAATGATGGGGTGGCTGTCGATGTAGGGGTAGCCGTGGATATCGGTGTCGTGGTGGCAGTGGCTGTCGGTGTCAACGATGGGGTGGGTGTAGGTGTAGGGAGGGCTTCGGCTACCACCTCCTGGATCTCGATGGTCTTTAGCATCGCTTGGAAGATGGGCCAGGCTACATCTTTCCAAGTGTCGGTGGGGGCCATAGCCGAGAGGTAATAGAGCCTGGAACGCCAGACTGTGGCCGCCATATAGACCCGAGAGGGCGAGGGAACCGCCTCCCCGCTCATCTCTCCATGGAGAGATGCCCATTCCTGTCCGCTTATGTAAGCGGGCTCTATCTCGCCCACTTGACTACCTGGCGGCAAGGTGCTTATCTCTTCTAGAGCCTGGACGTTACTCATCTCCGTTTCCAGGGGCCAGGAGCCGAAGATGAAAACGCTTCCCGCTTGGTGCTCCAGAGCCTCTTCGCTCTCGGCGAAGATGGTCTGATTCTCCTCTTCAGAGAGGATCCAGGTATCGGGGTAGTGGATGCTGAACCCCAGGTCAGCCCTGGCATAGGAGGCGAAGGTTATACTTGGCGGAGGCGGGCCAGCGCACTCTCTGAGGCCCTCCTGGGCCTCGGCCAGATGAGGGTCGATAGCCAGCGCTTGCTGGAATGCGGGAATGGCCTCCTCGCATCGTCCTAAGGCCAAGTAGGTCTCTCCTAGTTTTAGGTGAGCGAGAGCGTTCTGGGGATCTACAGTAGTGGCCATCTGGTACTGGGCGATAGCCTCCTCCAGTTGGCCTTGGAATACCAACCCATTGCCTAGGGCTATAAGTTCCTCCGCACTGGGCGTGGCCCTCACCGTCGGGGTGGGGCTCTCTTCCAAGCGGGGTGTAGGGGTGGAAGTGGCTATGAAGCCTATTTGGCGTCCCAAAAGGTCGCTGAGGGCGGAACTTATAGGGTGGCTAGAGATGAGGTAATCCGCCGCTCCTATCGCAACGATGGAGAGGCAGCAAGCGAGGATTAGACCAAGGGGGATAAAGGCTAGGAGACCTCCTGGGATGCCACGGCGGCGAGGCCGCGGTTCTAGAGAGGGAGGGGGTCTTAGCGGCTCCTTGGGCATGGGAGTGGCAGGAGCCCGCGGAGTCTCTTCAGAAGAAGGGGCCTCTCCAGGGGGCTCGGCTCTGACCCATCGAGTCCCATCGTAGAAGTACCATTTTCCAGATTGAACCCCTATCATCCAGTAACGACCTTGAGAATCCTGAACCCTGAGCCTCTCGACTTGGGCTTTGAACTCCTCCTGGCTGATGGCCCCAGCATCGAGCCTTCCCTTCAGTTCGTAGAACCTCTCTTCCGCTTCTTTGAAGTCCATCCTTGCCCTCCTCGACGTCGTATGGGCAAACCTTCTAAACGTTAACCGTCTCCCTATTGAGCAAGTGACCGCTTTCTATATCTTTTCAGCCTTGGGTAATCTGCACCCCATGAATCACCAAACATCTTATCACGAAAGTATAGGGATAGCAAGGTCGTCTCTTCTGTGCTAGAATATTTAGGGAGGGGTTATGCGTTTTGATATCTTGACCCTTTTTCCGGAGATGTTTGAGGGTCCCTTCCGGGAAAGCATCGTGGGGAGGGCTATCGAGGCCGGGCTGGTTACAGTGGTCTTTCACAATCTGCGTGACTATACCACCGATAAGCACCGCACCGCCGATGATGCTCCCTACGGTGGTGGCGGGGGGATGGTGATGAAGCCGGAGCCTATCTTCCGGGCTGTGGAGACGGTGTTGGGTGAGGAACGGCGTTCGACCCACATGATCCTCCTTAGCCCTCAAGGGCGTCTATTTACCCAAGAGTTGGCCTGGGAGTTGGTGGCTCAAGAGCGGATCCTGCTCATCTGCGGGCGATATGAGGGTGTCGATGGGCGAGTTGGTCAGCATTTGGTGGATGATGAGCTCTCCATCGGCGACTATGTACTCACCGGAGGGGAAATCCCAGCCATGGTCGTCGTTGACGCTGTGACCCGTCTCCTTCCGGGGGTCTTGGGCGATCCGGGAGCGGCGATGAAGGATTCTCACGCCAGGGGGCTTCTGGAGCATCCTCAATATACCCGCCCAGCGGTCTTTCGTGGCTACCCTGTGCCCGATCTCCTCCTCTCCGGTGACCATGCGAAGATCGCTCGCTGGAGGCGGAGGGAGGCACTCCGACGTACTTTTAAGCGAAGGCCGGATCTCCTGAAAAAAGCCGAGTTGACGGAAGAGGATAAGGAGTACCTGCGGGGGTTGGAGGAGTAGGCTAGAAAACCATCACTTCCCATCAGGGCGAAAAAGCTGGCTGTTTGACCGGTTTCTGCACTCCGGGCTAGGGGTAAATAGTTAGGGCGGAGTCAGAGAGGCCAAACGACGATGGCGTTGGCCTTGTGGATACCGCGGTCCCCATCATGGTGGGGAGGTTGATGGCTCTTCGATCTCCCCTTTCTCAATGAGCTCAATGAACTTCTGTGCCAAGCGGGGGTCGAACTGTTTTCCGGCGCTACGCCGCAATTCATCAAGGGCTTCCTGGACCGTCAAGGCCTTGCGATAGGGGTCGGTCTGTGGTCATAGCAGAGAAAGCATCAGACAGGGCTAGGATTCTGGAGAGCAGAGGGATGTTGTCATCCTGCAAGCCCGATGGGTGTCCTTTTCACGAGCCGGGACGAGAATCAACGCGCTCCCCCACCGTGGTTACCGTCTTCCAGGTGAAAAATCTGCTCCTCTCGAGATAGTTGTCTAGCATCTGCTGGCTATACCTGCGGTGGCCGCCCGGCGTGCGATACGGTTTCAAGTACCCTACGTACTCGATCTTCTTCAACGTGTAGAGACTGACACCAAGGTAGGCGGCTGCTTGCTTGGCGGTGAGAAGACGCATTTCGAGTTGATCAGGCAATTCTACACTTCCCTCTCTCTACTATGACGAAGAACATCCCCGAGATGCCGTAAGACCGCTAGAACTCTCTAAAAACAGAATACCCCCGGACATAAGAGTTGACAATGGGAAAATAGTACCAGACCTATCTTTATATTATGGTAGGAAAATGGTACCAGGTATAGGACTTCACCACATTCGGCACAGAAGGTGGGGGGTTCGAAGCGAGTAGTGCGGGCCTTCACTTACTTGGGCTCCTGAGGGGGTGGTTCTAGAACTTTCCGTATCATAGATCGCAGTTGGGCCAGTTTGAAGGGTTTGTATATGCATCCCTGGGTTGTAGTCCGAAGTTCTCTGTCAGGCCAATCGGGAGAGCCGGTCACCAAGAGCACCGGTAGTTGGGAATCTAACTTGCGAATCTCCTTGATCGTCTCTCGCCCTCCCATCTCCGGCATCTTGATGTCCACCAAAGCAAGGTCGAATTTCTGGCTTTTCATAGCCCGCACAGCCTCTGCTCCGGTCCCCACAGCCTGGATCCGATACCCTTCTTTCTCTAAGGTGCGGGTGATGATGATGCGGAAATCTTCATCGTCATCTATGACCAGAATCTTGGCCTGGCTTTCTTTTCCACCACCGCTCATCTGGTTCTTGCCTTATGCCTTCCCACCACAGGACGACAACCCTTTACACTCTCCCCATGATAGCGACAGGATCTTCACCAATCGAGCAGGAACATTTGCTGGTCTAGCATACCCCTATATCTCGATCTTGTAAATAGGAAAATCGTACTGTCTAATTTGCAAAATAGTCAAAAAAGCCTAATAAAATGGCGAGGCTACACATAGTAGATAGTTAGCCTCGCTCAAAGTTCCCGGCTGGATTCTGATTGACCTATATCTTCATCTCCCTTGGGCACGGCCTGTCATCCGATGGTCGCAGATAGACCATTTCTTGGCCTCAAGGCCTTCCCAACCGCTCTCTACCGCTTGGACCTCATATCCTATCTTCTTAAGGGTCTCTTTGAGGATGAAACGCACATCTGGATCGTCATCTACGACCGGAATCTTGGTCTCTTCTCCATTGGCCCCCATCACCATCTACCTCACCACGCTATTCGGGCAGGAGGCTTTCATCGAGGGATGGGAGCGCCTTTATTCTATACACTTCACAGCGTTCGCACAGCGATGCATCTTCCATCACTGACCAGCATCTATAGTCGGCCTTTTCTTGCACGGCCCTGCATCCTTCCTTCTCGTCGCAATCGAGGATCTCCCAACATCTCTTGGCCCCTGAAGGGGGCAGGGCTACTCTGAAAACAGCACCCCTTCCCTTTTCGCTCCAGACATCGATGGCCCCTCCGTGGTCTCTTATGTACCTATGACTGACGGAAAGCCCTAAGCCCATCCCCTTCTCTGGCCTCCTGGTGGTGAAGAAGGGGTCAAATATCTTGTTCAAATGCTCCTTGGCGATACCCTCTCCCGTATCGGCGAAGATTATCTCCACCCACTCGCCACTCCTCGATTCCTGGGAAATGACCCTTAAGGTGCCTCCCTCTCCCATGGCTTGGCTGGCGTTGGTAATGAGGTTGATGAAGACCTGTTGCAGTCGATCTGGGTCGGCGTGAATCGGTGGCGGATCGGGATTTAACTCTTTTTGGATCTTTATCTGATGCAGGGAGAGCCGTCGTTCTACTAAGGTCAAGGTCTCCTCTAGGATGTCGTTAATGTCAATGGTCTGCCAGGCTGGCTCGGAAGGCGTCCATGTGCTCCTCAGTTCTCTCACGATCTTCGTCGCCTGTTGGATACGCTTCCCTATTCTCTCCACATATTCCGTCTCCTGGGGTCCCAATTTCACCTCCTCTTGTAAGAGTTCTAAATAGCCGGAGATGGCCCCCAGGGGGTTGTTCAGTTCGTGGGCTACCCCAGCAGCCAGTTGGCCTAAGGCAGCCAACTTGGCGCTCTGTAGCAACTCCGCGTGTATAGCCTGCAACTCCTTTGTCCTCTCCTGCACCAAGCGTTCTAACTCTTCGGCGTGTTCACTGACCCTCTCATAGAGCCTGGCGTTCTCCATGGCCAGGGCTGCCTGGTTGGCGATGGTGAGGAGAAGGTCGATCTCTCTTCTGGTGAAGCGATGAGGCTTCTCCCTATAGACGCTAAGAACACCGATGGTTTCCCCCTTGGAGATCATAGGGACTCCGAGGAAGGAGTGTACCCCCTCTCGCTTGGCTCTCTCTCGGCGGCTTCCGGGGGTGTCCTCTGATTTCCACAGATCCTCGACCAATAGTGGCTGGTGGTCTCGGACTACGCAGGCCAGGCGCTCATCGATTCTGACGCGGTGCTGGCGCGCCGATTCATCTTTGTATCCCACCGCTGCTCCGATGGTCAGTTCATCGCCTTCCAGGAGCCTGATGGTGCAGATCCTGACCTGCATCGCTCTGGCCACTGCTTCAACTACATGATCCAGGATCTCTTTGAGAGCCAGAGAGGAGACAAGGGCCTTGCTTACCTCGACCAGGAGCGGAAGCTCCCCCAGCCCTGCTGATTTCTCCCGCTCATGTGGCTGCACATCCATGGCCTGCGCGCTTCCTCGCCAGATTCACCGCTTTTAGGATTTTGGAGGTATTATACTATTTTCCGGTTAGCCTGTCAACGGGGGATAGACATGTTACGTAACATCTAAACTGTCCGGCTGTTGAGTTTGGGTAACGCACAAAGCCAAACCTTCAGCCTTTGCTTCCAAATGGTCTTTCCCATTGCCTCTCCTTACAGGATCCAGTAGGGAAAAGATGACCTTGTCTCCCGGATGATCTTTATCCAGATCCGACAGTTGATGTACCCTGGCGGAACCCGGTATCGGTGACCATAAAGAGAGATGGTGGGGTCGCGCATCACCTTTCTCCTCTCCTCGATTACCAGCATGGTTCTTAGCTCCCTGGGGTCCTTTCTCCTCTCAGGAAGGGTCGCGGTCTCGGAGGAACTCTTCAGGGAGGCCGTGCAGCGGCTCAAGGGCAACCTCCAAGAGGGTACAGTGCGGAGACGAGTGCCCAAGAGCTTCGTCCAGAAGATCGAAGTAGGTAACGAAACGGGAACGCTCTACTACACGTTCCCCCTCTACGTTTTGACTCTTGATGACCAGTGTATCTAGAAAGTACCCCCGGCGCGATTCGAACGCGCGCACACGGCTCCGGAGGCCGCTGCTCTATCCACTGAGCTACGGGGGCGCAGATATAATTTACCACAAACCCTGTCTCTAGCGCAAGAGTAACAAGGAAAAAGATCGCGGCATATACGTACCAGCCCGTCCTGGTACCCCGGCCTGGCACGCCTTGGGGCAGGCGACTTGGGCCAGGGAGCAGGCTGGCACCAACGAGCCCAAGGGCGGACAGGACAAAGCCGGTCTTGGCCATCCTTCCACGCCCTCTCCTCGGCCATCTAGTTGAGTACCGATTGCGCACATAGTAACAAGGTCTCCCTCTCCGGGAAACCTCTATCTGGTGGGGAAGGGGGGACTCGAACCCCCACGGATCGCTCCACGTGATCCTAAATCACGCTCGTCTGCCAATTCCGACACTCCCCCAAATGACCCGCCCAGGACTCGAACCTGGAACCTACTGATTAAGAGTCAGCTGCTCTGCCAAATTGAGCTAGCGGGCCACGTTTTTGATGTTTGAACGTGCAAAAAGCCTCTCTCTAGGCCTCTACGTTCCTCTACAAAAGACGAATCAGTGACTCTATTTTCACCCCCCTTCTAGACCCTTGTTGAACCTCGATCAAATTATAGCATCAGGTCGCATTCCCGTCAAGCCTGGCTCAGGCTTTTGAGAAGAAGAGCTGGTTGAGGACAGATTGGCAGAATCAGCTGGGATCATTGGTCGCAAGGGTTAGACTCACACAAGAGCGATGGGGCGACGTTTAGTCCGCGGCAGTCAGGAGTCGGGGAAACCAGAGATAAGCATACTTATCTGTGGATCTATGCATCCGACCCGTTCCCACCCCTCCAAGTTAACCCGGCGGCATGTTACACCATGGCTATACCCCAACAATGGCAAGTTAGAGCATGTCCAAGACTGTCAGATCCAGTTCTGAGCCTGTGGTTATGCGTTCCACGAGGTGTAAAAGTCCACAAAGAGGGCCGACAAAGGCACGAGAAGAACTGGAGTGGGTTGGGAGAAAGGCTCATTCCTCCCGATGATTGCCCCTCCTTCATACGGGAAAGACCGGCGAGACAGCCTGGCCAGAGCGAAGCGAAGCCATATCTTCCAGGGAGCCGGTCTCTCCCCGAGCTCGTTTAACACCGCCTCGACTGATAGGTCTAGTGGGCCGTCAGGAAATCAGGGTCACTCTTCTGATGGAAGCGTGACGTCCAAGACATCAAAGCAGATACAAAAATACCTTGAGTACTATCACCATGCGCCCCCCTACCACCTATTTGTCGCATTCGACATGAGAGATACTGGAGGGTTGACAAGTGAGGCAAGGTGATGTATACTTACCGAGAGGATATGATAGGATGACAAGACAAAGGGTTGACGATGATACAGGATTACCTGTCAGCATCAGAAGTCATTCGGCGGGATAGCCCTGTCCCCTACTACTATCAGCTGGAAGAGTTCCTAAAAGGGCAGATCGAAAGCGGGACGTGGAAACCAGGGCAAAAGATCCCGTCGGAAGCGGAACTCTGCGAAACCTTCGATGTCAGTAGAACAGTGGTCCGACAGGCGGTGAATGAACTTGTCCACGAAGGCGCATTGTATCGGAGGAAGGGAAAAGGCACCTTTGTAGCCGAACCGAAAATCGGTGAGAGTCTGGTTCAGCATCTAACGGGTTTTTATGAGGATATGGTGGCCTTGGGGCTGAAACCCTCGACGAAGGTGCTGGAACAGGAGGTCGTCTCCGCACCGCTGAAGATCGCAGACGCGCTAGGCTTAGAAGAAGGTGAGCCGGTGGTCATGATCGACCGCTTGCGATTTGTCGATGATGAGCCGATCCTTCTAGTGATCACCTATGTCCCCTATAAACTCTGCCCCGAGCTCATTGACGAGGATCTTTCTACCCAATCCCTATACGCGATATTAGAGAAGAAGTACGGGTTAGAATTAGTCTATGGCCGTCGCACGTTGGAAGCTGTGGCTGCCACAAAAGAGGAGGCCAACCTCTTAGAGATCGAGGAGGGGGACCCCATAATCTTGCTGAGGAGCATCAGCTACCTGAAGGATGGCCAACCTATCGAGTACTTTAAGGCGAAGCACCGAGGCGACAGGAGCCGGTTTGAGGTAGAGCTCGTGCGCCCCGGCAAAGCAGAGAAACTTTCGCCCGAGGATATCTTCAAAAATCTGCCCAGAAGCAATACCTTGAGTTAATGGGTATCTTCAGAAGCAACCACCCTTCTAGGCAACGGGTGGCTACTATCACGGTCGATTTTTGTTTGCTTGGTCATTGAAGAGCAGGTATCCAGCTACTGAGTTCAGAGCACAAACTACGTTGACATGCTTTGAGGATTCTCTCTACATCTTTGATGGAGAGAAGTTTAGAGAAAGGGGGTGAGGGAGAGGCGACTACCAGATAAGGCAGGAAGTACCACTATCTTAAAAGGAGGGGAAAGGAAAGATGTCTAGCAGATTGCGCTGGGCGGGTATGGTGGCTTTTGTGGCTCTCCTGGCGCTAGTGGTGGCATCATGTGCACCGGCGGCGACACCAACGCCCGAGAGGGTCGTGGAGACGGTGGAGGTGCCGGTGAAGGAGACGGTGGTAGTGGAGCCGACGCCTGTGCCAGAGGCACCATGCTACGAGAGGGATATCATCATCTGTTGGACCCCGCCCGACATCACAGGGGTCTTCAGGACAGCCACCGACTACTGGCTGCTCTCGGCCGCCGACGCCATGAAGAATGGGTTCAAACTCGTCAGCGTCGTCTCTCAAGCGCCTACCAGCCACATAGCCTTCGGCGACCAAGTGGCCATCATCGAGGACTTTGTGGCCAGGGAGTGTGATGCCATCGGCATCTCTCCCATCGAGGTGGAGGTGGTCATCCCGGCCATCAAGAAGGCCAATGAGGCTGGCATCCCGGTGATCATCGTCAACCTGCTGGAGCCTATCGCCGGCGTGGAGGTGGCCTCCTACATCGGCTTCGACAACACCATAGCCGGAAGGATCTCCGGCTTCGCCCTAGTGGACTACTTCGGAGGGCCGGGTGTCCTGGGGACGGGTCGCGAGGTAGAAGTCGAGACTGGCACCTATCTCGATCTGGCCTGGTGGGAGGATCTCTACGAGACCATCACCGATGAGGAGAGAGCTGAGGTCGAGGGCAAGGTGGCCATCATCGAGGGCATCGCCGGTGGCTTCTTCTCCACGGCGCGCCTGAACGGCTTCCACAGTATCGTGGATGAATTCCCGGGCATCGAGGTCGTGGGAGCACCCTGCGCCGCGGATTGGAACCGCGAGAAGGGGATCAAGTGCGCCGAGGACTTCCTGACGGCTTACGCCGATCTGGACGGTATCTGGGCCGCCTCCAACGAGATGGGCCTGGGGGCCATGCTGGCTTCCGAGGCTGCTGGTCGGCTGGAGCTTGCCGGGGAAGGTCCAGTGCTAGGTGATGATAAGGTAGCCATCTTCACCAACGACGTCACGCCCGAGTCCGCCGACAGGGTGTTCGAGGGGAAGATGATAGCCGAGACCCACCATGGCTTCCCAGAGTGGGGCTGGTACGGGACCGAGTTCGCGGTGACCATGGTCTGCGGTGGGGAGGTCCCCGAGATCTTCGACATCCGGCCGCGGACTATGTATCAGGAGAACGCTCGCCTCTTCTACCCCGAGCCTGCGCTGGAGCCTATCGATTGGGAGACCATCAAGGAGGGCGGATCGCCTCGCATGTAGCAGTCACCATGCTGACCCTGGGTCAAGGAAGGATCGCCTCTTTCAGGGGCGATCCTTCCCCCCGAATAGGGACTGAAGCCTCCTGCTGGATTGGGCTTGAAATGCGTGAAGGGAGGGGAGGATGAGGCTAGCGGGCAAAGTTGCTATCATCACAGGCGCAGGTGCAGGGATAGGTCGTGCCACCGCTCTCCTCTTCGTCAAGGAGGGGGCCGAGGTTGTGGTTGCCGATTGTGATCCAGATGAGGGGGCAGAGACCGTCCGGCTCATCAAGGGAAATGGTGGCGAGGCCATATTCGTTCAAGTGGATGTGTCCAAAGCCGCCGACGTGAAGAAGATGGTGCAGAGAACCATCGAGAGATACGGCAAACTCGACATTTTGATAAATAACGCCGGGATCTACGCACAAGGCGATGTGGTGGAGGCTGCTGAGGAGGAGTGGGATCGGATTCTGGATGTCAACCTGAAGGGGGTCTTCCTCTGTTCCAAGTACTCTATCCCTGAGATGATCAAGGGTGGAGGCGGGTCTATCGTTAACATCGGGTCTGAGGCCGGCATCGTCGGTATCAAGAACCAGCTGGCCTATAACGTATCGAAGAGCGGGGTCATAGCCCTGACCAAGAGTACGGCCCTTGATTTCGCACTCCATAATATCAGGGTCAATTGTCTCTGCCCGGGCAGGACCTTGACCCTTTTGGTGGAGAAGGTGATCGCCGAGGCTCAAGATCCGGAGAGTACCCAGCGTGCCCTAGAGGAAGATCGCCCCTTGAAGAGGATGGGAAGGCCCGAAGAGATAGCCGCGGGGATTCTCTTTCTGGCCTCCGATGAGTCCCCCTACGCCACGGGTGCGATACTCTCCATAGATGGGGGTTATACGGCCCAATAAGGGTTCTTAATTTGCAGGTGAAGTTGGGCAATGATACAATAACAATTAGGAATATAATCTTATTCCTCGGTAGGAGGTTTATCCAATAAGGAGGTTGTGTAATCGATGTCTTCTTCGCAGGTCTTGCGGACTGAAGCGATCGACAAGAGTTTCCCGGGTGTCCACGCCCTTGATCACGTGGATTTCGACCTCTATGAGGGAGAGGTCCATGTTCTTCTGGGGGAGAACGGTGCGGGCAAGTCAACCTTCATGAAGATCCTCAGCGGCTCTCTGCCGAAGGATAGCGGTCGGATCTTCCTTCGTGATCAGGAGGTCGACATCGAAAGCCCGATGCATGCGCGGGAGTTGGGGATAGGGATGGTTTATCAAGAACTAAGCGTCATCTCTGGTCTTAGCGTGGCCGAGAATATCTTCTTGGGCAGGCTCCCCAAGCGTAAACCGTTCGGGATCGTTGATTGGTCCGCAGCGACGTCGCAGGCCAAGGGGATTCTAGATGATCTAGGTGTTGATATCGACCCCCGGGAGCGTGTCGGCAACCTCAGCATGGGCGAACAGCAGTTGACCGAGATCGCCAAGACTTTGTCTATGAACGCGCAGATCTTGCTATTAGATGAGCCCTCATCAGCCCTATCCGATGAGGAGCGGGAGCGGCTTTTCAACATCATGCGAGGGCTTCAAGAGAAAGGGGTAGCCATCATCTATGTCTCCCATCGGTTAGTCGAGGTTCCCCAGGTCGGCCAGCGAGCGACTGTTCTTCGTGATGGCGCCAAGATAGGCACCCTCGCGGTGGACGAGGCGGACGAAGCCACCTTGATTAGGATGATGGTGGGCAGGGAGATTGAAGAGCACTTCCCCAAAGAGGATATAGAACGGGGCAGGGAACTCTTGAGGGTCCAAGGTTTGACGGTGAAGGGTATGCTGAACGATCTCAACCTGAGCCTGCATGAGGGCGAGATCCTGGGCATCTTTGGCGTGTTGGGAGCCGGTCGCACAGATTTCGCTCACGCCCTCTTTGGGGTTGATCTCATCGACAGCGGTGAGATCTTTCTTGACGGTAGGAAGGTCGAAATCTCCTCTCCCGCAGAGGCGATCGAGTTTGGCCTCGGTTATCTCACCGAGGACAGGAAAGATGGACTCGTGCCTCGACTGGCCATCCCGGCCAACATCACTTTGGCCAGTCTAAAAAAGATGACTCGATTGGGCTTCCTCAGGCACGATGAAGAGAGAGCATCGGCAGAGAGATACGTCGAGGAGTTGGCTATCCATACACCCAGGATGAGCCAGTTGGTCGAGTTTCTCAGCGGCGGCAATCAGCAAAAGGTTGCCTTGGCCAAGTGGTTGTGTAGCCAGGCGAAGATCTTGATCTTCGACGAGCCCACCAGAGGGATAGATGTGGGGGCTAAGGTGGAGGTCTTCCGTTTGATGAACGACCTGGCCAAACAGGGGGTGGGGATTATCATGATTTCCTCTGAGCTGCCAGAGGTTTTGGCTATGGCTGACCGTATTCTGGTGATGGCTGGTGGTTCCTTCGTAGCCGAGTATGAGAGAAGTCAGGCATCCCAGGAAGATCTCATGAGAGATGCTGTATTGAGATAAAAAGGAGACACAAATGGCTGAGAACCCTTCGGGATCGAGCGTTTCAGGCTTGGGACGGGTCAGGACATGGGTAGCCACACCCGCAGTGAGGGTACGGCTTGGGATCAGGACCGTACTGGTTTTTGCCGTGGTTCTCTTTGTCTGGTATGTTGCGACGGCGCCCCGTTTCTTCAGCGTTACCAATGCCAGCAACGTGGGAGCGCGAACAGCCCCGGGCATCATTGTGGCCGTGGCCCAAACGTTGGTCATCATCTCGGCGGGCATCGACTTGTCTGTAGGGGCTATCCTCGCCTTCTCAGGCTCTTTGGCTTCGGTAGCCTATTGCTACTGGCTGGTACCTGTTTGGCCCGCAATACTGCTTGGCTTGGCGGCCGGAGCCGCGCTAGGTTTCATCAACGGCCTGATCATCACCAAGGGAAGGATCCCCGATTTCATCGCTACCTTGGGGATGATGGGCACAGCCCGTGGCGTGGCCCTCATCTTGACCGGCGGGTTGCCCGTCCCCTCTCACCTGACAGCCGTCACCCTGAAGGCTTATCTGCCCCCGGAGATCATCTGGATGGGGAGTGGGGATATCCTCGGCTTCCCAGCAGGGGCTCTCATCGGCTTGCTGGTCGTGGTTGCCGGTTGGGTGATCTTGATGCACACCGGTTTTGGACGTAGCCTCTTCGCCGTGGGCGGGAATAGAGAGGCGGCCCGGGTCTCAGGCATCAATGTTGACCGCACCAAGATCATGGTTTACACCCTCTCGGGGTTGCTGTCAGGGCTGGCTGGCATGGTGCTGGTGGGACGTATGAACTCCGCCAACGCCTTGATGGCAGACCCAGCGAACTTGGAAAGCATTTCTGCCGTGGTCATCGGGGGAACCAACCTCTTCGGTGGCGAGGGCAGCGTCATCGGCACATTGTTCGGCGCTCTCATCATGGGCATCCTGAGCAACGTTTTGAACCTACACAACATGCAGGACTTCGCCCAGAAGGTAGTCATGGGCTTGCTGATCATCGGGGTTGTCCTCTTCGATCAACTGCGAAGAAGGTACGGGGGTTGAGTCTCATTCATTCTGGTCATAGAAGCGGGTTTCTGTTTGGGGGGGCTCTTGAGGAGAGGCAAGGGGCACCCCCACTTCTCTCCCCATCTATGAGGCGATCGAAGAGGCCTGGTTGAGGAAAGGAGCAGGCCATGAAGTACTCCATCAGCAACTGGATCTATGGCGACGAACCCCTGCGCGCTACCTTCCAACGCCTGAAGAAGTATGGCTACGACGGTGTAGAACTGGTGGGCGAGCCCCAGCGCTATGACATTCAGGAGGTCAAAGGGCTCTGCCAGGAGTTCGGGCTCTCCGTCCTCTCCGTCCTGGCCTGGTCGATCTGGCCCCTGGAAAGGGATCTCGCTCATCCAGACTCCCAGATGCGCCAGAAGGCCCTGAACTATGCCGCCCAATGCGTGGATCTGGCTGTAGGGGTAGGAGCCTCTCTGGTGGTGGTCATCCCTGCCTCGGCGGGGAGAACCAGTCCCATCGGCCAGCCGGATAGTGAGAAAGCCTGGAAAGAGGCGGTGACCAGGGAATGGGGCTACGCCGCGGAATCGGTGCGGAAAGCGGCTGCCTATGCCGAGCAGAAGGGCGTGCTCCTGGCCATCGAGCCCATCAACCGTTACGAGAGCTTCTTGATTAACAACGTCGATCAAGCGCTTCGTTTCATCTCGGAGGTGGGCTCCGAGGCGGTGAAGATTCATCTCGACACCTTCCATATGAACATCGAGGAACCGGATCCCGCCGAGGCGATCCGCGAGGCCGGGAGCCTCTTGGTCAACATGCACGTCTCCGATAGCCAACGGGGGCCGGTAGGCCACGGGCACACCGATTTCGCGGCCATCATGAAGGCCCTGAAGGAGAGCGGCTATCAGGGACTCCTGACCATGGAACCTGTGCCCCCCGAACCCAATGCCCTCCTGGCCGTCCGCATGGAGCGCTATAAGCACCTATGGGACACCTACGCTGAAGAGTGTATCACCTGGCTACGGGCCTACGAGAAAGCGGCCAGTTGATACCCCAGGAAGTCTGGCCATGAAGTACTCCGTCAGCAACTGGATCTATGGTGATGAGCCCTTGCGGGAGACCTTCGAGCGTCTGAAGAGATATGGCTACGATGGGGTAGAACTCATGGGCGAGCCCCGTCTTTACCGCGGGGCGGAGATCCGTGGGCTTTGTCGGGAGTTTGGCCTCCAGGTTCTCTCCATCGCTGGCATCTACCCCTGGCCCACCGAGGAGAGGGATTTGGCTAACCCCGATCCCGAGGTAAGGGGGAGGGCTGTTGAATATCTGCGGGAGTGTGTAGAGTTGGCTGTGGATGTAGGTGCGCCGCTGATCATCGTCGTCCCCTCAGCGGTGGCCAAGACCAGCCCGGTGGGCCACTATGGAAGTGAGGAGGAGTGGGTGGCCGCAGCGGCGAGGGAGTGGAACTACGCCCTAGAATCGGTAAAAACTGCCGCTGCCTACGCCGAGGAGAAGGGCATCTTTTTGGCCATCGAGCCCATCAACCGCTACGAAACCTTCCTGGTCAACAACGTGGACCAGGGGCTCCGTTTCGTCTCCGATGTGGGGTCGAGGGCGGTAAAACTCCACCTCGATACCTTCCATATGAACATCGAGGAGAAAGACCCCGCCGAGGCCATACGGAAGGCTGGAGAACTCTTGGTCAATGTACATATCGCCGACAGCAACCGGCAGGCGGTGGGCTACGGCCATACCGACTTTGGGGCCATAGTGAAGGCCCTAAAGGAGATCGATTACCAAGGAGCCCTGGCTTTGGAGCCTTTGCCGCCCGTGCCGGATCCCTACATCGCAGCGCGGCTAAAGCGTTATCAGCACCTTAGGGATCTCTATGCGGCAGAGTGTATAATCCGTCTTCGCCAGTACGAGAGGGAGGTCTGAGGGTATCAGGTCGTTCTAGCGTTTAGCGGCCAAGATCGGCTCCATTTGCCATTTAGCGTAGAGGGGTAGAGATCTAGCAAAGAACGGAGGTTGACGAAATGAGGAGACTCTTGGTGCTTATCTTGCTTTCCGTGCTTCTTTTATCGGCCTGTGCACCGAAAGGCACCTTTTACCAAGAGTGGCCTAAGCCAGCCGCAACTTTCACAGCCGAAACGGGTGAGGGTGGTCGGCCTACGCCAACACGCCTCTTCGAGTGCGTCTCCTGGAAGTCGGCGCCAAATTATCTAGGCCAATCACAATGTGTCGAGGGACCAATCCTCCGTGTTGATAAGTCGGGGGAAGCCTACCTCGTGATTATGAGTAACGAACCAGGTTCGTTTTATGGCGTTTCGTTCGACCTCGATTTGTCTGACTTGGCGGGCAAGGATTGTGTGCGGATTGTAGGGACGATTGAGAGCTATGAAGGACGACCGGCGATCATCATCACGAGCCGTGATCAGATATTGGCTTGTTTGGGGAAATAATAGCAAGAGGGTATTTCAGGTTTGAGCACGAGCCTCAGACGCCTTCCTGCGAGAGGAGCGGAAGAGTGAACCCTGTGAGGGTATGCGTTGTCGGTGTTGGGCGAGCCGGCATGGTGCACGCTACGAACTTTAGGGAGAACGTGCCAGGGGCCTCCCTGGTTGCCGTCGTGGACGCCGATCTGGAATTGGCTAGGGAGAGGGCAAAGGACCTGGGTGTAGACCCTTTTTCCCCTGATCTCTGCCAGGCCCTAGACAGGGCGGAGATCGATGCTATCTGCATCACCACGCCCACCTTCACCCATGCCGAGATCGCCGTCACAGCAGCCGAAGCAGGGAAGCATATCTTCTGTGAGAAGCCCATGGCCCTGACTCTGGAGGAGGCGGAGGAGATGATCCAGGCCACTAGAAAGGCGGGGGTGATATTGCAGATGGGCTTCATGCGCCGCTTCGACCCCGTTTTCACCGCTGCTAAGAAACGGATCGAGGGAGGAGAAATCGGAAGCCCTATGCTGGTCCGTTCTCTCACCCGCGGGCCGGGACTACCTCCGCGGTGGGCTTGCGACCCCCGTACCAGTAATGGCATGTTAGCCGAGGTGAATAGCCATGATTTCGACACCATCCGCTGGCTGGCGGAAGGTGAGTTCGAGAGAATCTACGCGGAGGCCAACACCCTCAAGTGCTTCGACCTCAAGGAAGAATTCCCTAATTTCTATGACAACGCCATAGTCTCCCTCCACTTGAAGAACGGAACCTTAGGGGTTATAGAGGGCAGCTGTCCTGTCGGCTATGGTTACGATGCCCGGGCGGAAGTCTTGGGGAGTGAGGGAGTGATCCTCATCGGCCAACTACAAGACACGGCTGTGGTGAGTTGCACGAAAAGCACTGGCCTCGTGGCCTCCAACTTCCCCGGATGGCGAGAGCGGTTCCGACAGGCGTACATAGCCGAGGATCGCCACTTCGTGGACTGCATAATCAAAGAACAAGAGCCCGCTGTAACGGGCGAGGATGGGAAACGAGCCTTGGAGGGGGTCTTGGCAGCGAATCGGTCCATAGAGACCGGGAGGCCAGTGGATCTGCCTTTCAAAGGAGGCTAGACGAAGGTCATGCTAGCGGCGGTCTACCACGATGTGGGAGAGATGCGAGTGGAAGAGGTGCCCCGCCCCACCATCAACGATGAGGAAGCCCTCCTGCGGGTGAGGGCAACGAGCATCTGTGGTACCGACCTCAGGATCTACTCTTCCGGTCATTTCAAGATACCTCCAGGCACCTCTCGCATCCTAGGACACGAATTCGCCGGAGAGGTGGCAGAGATAGGGTCGATGGTGCGATCTCTCACTCCGGGGATGAGGATCGCCATCGCCCCCAATATCGGCTGTGGGGGGTGTGAACAATGCGTTCAAGGGCATAACCATCTCTGCCCTACATATGAAGCCTTCGGCATCAGCCTCGATGGGGCCTTCAGCGAATATATGCTCATCCCCAAGAAGGCGATTCGCCAGGGGAATATCGTGCCTCTCCCCGAAGGGGTCTCCTTCGAGGAAGCGGCCCTCAACGAACCCTTCTCCTGCTGCTACAACGGCTCGCGCGCTTGCCGAATCGAGCCTGGTGAATCGGTACTCATCGTAGGAGCGGGTCCCATCGGCATCATGCATCTGTTTCTCGCCTCCTTGAGTGGAGCATCAAAGGTTATCATCAGTGAAATGATCGAAGAGCGCCTCACCGAAGCCTTAGAGTTCGGAGCCGATCTGGCTATCAACCCCGCGAAGGAGGACCTTGCGGCTGTCATTAGAGGAGCCACCGACGGTCGGGGAGTCGATGTCATCATCGTGGCTGCTCCCTCGCCTGCGGCCCAAGAGCAGGCGCTGGATTTGGCAGCACCCCAGGGCCGTATCAACTTCTTCGGTGGCCTCCCCCAAGGACGAGAATTCATAAACTTCAACTCCAACAGAGTCCATTATAAGCAACTGGTGGTCACGGGGACCACCGGTTCCAGCAACTATCAGTACAGAAAAAGCATGGAGATTGTAGCCTCGGGAAGGGTCGATCTCTCCTCTCTCATCACTGCCCGCTTTCCTCTATCCCAGGTGGAAGAAGCCTTTGTCCTCGCTGCTTCCAAGAAGGCGATGAAGGTATTGATAACCCCGTAAGGCGTGTAAAGGAGCGTTAGATGATGGAAGAAGTTCGTATGTTAATCGATGGGGAATGGGTGAATGCCCAGGGGGGCGAGACCTTCGAGGTGATCAACCCCGCCACCTTCGAGGTGATCGCCCATGTTCCTAAGGGAGGACCCAAAGATGCCCAGAGGGCCTTGGAGGCTGCAGATCGAGCCTTCAAGGGGTGGAGTGGCTTGCCGCCCATCAAGAGGGGTACCATACTGCGTCAGGCTGCTCAGTTGGCCCGGGAGCGGCGAGAGGAGTTAGGGCGAGTCTTGACGATGGAGCAAGGTAAGCCCTTAAAGGAGGCGATAGGGGAGATCAACGCCTCGGCGGAAGCCTTGGAGTACTTTGCCGAGGAGGCGCGGAGGATGACCGGGGAGACGATCCCCACCGATTCCACCAGCCGGCGCAGCATCGTCATCTGGCAGCCCATTGGCCCCGTGGTCGCCATTGGCCCTTGGAATTATCCGGTGCTTTTACTCTCTTGGAAGTTAGGGCCCGCCCTCATCGCTGGTTGCACCGTGGTGGCCAAGCCCCCTAGTGTGGCGCCATTGGCCGCCACCCGATTCGTAGCGCTACTGCAGGAGGCCGGGGCCCCGCCAGGGGTGTTGAACATCGTTACCGGGCCCGGCACCGAGGTAGGAAGGGCGCTGGTAGTGAACCCTTTGTGTCGAAAGGTAGCCCTCACTGGCCAAACGGAGACCGGCAAGGAGATCATGCGCCTGGCTGCCGAAGATCTCAAGCACCTCTCCCTGGAACTGGGTGGCCATTGCCCCCTCATCGTATGCGAGGACGCCGATCTCAATGCTGCGGTGAAGGGGGGCGTCTACCGCTCCTTCCGCAATATGGGACAGATATGCAACGCCATCAACCGTATCTATGTCCACGAGTCGATCTTCCAACCCTTTGTGGACAAGTTTGTGGAGAGGACGGCAGCCCTCACGATCGGCAA
>DAOULQ010000209.1:0-10720 GCA_034419095.1 Anaerolineae bacterium | reverse complement strand
CGCCTCTTCTGGTCGAAATCGATGGCTCCGGGCCGGCACAACTTCTGACACTCGCCGTACCGGGCCGAGGCCAGAAAGCGAGCCTCTAATTCAGAGACAGGGAGATAGCACCCCTGAGCCTCCAAGTCGGCGTACTCCCACCCCCTCTGCCTCATGTAATCCCCTCGCCCCACCTCGAACCAGATTATATAGTTCGAGTGATAGACGATGCCCATAGCATCTGTCTCCGCATACCGTACCGGGAAGGTGATCTCGGTGCAACTCCGATCGGTCATATCTCCCCCTTCCGCAAAGGTTCCCTTGGGCCGGGACGGCGCTACTTTGACAAGAGTTGGCACACCTTTTCCACTATCTCCTCTAAATTCGCCAGCCGGCCTCTCCCCTCGACCCCTGTGGCTAGGACACCCACCCCCGGCTCTATAAAGGTATAGCCCAGCCGTTCCAGTTTCTCGATATTCCCCTGTACGATAGGGTTCTCATACATATTAACGTTCATGGCTGGAGCGATCACTACCGGTGCCTTAGTGGCCATCACCGTAAGGGAGACCATATCGTCAGCGATCCCCGAGGCTATCTTGCCCATGATATTGGCCGTGGCCGGGGCGATCAAGACCAGATCCACCTTTTGAGCCAGGATCACATGCTCGATCTGCCACTCCGTGGCTGGCTCGAACATCTCCACCAAGACCGGGTTCCCAGAGAGGGCCTTAAAGGTCAGGGGCGTAATTAACTCCGTGCCTGCCTTGGTCATAGCCACAATAACGTCGGCTCCCAAACTCTTCAGTTTCCTCAAGATGGCCGGCGATTTATAAGCAGCGATGCTGCCCGTGACCCCCAAGAGAATAGTCTTGCCTTCCAGGTTCTTGGCCATTTTGGGACCTCCTTAACCTTTTATGATGATCTCTATTAACCTTCTCGCTATCTCCTCCTTGCCCTCCGCCCGAGCGACAACCTCGCCCTCTGGGTTCACCAAATAGCCCACATGGCTCCCCCGCTCGATCTGCAAGAGGTCGTTGGCCACTACCAGGTCGGCTTTGTTGGCCAAGAGCGACCGATGGGCGATACCGATCAGTTCCCCTTCCGTGCTCCCCACCTCCAGTTTGAACCCCACGAGAAAAGCCCGGGGATTTAAATCTCGGATCATCTTTATCACCTTGGGGGTCCTAACCAACCTTATCTGCCACTCTTCTCGCCCCGAAGGCACCTTCTCCCCCTCAGGGGCCTGGGGCACATAATCCAAGACGGCCATAGCATGGATGATGGCCTGGTAGTTGGCCTCTTCTAACTCCTCTCTTATCTTCTCCATCAAGTCTGGTACCGTCTCCACCTCCACCAGGCGCAAGGAAGCGGATTCCGCCACTTGAGGGAGTACGCTCCCTTGGCCATAGATATAGGTCACCTCTGCCCCTTCCCTAAGAGCCTCCTCCGCTATCAGGGCCCCCAGCCGGCCGCTAGACTTGTTAGTGATATATCTCACCGCATCGATAGGGGCTCTTGTGGGCCCAGAGGTGACCAAGACCCTTTTCCCCGAAAGTTTCATAAATAATACCTCTCATACTCGCCATTGCAGGGGTGTCCCGCGGCCAGAAGGAGTTCCCTTCTTCCCGGCTGGCAGATAAGGGACCAGATGGTGCCGAAGATAGCGTCGAACCCTCCCCTCTCTTCCACCGAGGGGTGGTCTCCTCGGCATATAGGAGCCTCATGGTCCCGCAGGATGGCCTTGATAGCCTCCGAGTCGACGCCTCTTGGCTTTTCTCCCATCATCTGTTGGACCCTTTTGTAACGGGTGAGGGATCGCCTCTGGCGAAACCTTTCTATCCTCGTCAGTTCCTCCTCGGGAAATTCCCTTCCTGGCAAGTGATTGGTAGCCACCAATAACCCGCCCTCTGGCTCCCTGATCAAGACCCCATCGGGCGTGGCCTCGGCCACGATAGCCTGATGTTCATCGGCGATGAGGTAGTTAAAAGCCCGCAGATGGGGAACTGAGGTGATGAACTGGCGCGCCTCCTCCAAATGGCTACAGCTCTCCATCAGGATATCGATAACCAGGTGCCACTGTAACCCCGGCTTTTTCACTTCCCTCTCCGGCAAGACCGAGAGAAGCACCGCAACCCCGCTCCCATTGAGGGCATGGGGGCTCCCGGCCCAATGGTGGGTCACCGAGATGTGGGAGCAGGCTCCTTGGGGTCGAATCAACCTCATCTCCCGCCATTCTCCGGCCGAGTAGAACCAATCGTAGTTGCCTCCTAGAAGGAGAAAGCCCTCTTTCGTACAGGGGGGCATGATGGCTAAGTTCGTGCAACCGATCTGAGGCGGCCCGCTTCGGGTATAGAAATAGGTCTTGAAAGCCTGGGCCGAAAGCCCACTCCCCTCGATGAGCCCCTCCACCTTCTCCAAGATGGGGGGATAGATCTCCTTGACTATGGCCTCACACTGGGCAGCGAACTCAGATCCCTGGCTGTCGCTCTCCGGTACATCGAGGGTAACCAAGCCACGTCCCAACCGATAGCCGATCTCGTAATGGGTGCCTTCGAAAGTTCTCAGAAGCAAGCCTCGCACTCCAGACCATACTTGGCCGCTGCCCGCCGCGCCCGCTCTCCCAAGACAGAAGAGTAGGCCTTTCTGTCAGCGGCCAAGAGGCGATAAGCCTCCAACAGGTCAGGGTAATAGGTCGAGATAGCCCGCATAACCCTTCCCCGCATGGCCCCCTTCAGGTTGAGACTATCCACGAGAACCCGCTTCACCCCCGCCTCCCTTAACTCCCCGAAGAGGGCCTCGATCTCTTCCTCTCCATCGGAGATGTAAGGGAGAGCGGGGCCGAAGAAGGCCCAGGTCTTTAGACCCGCTTCCGAGAGCCGGGCCAGAGCCTCAATCCGCGCCCGCGTCGGCGAGGCCTGGGGCTCGAATACCTGCCGCGCACCCTCATCGAGACCGGTGACGGTGAAGGCCACTTCCAGATCCTCGATCTGGGACAAGATATCCAAGTCTCGCAGCACCAAGGCCGACTTGGTCAGTATGCTGACCGGAAACCGGGGATATTCCCGCAATATTTCGAGACAGGCTCGCGACAACCGATACTCCCTCTCCAACGGCTGGTAGGGGTCCGTCACCGAGGAGAGGAGAACCTCTCCCGGCTTGGCCCGCTTCAGTTCCCGCGCCAAGACCTGGGGGGCGTTTACCTTCACATCGACAAAAGTGCCCCACTCCTCCCTATGTCCAGTGAACTTCTTCATGAAGACCGAGTAGCAGTAGAGGCAACCATGTTGACAGCCCACGTAGGGGTTAAGGGCGTAGGTCACCGTGGAGATCCCCGACTTGCTGAGAACCGAGCGGGCCTCGATCTCCCGCCGGAGGAATCTAGCCGTCTCAGCCTCCCTCTTCCCTCTCCCCATACCAGCGGTAGACGATCGCCGCCCCGATGACCACCAAGATGAGCGGCCACCATCTTAGGATGGAGGAGAGGGACTCCATGGTAAGCCCAAAGACCTGGTACTCTGCCATCAAGAAGAGAAGGCCCAAACCAGCCAGGATGCCTCCAGGATATAGGGGCCAGGGATGTTGCCTTTGGGGCATGGTAAATGTGGGCCAGATGGCCAGAAACCCTAACCCCAAACCGATAAGGATGAGGGGCCAGTTCTTCTCCTCTGGGGGGATAATGGTCATGGCCGCCAACCCCGCTCCAAGACCAAGAAGGATGAAACCGGGGACATATAACCCAAGGTTACGAGTAACGCGGGCGCTGATCACGAAGATGACCCCCACCAAGGCGAAGATGAACCCCGGCCCCCAGGGGCGTTCCACGAATTGCAAGGCTAGAAACGCCAACCCCAGAATGATGAGGATTAAACCTGGCAATAGGCTTGGCCTCCCCTTGCCCCCTTCACCCATCTTTGCCTCCTTACACGTTTATGGGCTGCTGGAGCCCAAGTCGAATATATCATAATCTCCCCTCCAAGACAAGCCTTAACTAGCGGGAACTACCCCTGCCCCTACAACTAGAGTTGTAGCGTCCGAGCCCGTCTCGGACGAGAAAACGTCGCAGTCAAGTAGGGCAGGTTTCCCTGGCCTGACGATGCCAGGACAGGCCATACCTGCTTATCTGCTACCGCTTGTCCTGGATTTGAAATCCAGGACAAGCACCGATCCCAAAGGCTCCACTCCTGGTTGGAAGGGGAATCGAGGCTTTAGCCGGTTCTAGGTGCTGGCAAGAGTTGCCTCCTGCCAGCAAAAAGCGTCAGATGTTACCATCTGACGCCACCATTAGAGCGTCGCAGATGAACTGCGCCGCTACATTGATTTAATACTGAAACGTCGCCTTAACGAGCGAGGCTACATGAAATCATCCCTTACCTCGGGCCTTCAACGCTTCTATGAGGGCCGGCACCACCTCGTGGACATCCCCCACGATCCCTACGTCCGCCAGGTCCATGATGGGGGCCCGCTCATCGGTGTTGATAGCCACGATATATTTGGAGTCTTTTATCCCCAGATAGTGCTGGATGGCTCCAGAGATGCCGCAGGCGATGTAGAGATCCGGCCTCACCACCTTTCCGCCAGCGCCTCCCACCCATTGCTCCCCACCTATCCACCCCTCATCTACCGCTCCTCGGGAGGCTCCTACGGCCCCGCCCAAGAGTTCGGCCAACTCCCCAAGCATCCCGAACCCCTCCGGGCCTCCCATGCCCCGGCCTCCCGCAACTATCACCCTCGCCTCTTCTAGCCTCGGTCGAGGCACCGCAAGCCCTCTCTCCACTATCTTCACCACGGGTTCAACCTTCTCTACGCTCACCTTTTCCACGCTTCCCGCCCGCCAATCGTCAGGGGGGAAGGGCTCTATGGCCCCTGGGCGCAGGGTGGCTATCTGGGGTCGCCCCTGAGGGATGGAGGAGGTGACCATCAGCCGATCATCATAGGCCGGGCTGGTCCCCAAAAGGAGCCACTCCGTCAGGTCCATCTCCAGGCGGGTGCACCCGGAGATGAGCCCCGTCCCCAAGCCTTGGGCCAGACGGGGGGCCAGATCCTGTCCCATCTCCGTATCCCCCAGGAGGAGGACCAGGGGGCGCCTAGCCTCCACTAAAACGGTCAAAGTCGCCAAGTAACCCTCCGTTGAATAATCGGCTAACGTGGGGTCATCGGCCAAGTAAACGAGATCGGCTCCCCGGCGGATCAACTCCTGAGCCCGATCCTCCACCTGGTGGCCCAAAAGGACCACCTCCGCCCGCTCCCCCATCCGGTCGGCTAACTCTCGGGCTGCAGCCACCAACTCCAGGCTAACAGGGCTCATTCGCCCTACCTCGGCTATGGCCCAGACGTTCATATACTCTGGGGAAGACATACTACCTCCTCAAAAGCCTTCTGCCTCTCGCTCGATGATCTCCCTCAGTTTGGCCCGCCTTCTCCCCCCGCTGAGACGCTCCAAATCCCGGATACCTAGAGGGTCTATCTCCTCCCTCAAAAGCCTCACCTCCTCAGCGGAGGGAGGCGGCGTCTCATGGAAATCTGGCGCCATAGCCAGAGGGAACCCGGTCTTTTTCTCTATCCGCTCCACGCTCACTCCTGGATGATAGGAAAGGAGCCTCATCCGACCCCCCTCGAAATCGAAAGTCCCCAGGTTTGTCACCAGATAGCGAGGACCGGGACTGAGAATAGATAACTCCCTACGCTGCTCCTCCTCCAGTACACCGACACCGCTTACGAAGTCGAGCCGCTCCACGAAGACGGCCCGACTATGGCGGGGCACGTAGAGGTAGACCCGAGAAGAGTAGTTGGTCACATCGGCGATCCCCCCACACCCCGGCAGCCGCAACTTGGGAGCATAATAGTCCCCTAAAACCACATTGTTGAAATTGCCTCTGGGGTCCACCTGTGCCGGTCGGAAGAACTCCTTGGGCTGAAGGGTGACCATGAGGGTTCCCACCACTTCATCGAAACCAAAAATATACAACGGTTTCTCTAGATTAGCCTCCTCAGCCCTAGAGATGGAGAGGGGCCCCCAAGAGTCGGTGGCGCAGCCCCCTGTAGCCACGGCGAAGATGAGATCCGGTGCGTGGGTCAACTTGGCCAGGATATAACCGGCGACCACCAACGGGGTGGCTATACCCTGGGCCATCAGGTCCCCATTTTCCGCCTGACGCGAGATGCAGGTTACGATCAACTCATCGATAGTGAAATCGTCAGTGCTCCCCAAACTCACCTCCATCTAGGAAGTGCGCCAAGTACTCCTCGAACTCTCCCCTGGAGCAGGCATCTACATAATCTAATATCTCCTGGCTAGCCAAGCGATAGTAGGGATAACAAGAGGTGGGGTAAGCCCCTTTGGGAGCCAGGACGACGGCATCCACCCGAGCAGGGAAAGTCCCGATCTCCCCCTCCACCTCCTCCACGAGCCTCTCAGTGGTGATAATCGCTCGCTTGGCAGCGAGAACCATCTCCCTATCCAAGGCCAAATTGCCTTTCAGGATAGCGGTGCCCTGGCGGTCCGACTCCTGGACGTGGATTACCGCCACATCGGGCCTAATGGCCGGGAAGGCAACATACCGTTCCCCAGTATAGGGACAAGAGATAGTCTCCACATCAGGCCGCACCTTTAGGAGGTCCGTTCCCTGCCAAGCACGGGCTGGTTGGAAGCCTATCCCGCTCAAAGCGGCTCGAAGCCCTAGAGCCAAGGAGACCTCCGTCTCCTCCACTATCTCCAAATCTCCTGCTTTCTTGGTGAACATGGGAGCCAGCCCGAAAACCTCCAGCCCGAAATAACAGGCGCGAACCCGCCTAACAGAGCCAGCACCCACGAGGAGATCGCTTTCATACCCCGCCGTGAGGGCCAACAGGGTCAGATCCTTAACCCCAGAGCGGATCAACTCCCGCACGAAGGCCACCGGCCGACGGTAGAGGGTCATACCCCCTAGAGCGATAGTGTCCCCCGGCTGCACCAAGGCTACAGCCTCAGATAGAGATACAACTTTGTCCCTCATGCTCCCTTCACTATCCTCCCCAACTCCGTCACCTTGGGGATCACAAAATCCACCCCCTCCTCCTTCTCCCATCCCTTCCCTCGGGATCCCTGTGGGACGGGATCTCCCACGGGATCTCCCACGGGATCCCTTTGGGACCTTTGGGACCTGCGGGACAGGGATCCTTCTCCTAAGGGATCCTTTAGGATAGGACCGTCACCCACCAGGACGGTTACCATCCCTAGATCTTTCCCCGCTTTCAAATTCCTCGCCAAGTCGTCAACAATTAAGCAATCCTGACCATCGGTTTCCAAGGTCTCTATGACTTTGAGGTAGGCCCGCTTGTCGGGTTTGTTTATCTGCCCCAAGAAATAGATATCGAAGATGCGGTCAAAATGGCTTTCCACGCCTAGGGCCCTAAGCACCCGCTGAACGTACTCGCGAGGCGAGTTGGTGAAGACCGCCTTCTCTGCCTCGATGCCACCCAGCACCTGATCCAAGAGAGGGTCAGGTGATAGATACTCCCCCACCGGCAGATCGTGAACATAGATCAGGTAATCATGGATGTCCAGATGGTGATGGAGATAGAGGCCCCGGCTGGTAGTGCCATAGCGGCGGTAATACCTCTTTCTCAGTTCCGGGACCTGGGACCCGGGTATCCCCAGTCGTAGCCGCATATAGTCGTTGATGCGCTGGCTAACAACCGCCATCAGCCCCGTCTCCTTAGGATAGAGCGTCTCGTCAAGATCGAAAAGTATATGGTTTATCTCTCTATCGTTAACACGCATCATTTTGAGGCAACCGGTCGAGATGACACCTGTCGTTCAGGGTTTGTATTAACACCCCATCTCGAGCATACCTTAGAATATGCAAGGAAGCGTTATCAGCCGCGAATCGGCTGGCTATCTCTATGCCGCAGTCCGCCCCCACCCCCAAGGCATCTAGGACGATGCATTGGATATTGCCGCCATGGCTGACGATGAGCACCGTCTGATAGGGATGAGCCTCCACTATCTCTTTTACGGCTGCCCTGGTCCTCTCGAAAAGCGCCAGGTAGGACTCCCCCTCCAACCACTTCACCCCCAACGGATCGGCTCGCCACTCCTTGAGATGTTCTGGGTACCTGGCCTCCACCTCCCCGTAAGTGAGGCCCGTCCAAACCCCGGTATCCACCTCCCTCAGCGATTGGAGAGGCTTCACTTCCTGCCCAATAGCGCCCGCTATGATCTTTGCCGTCTCGTAGGCACGGGAGAGGTCGCTGGCATAGATAGCCTCGATCCTCTCACCCCTTAGCCGTTCAGCCAGGAGTTTGGCCTGTTCCCTCCCCCGCTCGTTCAAAGGGACATCGGCCTGCCCCTGATACCGTCCCTCCAAGTTCCAATCCGTCTCCCCGTGCCGCACCAGGATCAAGCGAGTGGCCATTTTAGGGGACAACCTCGACCGCTTTCTGCCGTGAAGCCAGGTAGATGCCCGAAAGGATCATCGCTCCACCTGCTATCTTCAAAAGGGTGGGGACCTCAGTAAGTATGAGGCAGGCCAAGATCGTGGCCCCTATCGGCTCTCCCAAGGTAATGATGCTGACAAAAGGGGCCGAAAGGTACCCCAGAGCCCAGTTGAAAGCCGAATGGCCGATCACCTGGGGCACCAAGGCCAAGAGAATGAACATAAGATAAGTGGTAGATGAGTAGCCGGTGAACCGCTCCCCGGTGAGAAGGCAGAGAAGTAGCGTCACAGCCGCAGCCACGGAATAGGTGAGAGAGACGTAGGGCAAAAGCGAGAGCCTCTGCCTGAGCCTTCGACCGGCCAGTAGATAGCCGGTGACCATCACCGCTCCCCCCAGGGCCAGGACATCCCCCCACAAGGCTCTTCCACCCAAAGCGAAGTCCCCGTAGCCAATGGCCACGCTCCCCAACAGGGAGAGGAGTATCCCTCCCACCATCCCCTTGGTAACTCGATCCATCCCCAAAAGATGGGAGAATAGTCCCACAAAGAGGGGGCTCATGGTGACTAGGATGACCGAACTGGCCACGGTAGTATGGGCCAGAGAGGCGATCCATAGAGCGAAATGGAGAGCCAGAAATAGCCCCGCTATCACGAGATAGAAGAGATCCTTGCGGCCCAGGGCCCTCAACTCCTGACCAGACCTTAGTAGAGCCACTGGCCCTATCACCAAGGAGGCCAAGCCCAAACGGTAGGCGGCGATAACAAGAGATGGCGCGTCCGCCCACCTGATAAAGATGGAAGCGAAGGAGACGGCCACCGCGCCCAGGAAAAGAACTGCGTATGGCTGAAAGATCATCGTTCTGTGTTCTTCTTACAAGGAGATTTTCTCTCAGGGAAGCCCTGCACTGTCCGTCCCCACCAGCCTACTGAGTAGGAAATGCCGGGGCTCTCTTTCACTATCTTGTCCAAAAGGGGTTCAATCTGCCTCCAGTTGTCTGCGACAGCCCAGCGCTCAAGCAGCCAAAGATAGTTACCAGTTGACTTAGCCTTGAAGTGAAAGAATATCACTAGAACCAGGTAGACAAAACCGAGAACCATCCTTACACAGAGGTGGCAATTCTCAGTCAACGACCAAGAAGTAAGCGGATAAATTACTACGGTAGTCGGATAAACTCTTATGGAAAGAAGCGGGTAAACTATTATGGTAGGCGGATAGATTATTATGGAAACAATCAGTAACAATATGCCTATCGAAAATGCCACCATCATGGTCTTAGATGAGAGCCACCAAATGTGTTGAGTAGATAGTACGTTCGCGAAACGCTCATCAGCAGCGCATCGCCCAAACCAAGAGTCCCAGGCCAACCTTGCTTGCCACGCTTCGATGTCTGTACATTCTTTGCTTTCCTTGTACTTCTCTTGCATCAATTTGAAGGCAGGCCGCTTGCAAGATGCGAGACGACCCCATTTGCTCTGATGCCACATCTGGTAGATCTGGTGCATAAGATATCCAATGGGCACAACAAGAATCACGACCAAAGCCGCAATGATTCCGCCATCTCCATCATCTAGTAGACACTTGAAGAAGGGCCAAAATGCGACAAGCAACGCCACAACCACAGTTGAGCCGGGTATCGTAAACCTGAGGATTTCTTCCAGTTTCAAAGGACTACACCTCCTTGCGTCTCGGTCCTATGCCTCATACACAACGCGCCCATTGAAGATAGTATACGCAACTTCCGTTTCCAATATCTCCTCTGGCGGTATCTCGAATATATCTCGCGACAAGACCACCAGATCGGCCAACTTGCCGGGAGAGATCGACCCTTTTACCCCTTCTTCCCCCGAAGCGTAGGCCGCTCCCAGGGTGTAGGCCTGCACCGCCTCGGCCATGGTGAGTCGCTCCTGGGGGTACCAGCCCCCTTCCAGCTCTCCGCTGGCCCTCTGGCGGGTGACCGCCACATGGATGCCCCTAAGTGGATCTAGGCTCTCCACCGGGCAGTCAGAGCCGAAGGCCAAACGGGCACCAGAGTGGAGAAGAGAACGCCAAGCGTAGGAATATCGCGCCCTCTCCCCCCAATACCTATCGGCCATCACCATATCGGAGGTGGCGTGGATAGGCTGCATGGAAGCGATGATCTCCAACTCTTTGAACCTGGGGATATCGTCAGGGTGCAGCAACTGAGCGTGCTCTATGCGGTGACGCAACCTCCCTCTCCCCCCCCTAGCGCGCAACTGGGCGAATATATCTAAGGCTTTCCGGTTGGCCGCGTCGCCTATGGCGTGCACCGCGCAGGCGATCTCCGCCTCGTTAGCCCGCCCCACAA
>DAOULQ010000208.1:0-7364 GCA_034419095.1 Anaerolineae bacterium | reverse complement strand
TCCACCTGGGGTGTGGAGGAGATAGAGAGCAGCAGTTTCTCGAACTTCTCTCCGCATTCCGAGCATCGATATTCGTAGATGGGCATCTACTCCTCCAAATCGATTACCATTGCCGTTTCTGTATCATAGCACAGGTATCATGTACCACTTTTATCCCTTGCTCTTGGCAAGAACGGATGGCTGCCTCCGACTCACTGCCGGGCTGCAACCATACCCTCTTTAGGCCTAACTGCGCGCATTGACGGACGATCTCCTCCGTGACCGCTGGAGGCACTACTATGTCCACCACCGCCGGCTTCTCTGGCAGATCAGACAAGGTGGGGTATAGTTTTTGCCCCTCGATCTCGCCTCCCCGGGGGTTGACGCCATAGATGGTGTACCCTGCCTCTCTTAGGTCACGGAAAATCTGGTTGCCGTACTTTACGGGGTCCATCGAGGCTCCCACTATGGCCCATACCCGCTGATTGATGAACTCCTCGATTAAATTCTCCATTCGTGGCTCCTTGGTGCGGTTCATCCCCCTCGATGGCGCTTTCGAAAGCGATGTCCGCCGCGTGTTACCACGTTCGAGGCCTGCTTCTGCTTGCCCTGAGAACCGGTTAGCGATTGCTTGCTTGCCCTTCGGTCCAAGGCGTTCACCAGACGAGGTATCAGCTGTGGAGCCACTTCCCTTCCCAGGTAGAGCAACGCACTTCCAACTAGGGGCACCAATTGAGTCCTCAAGGGGACGGTAGGCGACGCTGCTCTCCTGGGGGCGACACGGGATCTGGGTTGCACACTAGGCAGCATTGCCTTTTCCTCAACTGGCTCGGTTACCACCAGTATGGCTCCATTAGGGCAGAAATCCACGCAAGTCTGGCAGGCGTCGCAACGCTCTTGGTTGATGGTGGCAACGTCATCCACAATAGCGATGGCCCCAGTGGGGCAGACCTTTACACAGGTGGCACAGCCGGTGCATCTCTTGTCATCTACGTACACATAGGCCACCTTTTTCACCCCTTTGCGTTTTTCTTCTCCAGTTTTTCGATCCTTCTCATCACCTCATCCAATTGTTTGCCAAGTGCTTCCGTTTGGGCTTTGAGAGCGGAGATATCCTCCTGGGGTGCCAAAGGGGGTGTGCCGGCTGGAGGTGGTGTAGGTGGCACGACTTGAGGCCCGTAACCGTCCCAGCCACCACCCATCCCCATGCCCATCCCACGCCCCATGCCCATACCTCGGCCCCTGCCCATCCCACGACCCATCCCTCGGCCGCCCATGCCAGCATAGGGTCCAGCACTAGGCCCGGTGATGATCTGCAATCTACCTTCTTTGTAGGCTTCTACCGCCTCTTGCACTGTTCCGCCTGCAACTGTAAACACCTGGACCCCCGCGCTTTGGAGAACATTGAAGGCGTTGGGCCCCATATTGCCCGTCAGTACCGCTTGGGCGCCCTGGTTAACCACGAACTGGGCGGCCTGAATCCCCGCTCCGCCCGGTGCGGAGAGGGCAGGGTTAGCCACCGCCTCGAACTCCATGCTCTCGGTATCCACAAATATGTAGTTGGGACACCTCCCGAAGACGGGGCTGACTTGGGCGCTGAGATCGTTTCCGTTAGAACTGACCGCTATCCTCATTGTGATACCTCCTGTTTGGTTATTGGTTAGGTGTTGCTTTTACCCTTTTTTCGGCCTGCGCCTCCGGGTCTCAGATTCTTCCAGCGGAGCGACCTCCGGGCGATCGGCCTTGTAGACGTTGAGCAGATTCAAGCCTTGGAACGCCCCTTCAACCACCTCCATCTCGGAAGGGTCAAGAGGACGTACGGGGGATGGCCGCAGAGGGGTGTTCAGTTGCACCTCGTCGGGCTTGAGTTCACGGGCCAGTTGGGCCATCTCCGAAGCGTGGTCTTTGTTCGCCTCGACAAACATCATCTGCAAAGCCAGCCTCCCCCTGAACCCCTCTCGGAAGCGGCGGATGCCTTCTACTATCTCCTCCAGGCTGTAGGGGACAAAAGGGCGATTGATCGCCTGGAAGAGCGCTTCATTAGGCGCGTCCACCTTGGCCGCCACCAGGTCGAAGAGAGCCAGATCCTGGCGCACATCCTCCCTCACCATGAGCGAGGAGTTGGTCAAGATGGCGATGGGATAGGGCGACCGCTCTCGCACCGCCCACACCAAGGGGCCCAAATTAGCGGCCAAGGTAGGCTCCGCCACGCCGGAAAAGGTGATATAGTCGAGAGGCAAACCCTCCGCTCGTTTCAACTCCTCAATCAGTTGCTCTACCTGGATGAAGTTGCGACGTTCTGTAACAGGGTGCTTAGTCCGCCCTAGTTGGCAATAGATGCAGTCAAAAGAGCAGCTCTTACCCCTGCTAGAGACAGGGTCAACCCCCAAGGAACGTCCCAACCGCCACGAGGGCACCGGCCCGTAGATAACGCTCACACAACCTCCCCTGGTCTAGAAAGCCCAGACTGGGTGGGGGATAGTTCTTGTTATCCCTCGCCTTTAGACATGGCAGATGGTTCAGGCCTCCTTCTCTAGTTCTTCGATCCGCTTGCTGATGGCATCCAGTTCGCTCTTTAGCCAGTCGGCTTGCGTCTTGAGAGCGGAAAGTTCCGCCTCTGGAGCCATAGCCGGCGGCTGAAAGCCTGGCCCTGTCCAGCCCGGACCACCCCCCCAAGGGGCTGCGGCCGGCACGGGCCAATGCCCGGTCATGAGGTATTCGGCGCAAGGGCCTAGTCCAGTGGCGCTCCTGCCCACCCAGCCGGGGCTGTAGCCGAAGCGCATCCAGCCAGGAAGCCCGGTCATATAGTACATCCAACGATGGCGCATCTCACTCACCTCCTCTAGAATTCACCAATTGCAGACTTTGATCAGCCTACCACCAGCGGCGACCCCTGCCACGCCCTCCCCGGCCTAGGCCATCCCAAAGGATCCCTGTGGGACTGCCCCGAAAGCCGCGCAAGCCCCACCTGGGGCGTCCAAACCCATAAGCCGGTAGGTAACCCCCGTAAGGCCGGAAGTAGGAAGGTGGGTAAGCATAGGGGCCATAGGGTGCGGGGGCTGCGCCGGCGTATAGAGGGCTATAGGGGTTGCACCACCCTCGTGCGCCGCCGGTCATAGGGCCCATTCCGCCTGGTCCGGTTCCATTGAACCCTGGCATCCCTTTCACCTCCTTTTACTTTTTTCATGTCTTGTAGCCATGTCAGATCACCACGAGGCAGACCATCGGCCACGTGCTCTACCTCGTCCTCGTACGAATCCCCAGCCGAACCGCATCCCCACGCGCGGCCACCCAAAGGGCGGTGGGTAGGGCGTTACAGGAACAGATGGCATCTGGTAGGCGTACCCCGGTCGTACCGGCGCACCACTCAGTCCGGTGTACCCATATGGTCTGTCCCTTGTTCCTGGGGATGGAAGCACTAGCGCGCAGTAACCCTCCCCGCGTCCGGTCATGGGGCCTAGTCCCCGAGGCCCGGTCCCATCAAAAGCCGGCATATCGTTCACCTCCCTTCCATCTCCATGATATCTCTTCATTAAACTAATGCAGGAACTCTCTATGATCTACGATGGTGCCATCAAGATAGGCTTGTGCAGCAACATCGATCTCCGCGATATCGGTGACGATGGGCGTGATGCCTGCCTGCTTCATGCTCTCATAGGCACCCCAGCCCATCCCTCGACAGAGGAGCACCTGACAATCGGCTATGGCCGCGGCCATCCGAGCATGGCGGTCCATAGCCCCGGGGCCGAAGCCGTGGCGGCCGCTCGCATCGAGGCGCTCTTCCTCCCCCATGAAATGAACATGACCCAACTTGTCCCGCACCTCCCGTTTCACGATCTGACCGTTCTCAGTGGTTAACACCGCATAATAGGGCGCACGACCGAAATGCTGACTGATGGTGACACCGTCCTCGGTGATGGCTGCGATCTTCATCTTTCCCTCCCATCTAGTGCGATAGAGCCAGAAATACCCCCATGGCCATCATGATCGCTCCACAGATCTTTGGAATCCAGAAACCATATCTGCTCTTACCGACCGCTCCGGCCAGGCCTCCCATGACCAGCCCCAAGGGGATCAAGCCCAAGGTTGTTCCCAAACCGAAGACGAATACCGTTAAGGTGCCGCGCCAGATGCTGCCCATAGAAGCGGCCCAAACCAGGATGGCTAACTCGAAGGGGCAAGGTGGCAGCCCCCTGACCAATCCCAGGGCAAATATGCTAAGGGCTCGGGAAGTCTCCGACGATGCTTCCTGAAGGGAGACCTCCCCGTGGTCATGTAGTAGGTGAGCGGCCTCCCCCCCGACAAACACATACAAACCGAACAGGGCGGTGATCGCTCCAGCGGACACCCTCAAAACGGGGCCGTATTCCACAAGGAGAGATACCCCCAGATAAGCGGCGATAGCCCCCAAGGCGGTGTCGATGAGCGTCATCCCCAAGCCGTAAAGGGTCACCAAAATCATGGCCTCCCGGAGCCTCTTGGCCGCCCACATGATGAACAAAGAGACCACCGCTTTGTCCTCGCAGGGCTCCAAGGTATGAGCCAAACCTAAGACGAACGCTCCTAAGAAAGTGATACTCTCACCCTTCATCTTTGGGGGTCTCACCTCCTATCGTGCGAGCGATTTCCTTCATAACTTCGCTCTCGTATTCCTCGATCCGCCCGGCATCGCAGAGCGTGGAGATCAAAGGATCAAGGGGCAGTTGGCCCAAGAGCGGTATGCCGAACCGCGCCGCTGTGGTCACCGCCTTGCTGGGGCCGAAAACCTCAATACGCTCTCCACAGTTGGGGCAGACGGTATAACCCATGTTCTCCACCAGCCCTAGCATAGGTGCGCCCATGTGTTGGGCCATCTGGGCCGCCTTACGCACCACCATCCCCGCCAGTTCCTGAGGGGAGGTGACCAGTACCACTCCGCTTAAGGGTAGCGATTGCATCACCGTCAATGAAGCATCGGCGGTGCCCGGCGGCAGGTCCACGATCAGATAGTCCAGATCGCCCCAGAAGACATCGTCCCAAAACTGCTTGATGGCTGTGCTGATAAGGGGTCCTCGCCAGATGACGGCGTCATCCTCATGGGGCAAGAGCAGATTGATGGACATCACCTTGATGCTCCCACTGCTCTCCACCGGCAGGATGCCCATGGGGCTGTGGTTTGGACGCTTCTGTATGGAGAAGAACATCTTGGGGATGCTGGGGCCAGTGATATCGGCGTCGAGGAGGCCCACTTTGTGCCCCCTTCTTCTCAAGGCAACGGCTAAGAGCCCCGCCACTAACGACTTGCCCACGCCACCCTTGCCGCTCATCACAGCGATGACATGCTCGATGCGGTTGAATCGCTGCGCCAAGCCCGCCCTTTTCTCCTGAACAGAGATGAAATGTGCTCGCTCTTTCTGGGTCATCTCAGCCAACTCGATGGCTACTTCCTTAACCTCTGGTAGCCCCTCCACTGCTGCCTGTGCCTGGCTCATGATCTGATCCTTTATTGGCACCCCCATAAAGGGCAAGAGAACGATGAATTTTACCTGCTCGTTGTCCACCTTTATATCTTTGATCATGCCCAATTCCACTAAATTGCGATCCGATTCCGGATGCGTTACCCCTTCTAAGGCCTTCTTAACCTCTTCAACGGTGATCAACCGTTTACCCTCCCTCGGTTATACATTCGCGAGCGGAAACGATACCCTTTCCCAACTCGGGGTCCGTCACCCCCTTCAACGCCTCAAAGACTTCTCGCTCAGTGATCAAGATCCCTCCTTCAAAGTTTATGGAAGATGTTCCTGCAAGTGTGTCTTATGGGCCTCGATGAGGCGGTCCAGGGCCCTCCGCGATTCCCGTAACTCCTCCACCGATTGGCAGAGAACCTCATCTCCCCGAGGGGTTAGCCGGTAGACCCGGCGCGGGGGACCTAGGCTCTCCTCCTCCCACTCGGAGACCACATACCCCTCGCGCTCCATCTCATGCAAGGCTCTGTAGACTAACCCTGGGTTCAGGGAGTTCACTTCAAACCCGAACTCCTCTAGCCCTTGGAGGAGGTTATAGCCATGGGCGTCGCCGCGATGCAGTAGGAGCAATAGACAGGGGTGAAGGAAGCCAGTTAGTCTCCTAGGCCCCCCCCACCGGCCCCATCTCACATGTCTTCTCCGTCTACCACGTGGCATTCCCAAACCTCCAAATCTGCTCATAATAATTATAGCCTACTATATACAAATTGTCAATAGTTGAATCGTATATATTTCAGATAAAACTCAAGCGTGAGGAATGAACTCTGGAGATCTATGCAGGGGAACGCATGGAGACCACTACCACTCCCCCCTGCAAGAGGGTGTATTCCTCCCTCCACCCTATTAGTGGTTGTTAGTGCCAGCAGAAAAAGGGTGTTCGAGTGGCGGAGTGCGACCGAGTCGATTCAGATACAAGTAAGTTGAGGCCAACTCCGACGCGAGATCGAGCAGTTTCTCAAGCAGAGGAGATTCACGGGTAATGCTTTTCAATGGCAGTGTACAAGAACCAGGGTTTCCTCTTCCCACTAAACAAGAGTGGAAGGGGCGAGGGAGAGGCAACGGCAAAGGCTCGAGGGGACACACCTCACCTGTAACGCTGAGATGGGGCCAGAGGAGGTGAGGGAGTATTGTCGACTGGGAGATGGGGGGAGGAGCCTACTCAGGTCGGCGATGCAACAGTTGCAGATGAGTGCCAGGGCCTTTCATGCATCTTGAAGTTGGCTCGCACCATGGCGGACTTGGCTGGGAAGGAGGAGATCACCACGAGCTCTTCATGAATACCTCCCTGGCTCTTCGATCACGCTCTTCAGATCCCTCAAGAACCGCGCCCCTTCTGCACCATCGAGCACAAGGAGAGGTGGGGTTGGAGAGCCTTCCTCCCATTTCCAAAAGCCAGCCCACTCGCCTAGACCCTCAATTAGAGAGGCTGATCTTGCGTCTCAGGGATTCTTCGGGCTTCGCCCCCAAACGCCTCCACTATTGGCTAAGGAGAAACCTCAAAGGGGGAGTCGCTAAGAGCTTCGATTGGAAAAGCCTCCCCAATCCTTCACCCAGAAGGAGAAATGGCTCTACAGGCGTCTAGGGCTCCCTCTCTACCAGTTTACAGCCAACCAGAGCCCGGTTTATCCCTTTTTCCAAGAGAGCCTCTTGAACTTCTTGGAGTACATATTCTCCCCTCTGGAGAGCCGTGGTGCTCCCTTCCAGAAGACCATCTATCTCTCCCCCAGGGATCCTATAAGGACAGAGCGATTGGAGAGCAGAGTACGGAGGCCATCAAACCAGAAGCGTCAAGCGATACCATCAGGATCTCCATCAACTCATGTTAACAAGAACCCCTCCCTTCACCCATCTTCATACCAGGAAGGGGAAGCCGGAGGATAA
>DAOULQ010000207.1:0-48513 GCA_034419095.1 Anaerolineae bacterium | reverse complement strand
CCCTGCAACTAGCCACCATCACCCTCTACTGCAATGGCTACGCGACCTATGGCGCAGGACACCACTTCACCACCTTCCAAGCCCTGAAGGAAACGATGGTAGATGCTGGAGAAGGTTACGCGGACTATTTTGAGATGTGTCGCGCCAAGCGCAAAGTCACCTCCTACGATAGGGCCGGAGAGATCTCAGAAACAGAGGTAGAATCGCTCTTGAAGGAGGTCAAGGCCTTCAAGGAGGAAGTGCTGGCCTGGTTGAGGAAGCACCATCCACGCCTGGCAAGGGGCGGTTGAGATGCGCGGCCGTGATATCATAGGCAACCGGGCGATCCCTCTCGAGTTGAGGGGGATAACGACGGCATCCCTTCCGAGACCTTGTGCGAATGACGCCTTCGCTACATCATCTAGGCTCGATTCTTACGCGGCAGGGTGAGAGGAATCATGTGAAGAGGTTGGATAGATCGTTTTGGGCCGTTTTCCTTTCCATTGTCATCATGGGGGCCATCACCTGGCTAGCCATCTTCGAGCACAACTATCACCCTCGGATCTACAGGTACAGTGAAGACGTGACTATCCTGCAGGTGGGAGGGAGCGAGCTGGACTTCAATCATCCGGATGGCATGTTCACTATCTGGTGGCAGAGTGGGACCAAGAGTGTGAGGATCTGGCCATGGTAGCGCAGGAAGGTCCACAGGAGCCTTCTCCGAGACGTGATAGGGAAGGCCTGGGGGTGATGGTGAAAGGCAGCTGTAGGTCGACACGCTCTGGAAGTCTCCGGATTCTGGCTCCAGTGATGTACACCGTGAGAGACCATAGGAAGACGAAGTGAGAAAACCCCTGGCTGTGGGCATTTTCATTCTTCTCATCGCAGCTTGTGCTCCATCCAGTCTACCGCCAACACCAACGCCTGTCCCCACGCCCACACTCAGGCGAACGCCAACGCCAACACCTACCCCCACCTCTACACCAACGTGTGCGCCAGCGACCTATCTCGTGCAGCCAGGGGATACACTAACCCGTATTGCCATCGGCCGCGGAACTACCGCAGAGGCCATCTGCGCCCTCAACGCGCTTCCGGATTGCAGCCTGATCTACCCTGGAGAAGAACTACTCATACCGTGTGAAGGGGTGGCGCTCACGACAGCAACTCGGGCCACCCCCACGCCCGCACCAACCCAGACAGACACCCCAACAGCTATACCTAAATCCACCTTGGGCGGCGAAACAGCGCAGGTCGTAAGGATCGTCGATGGGGACACTATCGATGTTCAAATAGGTGGACAGACGCTTCGAGTTCGCTATATCGGGATGAATACTCCTGAAACAGGCCAGCCATGCGCTGCAGAAGCCACCAACTACAACGCCGAACTGGTGATGGGCAAGACCGTCACGCTCGTAAAGGATGTCTCTGAGACCGATCGCTATGGCCGCTTGCTTCGGTATGTGTATGTAGGCGAGATCTTCATCAATGCCGAACTTGTGCGGCAGGGATACGCAAATGCGGCCACCTATCCCCCAGACGTGGCTCATGCTGACCTTTTCGTTCAGTTGCAAGCAGAAGCACGAGCAGCAGGCCGAGGTTGCTGGGCCGCGCCCACCTCTACTACTTGGAATTGCAGTGGCAACATATACAACTGTAGCGATTTCTCCTCATGTGACCAGGTGATGTCCTATTGGAATGCCTGCCCGGGTGATCCCTCCTGGCTTGACGGAGACAACGACGGCATCCCCTGCGAGAGTTTGTGCAGATGATTCTCCGTGACAAGGTGAGAGGCGGATCCTTCGCTCGTGGTGAGTGTGATTGGACTGGCAGGATCCAGACGGTTTCCCCTGGTCTGCCAGGCTGGCGATTCACTGTACGAATGCTGGGGGTAAGCTAGAGGCATGATTGAGATCACACCTACCATCGCCATTGACGAGAGTGAAATCCAACTGGAATTCATGCGTGCTTCCAAACCCGGCGGGCAGAAGGTCAACAAGGTCGCCACAGCCGTGCAGCTACGCTTCGACGTTGCTAACTCCCCATCCCTACCCGATGACGTTCGCGAACGTCTGGTTCGTCTGGCTGGCAACCGGATTACTCAAGACGGTGTACTGATTATCAGGGCAGAGCGCTTTCGTACACAGGATCGAAATCGTGAGGATGCGATCGAGCGTCTGATTGAGTTGATCCGCAAAGCGGCGGAAAAGCCCAAACCCCGCCGCAAGACAAAGCCAAGGCTTGCTTCAAAGAGGCGCCGGTTGGAGAACAAGCGTCGTCGAGGCGAGACAAAACGGATGAGGCGGTCTTTTCCACCTCCCGGAGATTAGGCCGGCGCACCTACCCGAGCGACCAAGAAAATCCCGTTCCTCCCTCCCGCGTCCCATCCCGACACATCCAGATTCTCTCCCCGGATACCTCTCCGGCCCTCCCGTGAGCTTGGGATAGGTGGGCCTATGGGAGGCTTCCGGTTGACGCTTAGTCAATGATGAGGAAAGGGTCTTCCTGTTGTCTCTCCCGTGCTCCACATGCGGCTATCCATCACCTCTTTACGCCGTTGCTATTGCCTCCGGACCAGAACTTAACCACAAAACCTCGCTTCTAATAGTTTTCCTCGCGAGTTTGAGTATGATTGTGCGGCGAACCCCGTTGAGACCGCGATTTCCGGGGTCTTTTTGAATATTAAATTATGCAGCTGACACGTTTCAACCGTCCAAAACCACGCTTCTGGTATATCTATCTATAGCTAAACCCGAAAAATCATCGGCTAAGACGGGTCTAACAGAGTGTGATCGTGTCCTGAGTTTCGTTGTTATGCGTCCCGAGTGAGCATGGAGGCGGCTGTTGGTTGGTGTATGAGCGATGCCCAGGAAGCGAAAAGACCTAACAATCGACCCAGGCGGAGCGTAAGGTTTGGGGAATAGGGCCGCAAGTGCTGCGGCAGGGCTTGCGTACGACAAAGGAAGATATTAGAATGAGCGTATCTCAACGAGGAGAGTGTTGGGGATGAAGCCCATGCCAGGAAGGCGCATACTGATTTCCGGACACCCCCCGCTGTTTCGGGCTGGCCTAGAGAGCTGTCTCAATCGAGCACGCTTCGAAGTCGTTGGCCAGGTGGCTAACGTGGGCGCAACTCTGCCTTATGTGGAGGAACTGCAGCCTGAGCTGGTCATTCTGGAAATGAACCCTCCTCGCGGAAGCGGATTAGGAGTGTGCAGAGCAATACGGTCGGCCTACCCGGGAACTCGGGTGTTGCTTACGGTTTCAGAAGAGTTCGATGACGATAACATACTGGAGATGGAAGCTTTCCTGGCTGGTGCATCAGGGTGTGTGTCTCTACGAATGCCAGCAGAACGCTGGATTGCGGTGATTTCCCGAGTGCTGGAAGGCCATCTACTCTTCCCAGATTGGGTGGTGTGGGCAGCAAGGTTTAGACCGGAGTTGACTGCGCGAGAGCGGGAAGTACTCGGCCTCATCGCACAGGGAAAGAGCGACAAGGAGATAGCGGAATCGCTGATTATCAGCCCTCGCACCGTCGGCGCTCATGTAAGAAACATTCTGAGGAAGCTGGGTGCTCGTGATCGCGGTTCAGCGGTTCGGCTGTGGGCTTGCCGAGTACGGCACCGGGAGAGTTCCCTAAGTAGAAAGCGCCATCTACCTAAGGAATTATACGTAGCTGCTACGGATGACACCAGACGGAGAAGATCGGTATACTATAAGATGCATAATCTATTGCGCCGGTTCGAGTTGGGGAGGTTGGCGCTAATGCAGAAACTCGTCAGAGATGCGGCGATCATAGTTGCGGCTTCCCTGCTCATTGTTTCGGGCGTGTGGCTCCGCAGTGAGGTATCCTACCAGAGGCACCTTGCAGAGGTTTCGGCAATCGACCTAGAGAAGACCCGCCAATATTATGCCGATCTTGCACGAGATCTTAGCGAACGCGGGCATCTAGGGGGGCAACGGTTCTATGAGGAGTTCGTACGCGGCCTCGACGAAATAATCAAGCGATAGAGACCAGAAGAGCCGTCGGTTTTAGGGAGACCATGACCTTGAAACCGCTTTTGAAATGGATCGGTATCTCCCCGTTGGCACTGGGTAATGCTGTGGCACTTGGCCTTCTGGCAACGGTCATCTGCGTTCGTAGGCTAGCAAGTGGGATGATGGGCCGCGGTCCCAGCCCGAGCGAACTCGCTGGTGATTATATCTACCTGATCTTCACTTCAGCCGGAGTGGGCCTGTTAGCTCTGTTAGTCGAATCTCTCTACTGGTCTGTAATTCTGAGAGTAATCCAGCCTCTTAGGCACCAACCTCGTCATCTGAGGATGATGAAGCTGACCCTGGTCGCTATCCCTATGATAAGCACCGTGATCACCTTCGTTGTGAGGGCACTTTAGCAGGGCAGGTCTCGACACCTGTCCTACCGATTCTCCGGTTACCCTTCGCCCGCGGAGCGAACTGAAGGACGACGAACGTGAGCCGACGACGGTGATTGGTCTTTGTAGTCGCCTTGGTTCTGTCAGTGGCGAGCCCTCTGCCTCTTTGGGCTCAAAGAGGACGCCCGCCTTGGGCGGTAGGGGTCTATCTTTTCAGCGATGAATTCAAAGTGATCCTAGGAGGGCCTCGTGTGCCCACCGAAGCCAATATGGATCAATATACTCCGGACGGCTGGCCCTGCTATATCGGCTGGCCCAGCGAGAACCGGACCGAGAAATGGAAGCGGTACTGGTCTTCAGCGGTTTCCTCTCTCCCCATCAAACGACAGCTTTGGTTGCGAAGGACCATCTAAGCGCGAAAGAGATATATCTCGCCGTCCCTAATATGCAGGGTGGTAGAGGTGCTACGGTATTCGCTTCTGTCCAGGGTGCCTACAACAATTACATCTAAGGCATGAAGACCGAGATGGAAGAAAGGGGGCACACGCCGGTATGGGGGCGGTGCCCCCTACGAGATTGGGTTATAAGTCGGTTGTCAAGACGAGAGAGGGGAGAAGGCCACTCGAAGTATCAGTCTTTTCGGCCCAGTGGGGACGAGGCAACGTTTGCACACCGTTCCTGGGCTCCAAGTGGGGAACGCAGTCGGCGCTTTGGAGTGGTGGCCCAAGCTCGCAGGTTGCTCTCCGGCTTGGAATAGGGTAAAGTTGTGCCTAGTGAAACGAAGATGGCAAAAACAATCCTAGCGCAGCAGGCTCATTGGTTGACATTGTTGGCGGTAGCGATGACAATGCCGTTATTGTCAGCGTGTCTAAGTGGCAGCGAGCCAGTGCCGATTCGCCCTGAGGTGTTGAGCGATGGCTGCGGTGGGGTTATCGTTACTTGGGTACACAAAAGCAAGATATACGCTAAGAGGCTGAATGGCGAGGGAAGGCCTTTGTGGTCTGGACAGGGGATGGCCGTGTCCAGCAAACCCGCCATTCCAAGCTTCCATAAAATGGTAACCGACGACTCAGGAGGAGCCATTATTGTCTGGATGGATTGGCGCGCACAGGATGAGAAAGGCGAGGACCTCTATGCGCAGAGACTAAGTGCCGACGGCAGAATTCTGTGGAAAGAAAGCGGCGTGCCAGTGTGTGTTATGCCCGACCACCAAACAATCGCCGACATTGTAAGTGATAGCTCAGGCGGTGTCATTATCGTCTGGACCGACATGCGCAATGGGCACCGGGAAATCTATGCCCAGCGGCTGGACGCATCGGGCAATGCCTTGTGGCAGGAGAATGGTGTACCAGTGGTTGCGACCGGGGCTTACCTAGACGAGATAAGGGCAGCAAGTGATGGTTCAGGTGGAGCCATCATAGTTTGGGTGGATGGTCGTGGTAGCGAGTATGACATCTATGCCCAGCGCATAGATTCCCAGGGCAGGACTGTATGGCAGGAGAACGGGATCCCGATGAGTACTGCTCCTGGCTCTCAAAGAAATCCCCAAATGGCAAGCGATGGGGCGGGAGGTGCTGTCATTGCTTGGTACAATGGCGATGCTAGCCCTACTAGCATTTCTGCACAAAGGGTCAGCTCTGAAGGTAGGACCTTGTGGCGAGGAAATGGGGTGGTGCTAGCCACTGCTGAGGGCGCACCCAAACTGATAAACGATGGTCGGGGGGAAACCCTCATGACCTGGCTGGAGATGCCGAAGCCGACGGCGGCCTTTCCCGGCCAGTGGGCGCTCTATGCCCAGAAGCTCAATTCTGAAGGCAAAGGCCAGTGGGGAGAAGAACCGGTGGTTCTTAGCCCTGGAATTGACCACGGGTTGGATGCGCAGATCGCAAGTGATGGCTTCGGGGGAACGATTATCGTTTGGAGGCTTGGGAGCACTCCCCACAAAGAGGGGACGATCTATGCCCAGAAGCTCGACTCCAAAGGAAATCCGTCATGGGTGGACACTGGTGTGGTAGTATACCCCGTTTCCACTTTCAAATACCAAGGGTTTCCTCAGGTCGTAAGTGACGGCTCTGGAGGGGCTATCATCGTGTCGGTCCTTGGCCGCAGTCCTGTTGCCAAAGACCTGATCTATGCCCAAAGGATAGATTCTGAAGGTAACTGTCTATGGTCAGAAGCGGCGGTACAGGTCTATCCTTAGTTGCTAAGGTAAAGGAAGCCTATCTGTGTGATAGGCTTTTCTAGTCATGACCGGCGAGGAATCAAGTATGAGATATCGCGCTCGGCGCATTCTGGCCACCATCTATCGCATCATAGCCTGGATAATGATCGGCATTGGTGCTTTGGGTACCTGTGCCTCTTCTGTGGTGCCAATGGCCGGGCACTTCTAGTGTCCGGCCATTGGCGTATCATTGCTGAGGGAGTGAGAGATATGCCACGGACAGCAGGGAGCATGACCTTGCTTCTGGCCCTGGTTCTTACTTTGGGCGCCTGTGGTGGGCCGCCTCGCCCACACATAGCTGGTTATCAATTGGAGACGGAGCTGCCCCAGGGGTTGCCAGATCAGGCTCCCATCTACCGCGTCGTCGAGGGGCCAACGCCAGCGGCCGAGTGGGCAGGGCATGTAGCTGCGGCGTTGGGCTTTGAGGGCGAGGCCGTTGCCTACAGCGAAGACGCGGCCGAGTCGCAATGGACGTGGGGGAAAGCATACAGTAGTGAAGCGTTAACGGTATACGGGAACATTGCTTTTCAGTGTTCCGACCCCCTAGATGGGGACACGGGTGTTGACAATTTAGAGACGACGGAGGAAGCCGTGGCTGCGGCACAGGCCTGGCTAAGAGCGCGGGATCTTCTCCCAGGCGACTGTGCCGACGATGCTCAGGCCTGGTCCTACCGGACCGGGCCTGCCGAGTCCAGACTCACGCGTTACGGTTGGGAAGTTTGCTTCCGTCGCCGTCTGGATGGCCTGCCTGTCGGGAGCTGCTGGGGTGGAGAGGCGGCATCTTCTTGAGATTGGACACCCAGGGTCATGTTACTTTCATGCTCTATGTCCGCCGGCACGTTGAGGTAGATTCATTTGTACCCATAAAAACGGTGGACGAGGCATGGCAAGAATTACGGACCAAAGGCCCTGCTTTCTTCGACACCGACCGTACAACGTTACCTGAGTATGGTATCTTCACCATCACCGAGGTTGCACTAGGGTACCGTGAAGATCCCGTAGGAGGGATGGAAGTGCAGCGGCAATTTAAGCCATACTATATCTTCATAGGCAGGGCAGAGATACCCAATGGAGGTGGCGAAGCCAGAGTTGCCTCCTATGTGCCCGCCTGGAAGTAAATCAACAGGCAATAAGTAGGGCAGGCTTCGAAACCTGCCCTACTATGAAAGCGCACAGGAGGGCAATGCAATGAGAAAGGTACTGTTGTATTTTGTGTTCATTTATCTTCTGATTGGGTTCGCCTTCGCAGTTTATGGGCAGATCATAGCCGATCCGAATGATCCTCCTCCTATGCCGATATGGGCACCAGGCCTCTCACCGGGGCAACGATTTGCGGCTTTTCTTTTAGGATTCGTGCCTCCTATGCTCCTATGGCCAGTTTGGCTTCCTGCTACCATATGGTGTCTTACCAGAGGAATTTGTTGATTAGGTCTTGCAGTGAAGTTGCGAACTAGCGCTCAACTCAGAGCTGGTTGACTGCTGCTGCAATTGCTGACATTTCGCAGCCTACGGAGAGGCTCTGCCGGGGGTGGAGAACCTCAAGCGTTACACGCCTGCTGAGTTGATACCTCAAGTAGCCGAAGCTGTCAGGAAGGTAACTGAAGCCCAAGGCGGAGAGTAACATGCGGCAATGACCGGGTGAAGCAATGGTGGGACATTTGCAGTAGTCCGGCCATTGCGTCATAATTGTTGGAGGAGTGAGAAATATGCGACGCACAGCAGGGAGCATGATCTTGTTTCTGGTCCTGGTTCTTACTTTGGGCGCTTGTGGTGGGCTGCTCCCCTCGCACATAGCTGGTTATCGATTGGACACAGAGTTACCCCAGCGGTTGCCAGATCAGGCCCCCATCTACCGCGTCGTCGAGGCCCCAACGCCGGCGGCCGAATGGGCACGGCATGTTGCTGCGGCCTTGGGTTTTGAGAGCGAGTCTGAGCTAACTGAGCCCAGCCCCTATACGGGTGATCCTTGGTACGCTAACAAATGGGATGTGCTTGGACATATGGACATGGTGGGGGCTGACTAGGCTCCGGCATTGAAAGAAGCATCTAGGGGAACCCTGCGTAGAGATCACAGGGTTCCCCCGGTCTTAGGAAGGCCATGACCTTGAAGCCGCTTTTGAAATGGATCGCTATCTCTCTGTTGGCACTGGGTAATGCTGTGGCACTTGGCCTTCTGGCAACGGTGATCTGCGTTCGTAGGCTAGCAAGTGGGATGATGGGCCGTGGTCCCAGCCCGAGCGAACTCGCTGGTGATTATATCTACCTGATCTTCACTTCAGCTGGAGTGGGCCTGTTAGCTCTGTTAGTCGAATCTCTCTACTGGTCTGTAATTCTGAGAGTAATCCAGCCTCTTAGGCACCAACCTCGTCATGTGAGGATGATGAAGCTGACCCTGGTCGCTATCCCCATGATAAGCACCGTGATCGCCTTTGTTGTGAGGGTACTTTAGCAGGGCAGGTCTTGAAACCTGCCCTACCGATTCCCTGGTTACCGTTCACCCGCGGAGCGAAGGCCGTCAAGCCAGACCTTCGCTAATCCCCGTACAGGTCGGCGATATCTTCCAGGGCCTGCCTCTCCTTCCCTTCCCTACCTCCAGGCCCTTAGCCCTATAGAACCCCTCGTCGTACTGACGGGTCCTGAGCACGATGGGCATGGGGACGGCACGAGAGAGATATCTCGGTTGACTCAACCTCTACTGAGCTGGGTTGGAGCAACCAACAGCCTGTAACACAGGAAATGCGCTGATGCCCAAATTCTCTCCTTCTATGCAAGCGCAGACCTAAACAAGCGAAAGGTAACTTGCAGCAAAGCGACCCGGAATGCGAATGACGGCGGTAACTTAACGCATCGGCTGCCGGCTCGGGCTTTCGCCGTCTTGCAGCCGCGATCACGGAATGCTACAATCAGGTCGAAGGAGACGAAGGGATGCCCAAGTGGATTGTGATCGGGACGTTGATCCTGGTACTGTTGGCTGTTGTCCCCATGACGGGCTGCATCCCCGCGCCACTGGTCCCTACCCATCCTACCCCCGCCCCAATAGTCTATCAGCCCACTGACTGGCCCCGGGACATTTCGGCCATTATTAACTGCCCCACGGGAGCGGACACCGCCGAGAAATGTCTGAGCCAGGAATACCCGCAGCGGGTGCAACTGGTGGGTCACCTGATACACGCCCCTGGCGGTCTGGTTCTGATGCGCGGTTCGCAACGCCTCCCGGTGAGTCTGATGTTTGCAGAAGGCTACCGGCGAGAGAACATTGATTGGCTGTTTGAGCATGGCTACCTGACAGCGGTGCAGGGCGAGCTCACCAGCCTGGATCCGCCGACGATGTTGGTGAGCGAGGCCCACGGCGCGGCACATAGTTTCCTCGTACGTTCCACGCCCCTGGCCGAGCTGTACACCCACCCCGAGTGGGGCATCGCCATCGAATACCCATCCGGGTGGGTGGTCGAGCCAGCCGACAGCAGCGATCCTACCGCGGTCTATATCCAGAACTTTCACAATGCCGATGTCTTCGTTCCGCTGGTGGGAGGAAAAGGAGTGGAGGCTGACCCCTCGCTGTACCGGGTGCGGCTGTACCCGCTTCCGCTGGAGCATGTGACCACGCTGGACGAGGCCCACGCCGGGTTCGAGCAGGGGTTGAAAATGCGTTCGATGACGATCAATGGCCTGCCCGTCCTGCGGTTCAGATATGGAGTAGACGAGGAAGCCTTGGTGCAGCTCCCCGACCGCGTGCTGATGCTTTCGACTCGGCAAGACCCCGCACTCTTCGAGCGCATGCTGGAGACGCTGCGACCGGTAAAATAGAAGCCCCCTTGTTAGCAATACTGCAGTGCTTGGGCAAGATTACTCAACAAGCCCAACACTTAGGCACTCCGTTCTCCAAAGGCCACAAACGTACGGGCTATGAAGCGTTTCAAATGAGAGCTTCCAGCGTAGTTAACAAGAGCGGATAGAAAATAGTGGCTACGGAACCTTTTAGCCCTAATGTGCGTGCAGAAGGAGACAAACAGATGGGCAAGAGGATTGTGATTGGAACGTTGATCCTGGTACTGTTGGCTGCTCTCCCCATGATGGGCTGCACCCCCGCCGCCACGGAGGCCGTCCCCGCCGAGGCCCACCGCCACGCCAGAGAATTCCTCTCCAGGTACGGATGGACGACGAGGGGCCGGCGGGCGACGCACCGGGTCACGCTGCCGCACAGCTTTGAGCACCGCCCAGGGCAGTTCCCCATCCCCATCTATTGGGCCTACAACAACGAGTTGAGCAAAGCCATCGGCTTAGATTTGTCACCGTACCTGGGGCAGGCCGTGGAGGTCACCGTCTACGAGTTAGAGGAGGAACTCCCCGAGTTTCTGCGACCATATACCAAGGCCAGGGCCGTCGTTGTCACCCATGAGGAAAAGATTATCGGGGCCTGGATTGATAAGGGTCGGCACTACGCCTTTGCCTGTTCCCTCGACCGGAAACCGCTTGAGGAGATCACGGGGATGGATTGGAGTGAGTGGCTGGTGGCAAGTGGGATTGTCAACTTGAATAACGAGATAGAGCAAGAACTTGCCACCCTTACGCCGGAAGAGACCATCGCCCGCTACTACGAGGCCCTCAATAACCACGATGACGAGCGGGCCTACGCCTGCCTCACCCGGCGCTCTTTAACCGACTTCCTCTTCTCCAACATGGGGGACTTGGCTCTCTACCACACCGACTACAATGCCGACCCATACCGACAGAAGGTCCGGAGCGTCCGGGTGAAGGGGATCGAACTGCTGCCGGTTGTGGGAAACCCCGAGGGCGTGGTAGAGTACAAGGTTAACATCGACATCGAGTATGAGCCAAGCCTGTACTTCCCTGACTCAAGTGGCCGCCATATCCTCTTCGTCTTGCTGGAGGAAGATGTTGCGGGTGCCGGCTGGCGTATCATCACCATCGACACCGGCCCGTAGGATCGCCTGAAGTCGCCTCTTATCCGGCTGTGCCCTGCCTGGCCGAACGGTTTGCCCAATCCCACGCTGCTTGCCCCGAGACCCGTTACCTTTTCGCCTGTGCTGCGATATACTGGATAGAGACAGCTGCAGCCTATTTTCAGGACCAAGGTGAGTCCATGCGCAACCTGTCGATGGCGAAGCCCGGGACACGGTCACGCGCTGAAGAGGATGCATCACTGGTGAGGGCCGCCCAGCGCAATACGGAAGCCTTCGCCGCCTTATATCGGCGCTACGTGACGGCGATCTACCGCTACATCTACAGCCGGGTGGGCCATGCTGCCCAAGCCGAAGACCTGACCGCTCAGGTCTTCACCGAGGCTCTGGAAGGGCTGCATCGCTACCGCGAGCAAGGGAACTTCGCCGGCTGGCTCTTCACTATCGCCCGCCGCAAAGTCACCGACCACTACCGCCGGCAACGCCCGCCTGTGCCCCTGAACGAGGCCCTCGACCGCCCAGCCGAGGGCGATGATCCACTAACCCGGGTGGTGCAGGATGCGGTGCTGCAACGACTGGCGGCCCTGGTGACGCAACTGGACGAGGAGCAGCAAGAACTACTGCGGCTTCGCTTCGCCGCCGGCCTGACCTATGGGGAGATAGGCAGGTTGGTGGGCCGCAGCGAGGCCGCTGTCAAGATGGCCGTGCACCGGCTGTTGCATGGGCTGGAAGCCGCATGGGAGGAGAGCGATGGGTAAGCGAATGGATTTAGAACATTCACCACGCATCGAACAGGCGATGCAGGCGCTGTATAGCGCCGTGACTCCGGATGCTGCCTTCGTAGCCGTACTGGAACGGCAACTGCTTCCCCGCGGGACCGCTGTGGAGGGCCGGACCGTTGCTAGAGGGTTGCGCGCCCGCCGCTTCTGGGAGCGGTTGGTGCAACCGCTGAGCCGGCATCGCTGGGTAGGAGTCGGCTTTGCCCTGCTGCTCGCGCTGGCCGTCGCCCTGGGCATCTTCGGTCCCGCGCGCGTCTGGGCCGAGCTGCAACGGTTGCTGGGCTACGTGCCGGGCATCGGCTTCGTCGACCTGGAAGATACCCGGGTGCTGACGGCCCCCGTGGAGGTCACCCAGGGCGGTGTGACGTTGCGCGTCGAGCAGGTGGTAGCCTCGCCAAATACTACAAGGATCGTCATCCGCAGCGAGGGGCTGCCGCCGGAGCATCAACTCTCACCGGACGGTGCGGAAGAGGTTGACTTCCAGGCCCGACTGCGCTTACCTGATGGCCACACGCTGACCTCCGGGACCTGGACTTTGCGCCGGGGAGGAGGCACGCTGGAATTCCCAGCCTTGCCTGACGGCATCTATCATGTCACCCTGGAGCTCCCACGCCTGCCGCTCGTTCCCACCGGCGCGGCCCCCGAAGAGTGGGCAGTTCCTCTGAGTCTGCGTCCCGCCACGGGCGAGCTAGTGGCGGAACTCTTTCCGCTGCCTTACGCCCCGCTTGATGCCAGCGACACCCACGCCGACATCACCCTGCGGGTGCTGGAAGTCGCCCACAGCCCGGAGGAGACCATGCTCCGCTTGCAGGTGCAGTGGCCCGATTCGGCCTGGCAGCGCCCTTACATCGGGGGTGACCGGTCGCCGGTGCTCCGCGACGACCTGGGCCACGTGTACCTGGAAGGCGCCCCTTCCAATGTCGGCTCTGTAGCCCAGGTCGTGGTAGAGCGTGTCGCCGTTGACACTGAAGTCACGCCAACTCCGACGCCGGCGGTGCCCACCGACGAGCGAACGCTGGCCTTTGCGCCGGTCTCTCCGTTGGCTCAACTCCTAACGCTGACGGTGGACGCGATCGAATTCGATGTTCCTGCCGAGGGCGGCTTCACTGTGGATCTGGGCGACGATCCGCAGGTGGGCGACCACTGGCCGCTGGATGTGCACCTGACGGAGGCTGGCTTCCCGGTGCACATCACCGGCGCACAGCTGGTGCAGGAGGAGATTCGCCTACCCGATCGCTCCATGCAGCGCACGGTGCTACAATTCGACATTGGCCCCGTCCCCGACCAAGAGGGCCGCGCCTTGCGCGGCATCGACCTGGAGGGAGAAACAGCCATCTTCGAGGGGGGTGGTGGTTACAGCATCACCGACGGCTTGCGGGCCAGCCTGGACTTGCGGGAAGGACAATCCATCCCAACCGGTTCCATTCGGGTGCGGGTGCGGAGCGCCAGCGTGCTTTTCCGTGGGCCGTGGACCCTTGCCTGGAGGATAGCCGCCGCTGAAGAAACGAGTGAAGCGAGAGTTGCTCCTGTCACGCTTCACCCGCCAAACGCCAGTCAGACTCGCGACGGCCTGACCCTACGGGTGAACCAGGTGACACAGACTGACCGGCTGACGGCTGTGATGGTGGGACTGGACAATCCACCGACCGGTGTCGCCCTCAGCCAGGTCCTGGCGTGGAGCCCAGCAACGGGTAGCCGCGACCTCTACTTGGAGGACGATCGGGGTCGTCGCTATGAGACCAACTGGGGCGTGGCCTGGCAGCCGCATGGCAGGCAGACCTCCGAGGTTTCGAAAGCCTCGGTGCTCTCACAGACGCTTTCCTTCCAGCCGGTGCAACCCCTGGCCCGGCGCGTGACCTTGCACGTGCCAACAGTGGAGTTGATCCTGCATGGCCCAGCCGCCTTTGACGTGATCGTGCCGACGGGGGTCAAGGTGCAATCCCGCTCCGACCCGCCGTGGCCGGCCAGCGAACCGTGGGATGTGGACATCTCTCTGGAGGTGGCGGGCTACCGGGTGCACCTCACCCAGGCCCGGTTGGAGGAGCTAAACGGCACGACTCTGCTGATGCTTACCTCCGACAGCTACAAAATCCAGCCGGGTGACTACTGGCTAACCGGTTTGCGTCCAACCTTGCTAGTGGCCCCGGATGGACAGGTGCTAGACCTGGAGCACGCTTTCCCCTTTACCAGACCCGGATTGGCCTTCGACGTGGTGGACCCGGAGACCGGTGCTGTGCAGCCGGGCCGTTACCACATCGAGCTGGATGGTATCACTGTGGCTGTACAGGGGCCGTGGACGTTAGCCTGGGACCTGCGCGCACCATGAACCGTCTCTATTAGGGGTATACCGTTTTCGAGAAGGGTGAGGCATCCTTGGCTGGCTATCTCCAAGAATGGAGGGGCTTTCGCCACAGTGTGTTTGAACCTGCACAGAGCTGGTTGTATAATATACTGGCCTTTCGGAGATTAAACGAATCGCATCACCTCGGAAGCCTCTCACTGCCTCGAAGTTGATTCCCCTCTCCGCAAGGTTCTCTGAAGGTGACTAGACACCACTCGATTCCAGGATTTGAGAACAGCGTGAAAGAGAAAATCCTGCTGGTGGACGATAACCCTAAGATTCTCTCCTTTCTTCAGCCGGCTCTGGAAAATGAGGGCTATGGGGTGATCACCGCAGTCGACGGACTGGAGGCCCTCCATCTGGCAGAGAGGGCCCATCCTGATCTCATCATCCTGGACATCGAGATTCCAGAACCTAGCGGGCTGGGCGTCTGTCGAATACTGCGCGAGCGAGGCGACGCGACCCCTATCATCATGCTAACCGTGCGTGATGGCATGAGCGATCTGGAGATCGGTTTCGATTTGGGCGCCAGCGACTACGTCACCAAGCCCTTTGACATTCGAGAGTTACTGGCTCGAGTCAGGGCTCGTTTGCCACCCCGCACTCTGGAGATCGATAACTACCTCCGGATCGATACCCGCCGTCATCGGGTCGAGATTCATCGCCAGGGGCGTTGGCAGGAGGTCGATCTAACCCCCAAGGAGTTCGATCTCCTCCGCTATCTCGTTTACAATGCTGGCCGAGCCATCGGCAAGACCAGCCTCCTAGAGACAATCTTCGACTACCCAGATAACGTCGAGACCAAGACAGTGGAGAAGCATATCTGGGCCCTGCGTCAGAAGCTGGAACCGGATCCCAAGAAGCCTCGTTATATCCTCAACATCCGGGGGGTTGGCTACAAGTTCGAGGATTACCGCTGATGTCTGATCTGATAATCTACTTCGGGCTTCCAGACTTTATCTTGCTACTCTTGAGCATAATCGTGGTCACCATTCTCATCCTCTGGACGCTGGGGCGCCGACTCCGGCGGCCTTTCCTTTCGCCCCTGGCTTCCTCGCTTGGTTTGCTGGAGGCCTTACCTTGGGGCGTGATTGTGGCCCGTGACGATGGCCAAGTCGTGACCATCAATCGGGAGGCCCGAGAGCTTTGGGGGACGATCTCCCGCCTGGAAGGCCCATTGGATGCCCTGCGAAGGGAGATCATAGATACTGATCAAGCAATGACGCGAGTGCTGGATTCTCCTCGAGGGGACAGGCTACAGGTGCGAGCTGTGCCCCTCCCCTCCTCTTCAGAGACCCTCTTCTTCCTGGAAGATATCTCCGCCCGGCATCGCCAGCAGGAGTTCTACCGGCACTTCATCAGCAACGTCTCCCACGAGTTAAAGACTCCACTGACCGTGATTCAGGGGCATATGAGCCAGATGGGAGACAAGGTGGGCAGTGATGTCTGGCAGACCTCGCGCCGTATCATAGCCGACGAGACCGCCCGTCTGACCCAACTGGTAGACAACCTCCTGCTCTTATCCCGCTTGGAGTCCCCTGACTTCGTCCTTGATCGTCGGCCCGTGAGTCTAGAAGCCATAGTCGAGGATGCTATCCTGGAACTCTCCCAGGCTGCTGAAATCAAGAAGATCTCCCTCGGTCTACAGAGAAGCAAGAGGCTGCCCCGCATAATGGCCGACCGCGCCCGCTTGAAGCAGGTGTTCATCAACCTTTTGGACAACGCCATCAAATACACTGACGAGGGAGGCAGTGTCACCATCAGCCTCTCCTTCGACGATAGGTGGCTGATGGCCCAAGTGGCCGATAGTGGCGAGGGCATCCCGGCCCAAGATCTCCCCTATATCTTCGAAAAGATGTACCGCGTGGAGCGCCCTGGGAGGACACGGGTGGAGGGAAGCGGCCTGGGCCTTTCCATCGTGCAGCGCATCGTGGAACAGCATGGTGGCGCCATCACCGTGGAGAGCGAAATCAACCGAGGGACCACCTTCACTATCACCCTGCCCCGCTCATAGCCCCATAACCTTTAAGCAGGTGGTAACCGAGCCGTAACTTCGCGGTAACCTAGCGGTAACCCATCCATGCTATGATTATAGTAGGGACTTGGTATACCGCTGGGAGGCATGAAAATGAGACCGCTAAAGAGCATACTGTTCTTGCTCATAGTGATCGATCTGGTGGTATCGGGATGCACCGTAGGCGTGACCACTCGCGAGGAACTTACACCGGAACCCACCCCTACGCCGACGACCAGCCTGGGAAAATTGGCCTACGTGAAGGGAGGCGATATTTGGGTCAAAGCCCTCCCCGACGGGGAGCCTCAGCGTCTTACCACCGATGGCCGCAATCGCGAGCCCCGCTGGTCTCCTTCGGGTCAATGGCTGGCTTTTCGGAAAGGCGACTACCAGGTCTGGCTGATGCGCGGCGACGGTAGCGCTGCTCACGCTTTGAATGAGGGCAGAACGGTAGGGGCCTTTGCCTGGGCGCCAGGGGAGGATCGGCTGGCCTACACGTGGGGTGAGGAGGAGTTGCAGGCGGTCAATGCCGATGGCACCGACCAAGCCGTACTGGTGCCCCAAAGCTTTTCTGAGCGGATAGGTGGCCTTGCCTGGAGCCCCGATAGTGCCTGGATCGCCTACGAATGGCGTGAGCAGCAGCTCAAACAGCCCGTAACCTCTGAAGGCTTGTGGAAGGTCTCGGCCGATGGTGAGAAACGGGTCAAACTCTATGAGGGGGCGGCTACTCTGGCCGGCTGGACCGACGACAGCCGCTTCCTGCTCTTATGGGAGGGGAGCATTTTCGCTTCCGCCTCGGGGATGGCGGACGGTGCACCTTTTTCTGCCCTACCTGCGGATGGCGGCGCGCCGGTGCGCTTGGCTGAGTCGGTCCTGGGTTACCCAGATTTCGTTGCACCAACATCGATCGGTAACGCCCAGATCGCCATGATTGTCGGAGGCTATCGCGCGACGTGGTGGCGTAAGAGCCTGCACATCCTGTCGGCATCCACGGGAGAAGACCTGGCGCTGACCGCAGGGGATGTGGCCGCCTCGTCTCCTGCCTGGTCGCCTGACGGCCAGCGTGTCGCCTATTTCGCCATGCCCGACCAGGGAGACCTGGTTGGTGGTGAGGATGCCCGGCTGGGGATGATGCAGCGCCACATCTGGGTGGTAAATGTCGAAGGCGAGCCTCAAGTCCAACAACTAACCGGTGACTCGGCTTACCGGGATGAACGCCCCCTCTGGTCGGCCGACGCGGGTCACATCCTCTTCGCCCGCCTGGACGAGGAGGATCGAGCCTCCCTGTGGGTCATCCCTGTCGAAGGAGGTCAGCCCCAGCAAGTGGTGGATGAATTGACGCCGGCTCCAGAGTGGTTCGGCTACTACGGTCATGTGGAGTGGGACGGCCTCTTCGACTGGTGGCGCGGGCCGGTCGTGCAGCAAGTGCAGCCCGAGGCCACGACAGTGGTTCCGGCCCCTACCCCCACCACGATTCCGACGTCTGCCAACTGGAAGGCGTATTCCAGTCCGGCTTTCAGTGTCACCCTCGAATATCCTGCCGACTGGCAGCATAGGCCAGAATACGGAGAAAGCTATGGTGGGGAAGATGGCTCCTTTGGCCTCGACGCGGTTTCCGGCGAGGGAGTCCCTCTCGACGAAGTCGCCCAACGGGCGGCCTACCACAAACTGCGGCCGTATGGTTCCCAACCGAAAATCGAGACCCTGCAGGTCCAAGGCCAGCAAGCGCGGCTCATCCTGCCCTCCGCAGATCAACCGGAAGACATGAAGGGCCAGGCCGAGTTGATCGTCTTATACCCACAGCCCGTTACCATCTCAGGAGAACGGTATCGATACTTCGTCCTGTACGCAGACCAAGACCACATCCGCCAGATCGCCCAGACCCTGACCTCCGTTAGCTTTCCGGTGCCTATCCCCACCCTTGGCCCGACCCGCACCTACACCGATACCGCTCTCGGTTTCGCCATTGACTATCCGGCTGGCTGGGATACAGATGGGGTACAGGGAGGGTTCGTCTGGTTGTGGGACCCGGCGACGAGCGGTGAAGAGCGAGAGAGCATCAACATCGCTGCCCTGGCAGAGCCAAGTCTGGAAGCCATGCTGGACAACGTCGAGCGGGGCAGTTTCGGGCCTTACATGGTCTCAGCCGAGCCCGTGCAACTGGGACCGTTGGAAGCCCTGAAGGTTACCCTGCGAGAGGCACCGGAGGGCCTCAGCCTGCTGTGGCTGGTCATCACCCCCCAAAGCCAGCAGCAAGACCAGGGGTTGACCATCGCTGCCTACGGCGACCTCGCCCTGGCTGAGGCCATCGTCGCCACTTGGCGGCCCGTCCCTTGAGGAGGATGGAACCCTCGCAGGAACCTTGCTGGAGTTATGACCGTCTCTATGGAGGAGTGACGATGAGAGCGAGAGGAAGTACAGTGTTCTGCCTCATCGCAATAGGTTTGTTGTTAACGGCTTGCACAGTAGGGGTGACTAGCCGCGAGGAGTTGACACCCGAGCCTATGTCAACCCCTTCCACACCCACAGAGATGGCTCCATCTCCCACCGCTGTCCCGACTGTCGCCTCGCCCACTCCCTCACCGAGCCCGTCTCTAACCATCCTGTGGGAACACCCTATTGCTGCCAGGGGATTCTTCTATGAACTGAGGTCCGATGTTCCCCCCACCATGGAGGATGTGGTCTATCTCAGTACGGAGCGAGCCATCTACGCCTTGAATCGGTTGACCGGAAGGGAATGGTGGCGCTTCGAGTATCAAGACGATCTTCCAGGTAGCAACCGCCGCGTCCTGGGGATGCCCGTGGCCTCTCAGGATAGGGTGTACCTCCTAGTGGGAGACAGGTATGGAGAACAAAGGGAATTGATTTACGCTCTCGACAGGGTGACGGGTAATTGTCAGTGGAAGGTTGAGTTGGATGGAGTGGCTCAGCAGGGTGCGCTGGCTACCGATGGACAGAGGTTATTCTTTTACGAGGAGGAGGCCGGCGACGAGTTGACCTATGGGCAACGCGTGGTGGCCTTGGACGCGGAGGGAGGCCAGGTAGAGTGGCAGTTCGAGGATTTCGCAGACGAAGTGGAGCCTTCCTGTTACCCGCTTCTCTCCCCCCTGGTGGCCGCCGGGGGAATGGTTTACGTGCCCTGTTATGGTAAGCTCTATGCGCTCGATGGCCTGACCGGGGAGCGACGTTGGCGGTTCATTCCCCCTTCCCCTCTGCTGACACCCCTCGCCGTCTCCGATGGGATACTCTACCTCTCCTGGTTTGACTCCGAGTATAAAAGAGAGGGACAGTTTCTAGCTCTGGCTACCGCCAGCGGGGAGATTCTATGGAACTATCCGCAGGTGGCCTCGGCTCGAGGCCCAGCGGTGGTGCAGGACGGCGTGGTCTACTGGGTAGGGGCTGACGATCGAATCTACGCCCTCCGAGCCAAGACGGGAGAGTTAGTCTGGGCAAGCGATGAGGATGAGGCCTTGACCGGTCCCCTTTTGGCGACCGAGGAGGTCATCTACGTTGGATCGGACCTCGGTCTTTTGACCGCTCTGTCACCCATTGATGGGGAGTGGCTATGGCAAGAGGACATAAGACGGAATCTCCGCACTTCCCGAGAGATCGCTCCTGTGGCCGTAATGCCGGAAGCGTTATATCTGGCTAGCCAGGGGATGTTCCTGGCCTTGGGCCCAGGGGGGCGGGCTGTCAGCGCTGAACTGGAAGGCCCCTCACTGGCGCTGGAGAGCGCCCAGGTCGCACCTGGTATTCGCGTTTTGGCTGTGTTGGCCGCAGGCAAGATTTACCGTCTTTGGGAGCACCTCTACCCCTTCAGTTGGTCACCCGAGGGAGGAATTGCCTTCGTCTGGGATGACTGTATCTGGACCGCTATGGCGCCCGATTTCGTGCCTCAAAAACTGGTGGAGGGGATCCCCAACTTGAGCCAGCCGGTCTGGTCACCTGATGGGCGACGTCTGGCCTTCATTGGAAATCGAGAGTGGGAAGGTGTCGATTATGGGAGCCTCTGGGTCATCGATGCCGACGGCTCTCATCTTCAGGAAGTCACGGCCACAGAGCCTCCGGTTGTAGGCTGGAAGGGGGTATGGATTATCGACTGGCTGGACGAGCACACGGTAGCGTTGGATGATCATAGAGGTACCAGTGCCGAGGCGCTAGTGACTGTCGACGTCGACCGCGGCGAGATCACCGAATGGTCCGAAGAGTTTGGGATTTGGGGAGAGAGTTTTCATTGGTCGCCAACGCGAGAATACCTCGTCGCGAGTTCCTTCTACGGGACCCGGTTGGTCAAAGCGAGCGATAAGACCGAAACCCCCCTCTCCCAAGATCGTTCCCTCGTTCAAGAGTTCCCGGTTTGGGCGCCCGATGGGCAACGATTTCTCTATATCGAATGGCAAATCACTGGAGATGTAGAATGGCCTCCCAGGCAGCTTCGGATGTGGGATGTGGCTCAAGCGAAAGGGCGGCAGCTCCTACCAAACATTGTCCGGGCCGTTTGGTCCCCCACCGGTGACCGAATCGCCTTTTTGCTGCTGGGCAACCCCTCCTACGATCAAGCAGGACGCCTCGTGGGCACTGACTTCGAACTAGGCCAGCCCTTTGATCTCCACTTCGGTCTCCTAAGTTGGCCAGAGGAGGAGATCGTCATCCTGGTTCCCATCCAACGAGGGCTGGAATTCGAGGGCACGACCCCAGCCTGGTACTGGTTTGATCGGCGGGTACCGATCTGGTCACCCGATGGACAGCAAGTGATCTACTGGGGATCAGACGATGAGGTCTGGATCATGAACGCCCAGGGAACTGGTCAGAAGCGCCTGACAGAAGGAACAAGTGGTACTGAAAACGAGAGCTCAGAATGGGACCTGCCCCTAGTGACCGCCGTCTATTGGTCACCTGACAGCAACATGGTGGCTATCGCCACGGCGGAGGAGATTTGGATTATCGAGAGGCCGTAGGGGTGACGGCCACTCAAGTGTATTGATGGAGCATCAGGTAATGACTTGTTGATCGTTCATGGTTGAGTGGACTCTTTGCATCGCTAATATCTCATGACGAATACCATGGCTGATAGTCAACGACAAGAGAGGATCTATCCTGAGGTTCAAGGAAAGAGGGTAAGGGGAAGCAATGCTTGGTCCCAACGCCTGTGGAGTGTCATACCCCTTTGCCTTCTACTGGTAGGTTGCACCGCAGGTCTCACTACGCGCGAGGAATTGACCCCTCACCTCTTCCCCTCTCCCCTAGCCACTGTCACTCCCACCTCCTTGGCCCCCGCAACTCCACGAGTGACCGCGACAGCAGAGGGGGCAGCATTGGAAAAGCTAATCACCGGCTATGTGCAGCACCTCGATCCGGATCGGCTGGCAGAGGTCCCCGAGCGGCTGACGGAACTGGGTGTGGGCGCCAACGAATTCATTCGAGTTGTCGCCGTGGAGCCAAGGAGCGAAGAGGAAGTTCCCATCCTTCTCTTCATCTATTATGGAGAGGGGCCTATGGCGCAGGGCCATCTTATCTTCTGGTGGCAGGAGGGCCGGTGGAACAAGCAGGCCTTGGAGGAGCTCACTGTAGATGACACGTTCATTGAGGCGCGTCAGCAGGCAGTAGGCGGAGGGGTCGAACTGGGGCTCGTTTATGACACCAATAGTGGAGGGAGCGCTCAGCGTCCAGTCTACACTCTCTGGCGCTTGGAAGATGAGACCTGGCAGCGCATCTGGAAGCCAGGTGAACGGTGGAGAGGTATGGATGGCGAGGTCAGCTTACCTGGCTTGGGTCTGGACACCGTGGTGGTCACAAGTTCATCCTGGCAGATGCAGGATGAGCGGAGCCAGATCTTCCACGAGTCCAATCCGGGGCCCCATCGGTGGTTTGAGGATACTTGGGCTAGGGAAGGAGATGCCTACCGCCTAGCCGAGAGTCGCACCCTCCCCAGTACCTACAACACCCTGGTGGAGTTCGTCTACCTCCTCCGCCATAATGACGAGGCGGGTGCAGGTGATTTGGTAAGCGACCCGGCCCTGGTGACGAAGTCCCGAGAGCTGGGATTCGCACGGATACCCGATGACACCTTGATCTACCTCGAGTCGCCGGAACAGGAACGGCAAGGGCCCCTCTCCTTCGGTCTGGAGGAGAGCGATGTGACCGTCCACTTTATCCAGCGCGGAGAGGAGTGGGTCATCGTTTCCCTAGAGACCTCACTTCGCGCGACACAAACCCCTTCGCCAACGCCGGTTCCAACACCCGTCGTCCTCGCCCCATCTGGCCTTGGAGTCCAGGGCCAGATCGCCCTGGTCCATGGAGGTGCCATCTGGGTCTTCGATATCAAATCTGGAGCGCTAACTCGCTTGACCGCACCGGCGTATGAGGAACCTCGGGAAGGGGGGAGTCACAGTCATCCTCGGTGGTCGTCTGACGGCCAGTGGTTGATGCATGTCGCCACCGTCAAGCACACGCGAGGAAGTGACCAGCAGGCAGTGCGCCACTGGTTGCACCTCACCGAGAACACCGAAGCATGGCCGACTATCACAGGAGGGACAGAGTCCCTGGCTGCTGATCCCCTTTGGGCACCAGTAGGGCACCGCCTTGCCTTCATCTCCTCAGACCCAGACGTAGTGCTGCCCACTGGCGCGCATCGCTCGCGAGGGGATCTCTGGGTGCTCGACATAGGGGAGAACTACCAGACCGAGGCGAAGCAGATTCTGCCTCCGGGGAGTGGCGTGGGACGATTCGCCTGGTCCCCCGATGGCGTGTGGCTGGCCTTCGAGAAGTGGGAAGTAACCTCTGAGGATGGCCTACCCACCTACCAGGGGCTCTGGCGGGTTCGCGCCGATGGCACGGGACTGAGCGAAGTCTACGGTAACGCCGATCGACTCAATGCGCAAAGTCGGCTGGCGGGCTGGTCACCCGATGGCCAATACCTCCTCTTCTGGCAGGGCCCCGTGTCCGCCTCCATAGAGGCCGATGGACTTCCCCTTATGAGCATCGCTCTCACGAGTGGCGAGCCTCAGCGGCTGGGTGAGACACTGCTCTACTCGGACTACCTGGCCTGGTCTCGGCAAGGGGATCAGTTGGCTCTAGTGAAGGGAAGCGGCAGGTCCACCTGGGCCAACAAACAGATCTGGACGGTGGCGGCCAAGGGAGACAACCCCATCGATCTCTCAGCGGATGAGGCACGAGTCGATCTTTCCCCCGTATGGTCTCCCGACGGCCAGCATATCGCCTATGTGAGCGGCCTGGCCTTGAGCCCTGAAGAGGCGATGGAGTCTGAAAAGCTTCGTGAGGCAATCGATGCCCGGCGCATCTGGGTGATGAATACCGATGGCACCGAGAAGCGACAACTGACCCATGATCCCGAGTACTCCGATGAGTATCCCCAATGGTCTTCTGATGGCCGGTATATCCTTTTTATACGCCGACGGGGAGAGCAAGCCGACCTGTGGCTGATGGATTCCGACGGGGGCAACCAGCGCCCACTGCTGGGCGATCTGACGCAGCCAGGCGTTCCTGGTTTCAGCTACTACGGTCACTTTGAGTGGACTGAGCTGTTGGACTGGACATGGTGAGACAGGATGGCTACCAACGAGTCGAATAGAGTTCACTGGAAGAGATACAGCCTTCTGTTCCTTCTTCTATTGTTGGTCTCTGCGGCCTGCGCTTTGCGAACACCCCCATCCTCGATGCCCGCCACTGGCCTGATCGCTTTCATCTACAAGGGCGAGGTGTGGGTCACTGACCTTGAGGCTCAACGCGGCACTCAGATCACTGCCTTCGGAGGCGATATTCAGACTTTCGCCTTCTCCCCCGATGGGCATTACCTCGCTGTCTACCGGGGCGAGGACGGCGTCTTCATCACACCTGTGGGAGGTGGGGCGGCTGTACATATCCCCGACCCTGACAAGTCATATTTCACTGTGGAAGGTTGGCTCCACCCAGATGTGGCGCTTCTGGGTGAATGGGTAAAGTGCCCGCCGAGGGTCCCTTGTCCACCGCAAATGACGCCCGTGGCCCTCTGGCAGGTTGCGCCCGACGGAACTGGACTCGAGAAGCTGGTTAGCGGGGAGAGCCTGGGCTTTGGCTATGTGCGAGGCGACCGCCCCTGGGCTTTCTCTCACGATGGCCGCCGTGTGGCCTTCGTCCGCTATGGCCAGTTGATGGTCAGCGATGCTGATGGAGAAAACACTCGCCCTCTTGTCGACCTGGGGCCAACGGAGGCTTTAGCCTTGAAGTGGGCTCCCAAAGATAACCAGCTCTTCTATCTGGAGATAAGCGCTGAGGGAGGGCTAGAGACGGGGAAGCTACACTTCGAGATCATCGCCGTAGATGTGGCTAGTGGGGCTAAGGAGACCCTCACCCGTCTGCAGCACACCGATCCCTTCCAGAAGTACTTTCCCTGGCTGCCCGTGCCACTAGGTGATGGTCGCCTCGCCTACTTGCTCTCCACCGGCGGGTATGTTTATCGCACCGGGGCCTATGGCATATCCTCCTCATTCGAGAGCGGTTCGACCTCCGAGGGCCGTACGGAGGCCCAAGTCGTCATCCAAACCCCCGATGGAGAGGTAGAGACCGAGTTTCCCTTCCAGGGGGTTGGCGACCCTGGTGACCACCTGGGGCAGGTCTTCTGGTGGCTATCCCAAGAAGAGGTGCTGTTGATCGAGGTGGTCCATTATAGCGTCTGGACTGGGGAAGCGATCCCCAGTTCGGTCTGGCTTGTCGGACTCGATGGAACGCAACGCCAGGTGTTGGAACAGGCCGTCTTGCCCGTCTGGGTTCCCGGCTTGGCCTTGTCGCTCGAGCAGACGCTGCCCCCCGAAGTGGGCACCCCTCCTATGGTGGAGGAAGCCGGTGCGCCAGTTCCCGCAGCTTTTCCTCCACCGCAGGGAGAGTGGCGTTTCTTGGGGCCGGCAGGCGTACGCGTCGGCCCTTTTGCCCTTGACCCGTCCGAACCGGGCCGCCTTTTCGTGGTTGCGGGGGATGGCGCCATCTACGCTACCGAGGATGGCGGATCCAACTGGGACCGGATCGAGAGCCCCCTCCTCCACCTTTGGGTCAATGGCCTTGCCATCGATGGAGGGAGTTCAGATATTCTATACGCGGCCACCGATCGCGGCGTATACAAGAGTGAAGACGCCGGCTTGATGTGGGAACTCCTACCCACGCCCAAGCCTCGCGTCTATTCTGTGGCTACCGTTCCCGGCCAGCCGAGAGTCGTCTACTTGGGCTTTGAATACGACCCGGAGGTTCCTCCGATCTTGTACAAGAGCACAGACGGCGGGGATAAGTGGCGGGAGGCCGATCAGGGGATACCTCGCTTGGTCCCCGATGTGGGGGGAACCTCCACGGCCGGGGTGGGAGAGCGGATCGTCCTAGATCCCACAAATTCGCAACGCCTCTACGCAAGATCCGTCGATCATTTGTACCGCACCGATGACGGTGGGGGCGTTTGGACGGAACTCGCCTATCCCCAAGATTGGCCACACCTATTGGCCGCCGATGCCGATGGGAAGACCTTGTATCTCTCTGTCCTGGGGCCTGAGGGGTCTGCCTTCTATCGTAGCCCTGACCGGGGAGCGAGCTGGGAGGCCGCGACACTTCCCACCTCTGCTTTCACCAATTGCATGCTTGGGGACCCAGTGCGTCCTGGGTGGGTATATGTGGCGGCTGAGGACGGAGTCTGGATGAGCGCAGATGGGGCTACAACGTGGGAGAACCTAAACTTGTCTGGGCCATGGATCCATCATTTAGCCGTCTCTGCCGATGGAGCCATTCTCTATGCCGGTTCCATATCCGAGGGCCCCAATGGCGGCGTCTACGCCTATGGTTTGCGATGATGTACGGCTTTTCTTGTTGGCTGAGGCGATGAAATAGCCTCCGGTCTCTGCGGAATGGAGCGCCAAAGAATCGGGGGCACCTCAGGCTGAAGCCCCCATTCCTTATCTGGAAGCAGAGGATGCTTCCCCTTTCCCCCTTCGCGCCATTCGTGGTCTCGTAGTCTTCTTGGTGGTATAATGGCAGCCACAATCACATCAGGAGCCATGGCGCTATGAAACGGAAGATAGTTCTTATTACGCAACCCTTCATCTATCTCGTGGCGGCACTGCTTAGCGTGCCTTTTGTTCTGATCTCCGTTTTCGTGCCAGTGCCGGTTCACACTCAAGCCGACTTAGCCCAAGTCAGGTTAGGTCTGCCGCTGCCGTTTATGATTCAAAACCAGACTGGCTACAGCCCACCCTTACCCTGGCAAACCCACTTCTACTCTCCCTGGGAGAACCCAACCCACATCTTGCTGCCAGAACTCCTACTTTCGCTGGCTATCATCTTCGTGGTGATCAGCCTTCTCTTAAATGGCCTAACCTTTGCCCTGCTTTTCGCACTCTCACGTTGTAACCTACTAAATAAATCAGCCCAGACCCTATGATAGACCCCAAAGTGTTGTTATGCTACATTCTAAACTGGTTCTTTCTCAGCGTTATTGTAGCGGTGGCCTTCCTGGTTGGCCGAGATGCTCGGAGAAGGGGGCTCTCTTGGCGCGCTACGATACTCTGGGTCTTGGTATCAATATTCCTATTCCCTGTTGGCCTGTACCTCCTCATCGGAAGACGATAGGCCAGTGGGGCAATGCTGGGTAAGGCCGATCTTGACCATGACGCTGAATGGCCTGATTCAGCTTAGCATAGCAAGTAGAGCAGGTTTCCACCTGCCCTGAGCCCTGTCCAGGGATACCTGCCCACCCAGCCACTCGTAGCGTCGGCCCGTCCTGACTGGCCTGGGTCAGGGGCTTTAGCCCGAGGAGAACTTGGATCTCTATTTCGCGTTGACAGTAGGAGGAATAGAGCATGCAGATTGAGAGACGCAAGTCCTCACGCTGGTTTCTCCCCGTGGGTGGAGCTACTATTTTGGTTGCCATGACTCTCGCCGCCTTTCTAATTTTACCTTCCACTTTGGGCCAGGCCCCTGAGCCTATCCCAACAATTCCCTCCGACGAACTAGCGAAGGGTGTGAGTATTTTCCGGACCATTAACCTGGCTCCTCTCGATCAATTAGTTTCATTCGATGACGTGGCTATCGCGGTTGTTGAACCCCTGTCGAGAGAGACTATTCAGACCATCTCGCCAGATGAGCGACCTGAGTTCGGCATTTCGGTTGACGAGCTCTACCAAGGAGAATGGCCGGTTACTCCGGTCAGAGTGAGGGTGATAGAAACTCTAAAGGGTGATCGCCCAACCATCATCCTTGTTTGGGAGAACAGAGGAACTCTCGGTGACATTGAGGTGGACTCAAGTGATCCGTTCTTGTCACCGGGTGAGCGAGGGCTCCTCCTCATGTTTGTACATACAGGGCGCATCCAACCACTTATCTTCGCGCCTATAATCGAAGGTGGGTACATGCCGCGTCTGGAGATGACGCTTGACGAATTTCGTGCCCTCTTGGAGCAGAAACCGTAGATACGCGCTAGGAAGCTATAGCAAAACTCGTCCAATATGAATTGAAGAACAGGTTGATCTTGTTCACCTGGGGTGTACCCTATCGCCAAGTCCCGAATACCTGTCAACTTGGTGGTGAGGTCTGCGAAGGCAGGCCTCTTCCTAGTGTCCGAACTTGAATAGACCTTGTAAGACATGAGCCCCTTCGGAGTAAGGATGGAAAGGGCTGAAGATGAGGGGTTAGGTAACTCATAGCGCATCCTCGCTAGGTCGGCATCAGGCTGGCTTAGGCTACATCCTCTTCCGCTGGCTTGTGCTACGCTACATACTGTGGTTCTCCCCTTTTCATGGTATTCTTGGTAAATGATTTGGTGAGTGTGACCTGATAGAGTGTAGTCCAGAAGATCGAGCAAGTACCCACGTCATAGACGCGTCGCCATTGCGCGTTGTATGAAAGCGCGCAGGAGGGCAATGCAACTAAGAAAGGTACTATTATATTTTGTGTTCATCTATCTTCTGATTGGGTTCGGCTTCGCAGTTTATGGGCAGATCATAGCCGATCCGAATGATCCTCCTCCCGTGCCGATATGGGCACCAGGCCTCTCACCGGGGCAACGATTTGCGGCTTTTCTTTTAGGATTCGTGCCTTCTATGCTCCTGTGGCCAGTTTGGCTTCCTGCTACCGCATGGTGTCTTACCAGAGGAATTTGTTGATTAGGTCCTTCAGTGAAGTTGCGAACTAGCGCTCAACTCAGAGCTGGTTGACTCCTGCTGGAATTGATTACATTCAAGGAAACAGGTTCACTCCCCAAAACAGCCCACGTCGGCTAACATGGCACTCACGCCACTTTGCTCAATGCCCTCCCTTCGGTGGAGTACTGCGTGTGTGCCGAAACGTCAGACGCAATCGGGCACATAACTAGGGCAGGTATCCTTCGGCGCGGCTCACGGCAGGTGGAAACCTGCCCTACAATTGCCACCGATGATAGGCTTGAGCCCCCTCAGTCACAGCATCTAAGGACCGTAGTTTCTTACCTGAATCGTGTCTGTGCAAACCCGGCTGACGTGGCAGGGATGCGTTTGGTCATCTCTTCACGGCGAGAAGGGAGGAACCTATTCGTATTTGAGAGCTGAGACGGGATTCAAGGTAGCAGCTCGCATGGCGGGATAGATGCCCGAGAGGAGGCCGACGAATGTGGCAAACGCAAGGGAGAGGAGAATCAGCCAGGGGGGCGTATAGACAACAAAAGAAGGACCCAGTCCACCGGTTTGCGTGCTCAGGTAACTGAGAGCGAACAAATTGACTATCTGACTCAACAGAATACCTACCATAACTCCGAGCACCCCACCGAGGAGACCGATCGCCGCTGCTTCGGCGAGGAATACGGTCATCACGTCTCGGTTGGTAGCACCGATGGCCTTCATCAGGCCGATCTCTCGCGTTCGTTCATAGATAGCCATGATCATGGTGTTGGCGATGCCAAAGGCGGCCACAAGAAGGGCGATGCCTCCGATCCCAGCAAAGATGGCCTGGAGGATTAAGAAGATGGTATTGATGCTTCGCAGGGCATCATGGGGAGAGAAGGCGAAAAGGCCCATATCTAGGATCTCTTGCTCCACCGCAACAACTCGCTCCGGGCTATCGACTTTCACCAGAGCGCCTTGATACCCCTCTCGATTAACATCCAACCGGTGCCCGGAGAGCCACTCGTTCATGTCCTGCATATCCCTGAGAGTGAAATAAAGGCTCTGATCCTCTTCGCCGCCTCGCTCCGCCAAGACACCGATCACCCGTGCGGATATCCTGCGCTCCGCCGGCTGCCCCCCCTCAGTGGGTCGAGTGAGCACGATTCGAAGGGTCTGGCCCTGAAGATCCGTCTCAAGGGGAGATGCCTCACCCCCACGAAGGCGAGGATCCCAGAAGCTCTCTCCCACCTTTGCACCCGCCAAGACCTGACCAGTGCCCAAGTGAGCGCTGCCGCTCGCCATCTCCCAGCCCATCCTCTCCACCACAGCGGGATCGATGCCAATTAGACTATAGATCCCAGCCACTAGCCTGTTCAACTCGATGGTAGCACCGCCCATCAGCCGCTGCTGGGGAGTTACGGCAACTACCCCTGGCAACCCCCGGATCTCGGCAAGAAGCCTGTCGTTGATCACAGTGACATCGCGAGCCTGGGCAGGCGAGGGAGCACCGAAGGCCTGCACGAAACTACCAGGCATGAGCCTGATCTGCGTTAGATCACCGATGGAACCCAGCTCGCCGGTGACACTGCGCTGTAGTCCAGCCGCCAGGGAGACTAGCACTACCACCGCAGTGGTGCCGATCAGGACACCGATAGCTGTCATGGCGACTCGGGCCTTCATACGCCCCAGGTTCTCCCAGACCATAACCAGCAGATCTCGAAACGACACGCTCTATGCTCCCAGACCGAAGAGCGCCTTGAGAAAGCGAAGGATGAGCTGCCACAGGCTCTGAACAGGCTGGGCAGGGGGCGTCTCGGCTTGAATAGGCGGTGGCTCAAGAACGGTGCAATGGAACTCCTCTGTCACCTCACCTTCCCGCTCGAAGTCGTCCAAGTAGTGAACACTCACCAAAACCGTTGCCTCGCCAGCCTCAGAGGCGACAGCCGTGGCCTCCAATGTGCCTGCCGTACCGCTGTCCAGAGGCCCGATGTAGAGCGAACCCTCGCTGATAGATAGGTCGTCGCTGGTCACCTCCATCGTGGTCACATTGACCCGGAAGCGACTCACGTTGATCACCTCCACCGGGATGGTAAAGCTCTCTCCAACCATGACCTCGGCCACCGGCCGGTACAGATCGATGACTAGTCGAGGCTGGCGGATGACAAGCAGACTGATCAACTCCGAGGAGGTGTAGTGGTTGTCATCTTGATCATCATACTCCAGGGTAATCGTCAGGGTATAGGCTGCCGAGGTAGCCGAGCCATCGATGATCATCCGCTGGGTGACGGTCCGCACCGCATCAGGCTCCAAGGTGCCAATAAATTGCACGTTGCTAGATCCCAAAGGGGCAAAGGGCCCAGGGGAGACGCCTTCCGTTCCGGGAGCACCCCCTTCCCCACCGCCGGGGATCAGGCTCCCACCAAAAGCAACGGTTAAGTCCCGAGCCAGCCAACCGCCCAAATTCTGAACCTGGAGAGATAGGGTAAAGGTGTCGCCAGGCTCTAGGTTCTCTGGATCAGATCGATAGGATATGATGATGGGGAGGGGTCGGTGAGTGGACCGCCGGAGGACGGTGATCCCCACTGACTCGTCGCTACTGTAATGAACGCCATGGGGATCGTCGTACTCCAGTCGTATGGCCTGCTCATGGGTGCCCTCTTCCACATCGTCGCTCACGCGAAGGCTTTGCGTAACCAAGCCCCGCTGGGTCGAGGGAAGACTGAAGATTATCTCTGCGCTACTGGTGGACTCCGGGAGGAACGGGCCGCTCAGGAAGGTGATCTGAATATTCTTGGCCTCACTATTGCCCGCATTTGCCAGCTCAAGTGTCAGCTCGAAGGAGCTACCAGCCACAAGGGCCTGGGGTTGGTAGTTGTACCTATCGATGAAAAGGAGAGGCCGCTGGAAGGGTGTGGGGGTAGGCAGAGATGTCGGTGTTGGGAGCAGCGTCGCGGTTGGAATGGGTGTAGCCGTGGGAGCAGTGGTCGCTGTCGGAGTGGGCGTAGGAGCCAAAACGGTTAAGGCTTCTTCCAGTGTGGTCTCAGGGCTACCTCCTGGTCCGGGATTTGTTACGCCCATAGTGTATGTTCCCGGCGCTATGCCCGCGGGGACAACGGCGGTGAGAACGGTCGAGGTGACATAGGTGACCTCCAAGACGCCAGCTCCCACCAATCGGACCACTGGAGTATCGACGAAGCCCCCACCCATAAGGGTAATCGTGGTGGAGACATCATTTATCACTGTGCTTGGTTCTACCGTGTTCAGAGTGGGTGCAGGGTATGTAACATCGAAGCCATCGACCAGAGTGTCACTACTGCTATCGAAGGTGACGACTACATCCCATGAATCAACCGTGGCATTTACGAGGTCAAGGGTACAGGTCAATTGGGTCGCATCGACTACGACGAGATTTGTGGCTGTGATAGTCTCCGCGCCTCGCTTCAACTCAACAGTTTTCGTGGTGGCCGCATCGTTGAATCCCTCCCCAGTGATGGTCACATCCACGCTGCCATCGTTGGTCCCGTAGGAGGGAGATACGCTGCTCACCGTAAGGGTCAGCGATGCGGCCAAGGCCCCTCCGGCAAGCAATATGAGCAAAATCGCCAGCAATAAGGAAACAGAGAGGTTCACGTACAGGGTTTGCGTCTTCACCTCTTTCCCTACCTCACACTGTGCTCATTGTTTGATGCAAAGGAGCTTACCCTTTTCCGTTTACGATTCTCCCATCCAGCAGCCGGAGAACGCGCCCTGCAAAGGCTGCCACGTCGGGATCGTGGCTGACGACCAGAATGGTGCGCCGTTCCTCTCGGTTCACGCGAGCTAGAACCTGCATAACCTCATGACCGGTGCGACTATCAAGGTTACCGGTGGGCTCGTCAGCCAGGATGATCTCTGGATCGTTAGCCAGGGCCCGAGCCATGGCCACCCTTTGTTGCTCGCCCCCTGAGAGCTCAGTGGGTCGGTGATCCAATCGGTCGCCTAACCCGATCTCAGTAAGAAGCTCGCGAGCCCTGACCTTGCGTTGCGACGCTGGAACACGAGCGAAAATCATGGGGAAAGCTACGTTTTGAAGAGCGGTCATGGTGGAGATTAGGTTGAAAGTCTGAAAGACGAATCCTACACCCTGGCGCCGGTAAGCGGCCAGGGCATTCTCGTCCAGCGTGGCCAAATCGCGGCCCTCAACCACGATCTTCCCCTTGGTAGGCCGATCCAAGCCTCCGATGAGATTGAGGAGAGTCGATTTGCCCGAGCCAGAAGGACCCATGACGCAGACGAACTCCCCTGGTCTCACCTCAAGATCCACGCCGTTCAGAGCGAAGATCCTCTGAGGACCCATAGGGAACTCTTTCACCAGATCAACAGTCTGGATCATGACCGCCACAGATACTTCGCTCTTCAGAACCGGCATCTGAATCCTGTTGCTTGATCAACTGGGCGGAGACGGCTGAGGGGTAGGACCAGTTAATTGAGAGAGGAAGGCTCTGCCCACTAGAAGGGGGATCAAGCTTAAGCCAGTGGCCAATAGCCAATAGCCCAAAGTTACAAGGAGAGCCTTCCGTTTAGAGAAGCGGGCCACAACCGCCACCCCAATGAAAAGCAAAGCCAGATGCCACGCGACGAAGATATCTATCCGTGTCAGGAGGGCATAAACTAGATTGGAGGCATCCTGAAACTGGTCGCCAGTAGCTACCAGGCTGGACAGCCCGGGGTGGGTGATGAGCTTGCCGGTGATAGCAGTATAGATCACTTGGACGAGGCTTCGGAAGAAGTTAGGAAGCCAAACCCAAGCCACCATGCCGAAGACCTGGGAGAAGCTGTTCTGCCCTCCAAGAGCCAGAGAGGCTAAGTGCACCACCCCGGCTTGAAAAAGCCAGCCAACAGCCAGGCCCACGAGACCCGCGACGATAGTCGTAGTTGCCATAAGCGCAACAGATGGCCCTTGGGCGAGAGTGGGGGGTAGCTGGGCTCTCTGTTCCTCGGGTAGATTGGCAAGCTGCTCCTCCATCAGTTCGGCGGCCTGCTGACTGGCAATCGGCGTTATAACTAGAGCCTGTATCAAGATAATAGCAATGGCCAAGACCGCAGGGGCTACCCAAAGCCACCTGGGGTTATCCCGGATTGAGGTCAGAGTAGAAGCGGGCCGGAAAACAATGCCCACCAAGAGCCCGGGGATGCTCCTCCCCGCAGACTGGTCTGAGCTACTTCTATTATTCTCCATCTGACCTCATCGCAAGCGATGTGGTAGATCTTCTCACGCGTCTCTGAAATCCCCAAAACCAGTATACATCAATTTCAGATGCTAGACAAGCCATCGAATGTGCTTGGGTTGTGTTCACCACTTAGCACCTGGCTTACCTTGCCTAAGGTTCGCTCCCTACGCTACGCCCCACTGCCAGGATCCTGGCCAAACATCTGGGTCTTGCCTCTCGGTGATACGCTCGATGTTCTTGTTTACGCCTTCTAGATGGGCATATAAGAGGCTTCCGGTTGGTGTTTAGTCAATGATGAGGAAAGAGTCTTCCTGCGCTCTCTGCCCTGCTTCAGATAGGGCTTTTCACTACTCTCTACCCTAGTGCCACAACACTCCAATTCCCGCCCAAAACCCTGTTTGCATGACTTTCCTACTCAGTTCAACCACTATCATACCCCCAGACCCCCCTGAGACCGGGATTTCCGGGGTGTTTCTAGGCATAAGATCAACCAACCGACCCGCTCAGCCCCCAAAAATCAGCCCGGCCCTCTGTTGGTACCGACACCCGCAAGAGGGCCTGAGAGAACGGGTGAGAGAGGTTGTGATCGCGGGCTGAGGTTGTGCGTTGGGCGGCCTGGAGGGGATGGACAATGTTTTCACGGTGAACACGACTGCCCGCAATTGACAACCCCTTTGCTGGGGGGTAGGATGATTGTGACTTGCCAGCATCAACACCGGATAGACGGAGGAGACACCAAGCACACTGATCAAATAGCCGCTTGTCGGGTTACACAGTACCATTGGTGGACCGGGGATTGCGCGGCAATTTGACCTCGAGTGATCCCTTCCGCAGTGGCTCAGCTGCCAGCTGTTAGGCGGCGATATAACTCCCCGTATGTAACAAGTCTGGAGCATCAAAGAAGATGAGGAGTGAGAGGAAGCTTTCGCCAGAGGTGATCTACGAAATGGTCGCCAAAGTTGGCTTCAGAAAGCACTTTCATTTGGGAGGTTTCGAAGCCACGAGAGAACTTGTCGAACTATGCCACATAGACAGAAATAAGCATGTATTGGATATTGGTTGTGGCTCTGGACGAACAGCCTGCTACATCGCTAGGAAGTATGGCTGTAAGGTGGTAGGCGTGGACCTATTGCAAGGGATGGTCAATCGGTCGAATGAAAGGGCAAGAAGGGAGGGAGTAAGGGATAGGGTCGAATTCCGGCTTGGAGATGCGCAAGAGCTACCCTTTGAGAATGAACTTTTCGATGTTGTTATTGGCGAGTTCATAACCGGTCTACTGGAGGATAAGCACAGGGGTGTAAAAGAGTACTTGAGAGTTGTAAAGTCGGGTGGGACGATTGGGTTAAATGAAGCGACCTGGATAAGAACACCACCTCCAGCAGAATTGGTCGAGTATCTCTCTAAGGTTTTCGGTGTTCGTGGAGAAATCCTTGACCCAGATGGTTGGAGGGAGCTATCGGAAAGCGCTGGATTGACGGATATGGTCGTGAGGATCAACAAGGCTGACGCTCTCAGCAATAAGAGGGATGATGTTAGAGATCTCCTTCGAACTTTGCCCATGGTTTTGTACATGTATGTTAGAAGTCCAATCTTCAGGAGGTTCATCCAAGAATCGTTGTCGATCCCAAAGAATCTACTCGAGTACTTCGGATATGGATTGTATGTAGGTAGGAAGTAGAAGGGGTGGCGACAATCTAGTCGTCTGTTGTATGAAGGCCGTCCGACAACCTACTGGAGCGGACGCAGGATGAAGAGCTAGAATCAATCAGTGGAGGAGGATTCATGAAGAGTTATCGAGAAGAACTCTGGTTCAACATTCCTGGACGTCGGGCCTTCATCAACATCACCCCCCAGGTTGAAGAGTGCTTGCATAAGAGCGGTATCAAAGAGGGACTGGCGCTTGTGAACGCCATGCACATAACCGCCTCTGTCTTTATCAATGATGATGAAGCTGGCCTGCATCAAGACTATGATGATTGGTTGGAGAAGTTGGCCCCGCATGAGCCCATCAGCCGCTATCGCCACAACCGCACCGGGGAAGACAATGGCGATGCCCATCTGAAGAGACAAGTCATGGGGAGAGAGGTGGTGGTAGCGGTCACGGATGGCCAGCTGGACTTCGGACCGTGGGAGCAGATCTTCTATGGCGAGTTCGATGGCCGTCGCAGGAAACGCGTGTTGGTCAAGATCATCGGCCAGTGAAGGGCTTGAGGGATGAGTGCGAAGGTGGTGTGTTTCAGAGATCACCGCCGCCTAACATGCCTCCGGAGCTGGCTGAGGTCCCACGTAGCTTCTGAGCTCTTGGCTCTTAGGCTGCGCTTTGCCATGCTTGCCCTCTCTCCCTCATCCTTGCTTCCTTTTCACATGCGCCGTCAGGTTCTCCTCTCGCCTAGCTGTCGGCTCTCGTTAGTCTCGGGAAGCCTTCCCCGAGGCTTGACGATGGTGCTCTCGCCGCTTAGACCGATGACTTGGCTGCTACGACACCGTCCCCGTGACAATACCCTTTTAGTAGGATATGCTCGGTAGTTGAAACAAGCCTCTCCGAACCGAGAAAGGGACTTTTGATGCTGCTAGGTCCATAGGTTCCCCTGCGGTATAGGGCGTCGAGCACTGGTGTCCGGTTGACGGCGTCTTTGCTAAGCAATATACTGCGGGTGAAAAAGATAGGGGTCGGGGTCTATCCTGTCTCCGCGGTACATAGCTTTGCCTAGTAGTTACGACGCTTTGTCATTTTCACTCAGTAGTTTGTGGGAAGAACGTGTTAAGCGGCATGAATGTCTGCCTTGTAGTGCTAAGTCCGATCTGATCGGCAGGCAACACTCGAATCATAGGCGCCGGCGGTTATTCATTTAGGGCGCCTAGTCGACGTGCGAGGACAATATAGAAGTCACAGCAGCATGACAATGGGTGGTTTGGAGTGACCAGGCAATCGTCAGCAAATTGGAAACGTAACCTATACATCATCTCGTTTGGGGAGCTAGTCGCTATCTCGGGATTCGCGATCATAATACCCTTTCTGCCCTACTACGTGCAGGAACTCGGGGTAACCGATCTGTCGCAGGTCGCGATCTGGTCAGGGTTAGCCCTTGCGTCACATGCCTTAACAATGGGCCTTCTTGCTCCTATATGGGGTTCACTAGCTGACCGCTATGGAAGGAAGCTCATGGTTGAGAGAGCCATGCTTGGTGGGGCTCTCGTGATGGCGGCTATGGCCTTCGTCCAGAATGTGCCACAATTAGTGTTGTTGCGAGCTATCCAAGGAGCTCTTACAGGCACCGTCCCAGCGGCTACCACTCTAGTGGCCGCCACAGTCCCTCGCCAGCGATATGGCTACGCTATGGGCTTATTGCAGACGGCGGTCTACGGTGGTGTTTCGGTCGGCCCTATACTTGGTGGGGTCGTTGCCGACACAGTGGGTGTCCGCCCCTCCTTCCTGGTGACTGGAGCACTGCTGGCAATGGCTGGCTTGATTGTACACCTCTTTGTTCATGAGGATGCCAAGCCGAGGGGAGAAGACCATGGAGGCACCAAAGGGTTCCAATGGCATCAGTTAAGGATGGTCTTCGGTTCGCATGCCTTAGCGTCAGCATTGGGGATAGGAATCGCCGTCCGCACCGGGGCCAGGATGCTGACTCCTATCTTGCCATTGTTTGTTCAGTCATTGGTTCCGGAGGGTAGGGATGTTGCCACGACAACGGGCCTGATCATGGGCGTAAGTGGCGTGGGGAGTACGCTAGGCGCCCTGGGGTTGGGGCGAATCAGCGATGTGGTTGGATTTCGGCTGGTGCTCATCCTTTCTACTCTCGCCGCAGCGAGTGCCTATTTCCCACAATCCTTCGTTACCGAAGCTTGGCAACTGTTCATCCTGCAAGCCGGAACAGGGGTTGCCCTGGGCGGCACGGTAGCCACTCTCAGTGCAGTATTGGCCAACCTGGCTCCTGAGGAGGCACCAGGTGTGGTTTTCGGGGTGGATTCCAGTGGCATGGCTCTTAGTAATGCTGTAGGGCCGCTCGCTGGGGCTGCACTAGCGGCTCGCCTCGGTTTGCGCTCCGTATTCCTTTGCACAGGAGTAATCCTTTCCTTGACAGGGCTTGGGGTGACAAGAGTGGTGCCAGGCGCAGGAAACAAAAGGTGATACACCTGGGTCTACTCCCCCTCCAGTACGGGGCACGTATGTCCCTTAGGACCCTGAAGTAGTCAGCAGGACCTCTTGACTCACCCACGATCTCGACTTCCCCAAAATGGCAGGAGATGCTAATATATCGTAGAACTCTACCACAACAAAGGCTGAGACAAGTCAAACACCGGGAGGAGGAGTATGAAAAGCCTGGAAAACGCCTCAATGGCGAGCCATCTCTTTCGCCGCTGTGAGAAGAATCCTATCTTGAGGGCCGCAGACTGGCCCTATCCGGCAAACTCCGTCTTTAACCCGGGAGCGGTGCAATTTGAGGGCGAGACATTGCTATTAGTGCGCGTCGAAGGTATGCAAGGCTTCTCCCACTTGACGGTTGCCCGCAGCAAGGACGGCAAGGTAGGATGGCGTATCAACCAAGAACCTGCTCTGAGACCTGATCCTCGCTTCCGAGAAGAGAGATGGGGTATCGAGGACCCCAGGATCGTTTGGTTAGAAGGACAGCAAGTATACGCTGTTACCTATGTTTCGTTCTCGAAGGGGGGTCCTGTTGTGTCTCTTGCGACCACTGAGGACTTCAATACCTTTAGACGGCTGGGTAGACTCCTTCCTCCGGAGGATAAAGATGCCTCTCTCTTCCCTCGGCGCTTTGAAGAGCGCTTCGCCCTTATCCACAGACCACTCATAAGAGGGGAGGGTCACATCTACATTTCGTTCTCGCCAGATTTGAAGCATTGGGGAGACCATCAGATTCTCATCCCCGTGAGACCTGGTTCTTGGGATTGCGATAGAGTGGGACTGGGTGCACAACCCATAGAAACCCCACACGGTTGGCTGATCATCTACCACGGCGTACGGACGACGGCCTCTGGGAGTCTTTACCGAGTGGGTTTGGCTTTGCTGGATTTGGAAGAACCGTGGCGGGTGATTTGCCGGAGCGATGAATGGGTGTTGGCTCCAAGAGAGATCTACGAACGGGTCGGTGATGTGCCTGGCGTGGTTTTCCCATGTGGAGCCGTTGTGGATCGCGAGACAAATGAACTTCGAGTTTACTATGGCGCAGCTGATAGCTATGTGGGGCTAGCTGTGGCAGACATGGATGACGTGATGGAGTATGTGAGGTCTTGTCCGCGCCCCGAGGGGCTGGAATCCTGAAGCGAAGGCAAGAGATGCGAATAGCCATGCTTGCACCCATATCTTGGCGCGTCCCTCCTCGCAACTACGGCCCTTGGGAGACGGTAGTAAGCAATCTCACCGAAGGCCTAGTGGCCAAGGGGTACGATGTCACTCTCTTCGCCACAGGTGACTCGATCACCACTGCCAAATTGCACTGGGTCTGCCCTCGCCCCTACTCCGAGGATGCCTCCCTCGACCCCAAAGTGTGGGAATGTCTGCATATCTCGGAAGTCTTCGAACACGCCAGCAACTTCGACCTAATCCACAACCACTACGATTTCCTACCCCTTGCCTACAGTCGATTAGTGAGTACTCCCATACTCACCACTATTCACGGCTTCTCCTCGCCGCGTATCTTGCCAGTCTATCATAAGTATAGAGATGGCTACTACGTCTCGATCAGCGACGCCGATCGAGATCCAGGGCTCGAGTACCTGACTACGGTATACAACGGGATTCGCCTGGAACAGTTCACCTTCCGAGAGAGAAGAGGAGACTATCTGGTCTTCTTGGGACGTATCCACCCCGACAAAGGTGTTCATTTGGCCATCGAAGTGGCTGAGAGGACGGGGAGAGAGCTCATCATCGCTGGGATAATCCAGGACGAGGGTTACTTCAAATCGCTAGTGGAGCCTCGCCTCGACGGACGACGGATAAGGTTCATCGGCCCGGTAGGTCCACGGGAGCGAGACAAACTCTTGGGTGAGGCCTACGCCTCGCTGCACCTGGTGACCATCCCCGAGCGTTTCGGTCTCACTATGGTGGAATCCATGGCCTGTGGTACACCAGTGATCGGTATGGATCTCGGGTCCGTGAGAGAGATCATAGACGAGAACAGCGGTATCCTCGTCCGTTCCATAGAGGAGGCAACAGCCGCGGTGGAAGAAGTGGCCAGAGTGGACCGTCGGGCTTGTCGGCGGAGAGTGGAGGAGAATTTCACCGCAGAGGGAATGGTAGAGGACTATATCGAGGTCTACCACTCCATAATGGAGAAGGAGGGAAGGGCTTGAGAACTAAAGGGCTGTCCACATGGTGGCCTCGCCTCGGTACGGCTACCTTGATAGACATCTTGGGGGCCAAGAGATGACAGAGTGGGACGGCCTGGGGGAAACCTTCCTCGTTGGTGTCAACTATTGGCCACGGCGAAAGGCCATGTATTGGTGGAAAGATTTCCAAAGGTCAGAGGTGGAGGAAGAGTTTGAGCAGATCGCGGACCTAAACCTCCGCCTAGTACGGATCTTCCTTCTGTGGGAGGATTTCCAGCCTGCACCTCAGGAGATAGACGCTCACTCCTTGGATAATCTAGAGGAGGTATTGGAGATCGCTGCTCGATTCGATCTTGCGGTAATGCCCACCTTCTTCACTGGCCATATGAGCGGGGCCAATTGGATTCCATCCTGGGCCTTGGGTGGGGAAAGAATAAGCGACTCACGCTTTCCCCTCATCTCGGCGGGAGAGATCCAAAAAACGGGGATACGCGATATCTTCGAGGACGAGTTGATGCTGGTGGCGGAGGCCTTTCAGATCCGCTCAGTCGTATCTGCACTCAAAGACCACACCGCTCTCTTCGCCTGGGACCTGGCCAATGAGATGGACAACGTATTGGTGCCCCGCAGTGCAGAGGCGGGGGGCCGCTGGGCGTACCTTCTCAGCGAAGAGATTCGGAAGATAGATCCTGTCCACCCCGTAACCTGTGGCCTTCACTCTGAGGTTCTGGAGGGAGACAAACACCTGAGACCGCAAAATATGGCTCAAGCAAATGACTTCCTCTCCATGCATGGATACCCCTTATACGCCCCATGGGGCGATGGACCGCTGGATGTCCATGTTGCCCCTTTCCTGAGTGCCCTCACCCGAAGCCTGGGAGGCCTGCCGGTTGTATTTCAAGAGTTTGGCCTCTGCACCACTCGCCCTGGTGAGAAGGGTAGGGAGGTGGGCGTGAAGATAGGGGAGCGCGTCATGAGGCTATATCTGGCCAGTGAGGAGGAGGGGGCAAGCTATTATTCAGCCGTGTTGAAAGGTTTGCACGCGGTTGGCTCCTTGGGGGCCTTGGCCTGGTGCTACTCCGACTATGATGATTCTCTTTGGGGTAGACCTCCGCTGGAGGGGGCGGTTCACGAGCGCACCTTCGGCATAACTAGAAGGGACGGCAGTGTAAAACCCATGGGGCAGATTCTCTCCCAGTTCGCTGGTGAGGGGCGAAAGGTGAAAAGGGGATCCTCCCTACGCCTGGGTCTCTCGCCAGAGGCATACTATCGCTCTCCACATGAGAACCTGGTTAGTCTATTTCATCACTGGATAAGGAAAGAGGAGTTTCCAGATGAAGCCAAGTAGGAGAGCCCGATCTGGTAAGAGAGCGATTGGAGGCCAGGTGGCCCACGTGGCAAGCTATCCGCCCCGGGAGTGTGGCATCGCTACCTACACGGCAGACCTAATCGCCAGCCTCAGGGAAGAATCTCCTGCTCTCGAGAACATTGTTATCGCGGTGAATGACAGAGAGGCCCACTACAACTACCCGGAGGAGGTGCAGTTTCAGATCGAGCAGCATGACGAGGCCACCTATGCGGCAGCGGCGGAATTTGTCAATCGCTCCCATATCTCCCTTGTCAGCCTGCAACATGAGCATGGCCTCTTCGGGGGAACAGATGGAGAGTACATCCTAACCTTTCTGACCAAGGTGTCCATCCCCGTGATAACGACCCTTCATACTGTCCACCTCGACCCCAGGCCCCATTTCAAGAAAGTAACCGCTCAGGTGGTCGCTCAGAGCGACTTGGGGGTGGTTCTAGCCAGGAGCGCCAGGCCTATCTTGGAGAATGCATATTCTGTTTCTGGAGACAGGATGCACTTCATACCTCATGGCGCGCCTAAGGTGAGCCGTCGGATAGGGCTACGCCGAACTACCAAGAGTTGTTTGGGACTGGAGGGACGACGAATCCTGACCACCTTCGGCTTGATTAACCCTGATAAGGGTATCGAATATGTTCTTGAGGCCCTGCCCGAAATAGTGGATATATACCCTGAGGTTCTGTACCTGGTCGTGGGTGAGTCCCATCCTCAAGTTCGCCTACGCCGTGGCGAAGGTTACCGCAGGAAACTCTTGCGCATAGTTTCGAATCTAGGCCTCCAGCGTCATGTCCGCTTCCACAACCGTTTTCTTCCCTTGGAGGAGTTGATCCAGTATCTGCTAGCCACCGATGTATACATCATGCCCTATCTCAATCCTAACCAGATCGTGAGCGGCACGCTCGCATATGCCGTGGCTACGGGCAAAGCGATCGTGGCTACCCCCTTCCTCTACGCCAAAGAGGTACTGGCGGAGGGACGAGGGATACTGGTGGACTTTCGCGATCCTGACGGCATCGCCCACGCCGTGCTTAGGCTGCTGTCGGACCGCCAGCTATTGTTGGAGATGGACCGCCGGGCCTACGACTATGGGCGTAAGATGACTTGGCCCAGGGTAGCTCGAAAGTACCAGAACCTGTTCAAAACGGTGCTTCAGAAGCACTCCCGCCGGTGACCGGGATCACAAGCATGGAGACCAAGTGAGATGTCTACATCCTGTTTGGGGGATCTATGGATCGCTATCCACCTCTGAAACTCGATCACCTGCACCGTCTTACCGATGATGTGGGGATAATCCAGCATGCTATTTACAGTGTTCCAGATCGACGTCACGGTTATTCGCTGGATGACAACGCCCGAGCTCTAATCGTAGCACTAAAGCATCACCGGCTGAGCGGTGAGGTTGAGAGCCTCGATCTGGCCTACAAGTATCTGAGTTTCGTACGTCATGCTCAGCTTCCAGGCGGGCGATTCCATAACTTCCTCACCTATGACCGCCGTTGGCTAGAAGAGGAAGGCTCTGAGGATTCCTATGGTCGTGCCCTATGGAGCTTGGGATATGCTATGGCTAGTGACATGGCCAGCGAACTAGCCGCAGCCGCCCGGGACATCTTCGATGCAGCACTTCCTTGGCTAGATAGCTTACGTTCTCCGCGAGCCAGGGCTTTCGCCCTATTGGGCCTCCACTGGCGATATCAGATATCGGCCCACAAGGATGATCTGAGATACCTCCGTCGTCAGGCCGACTCTCTCGTGCAGAACTATCGTGACACAGCGCAGAACGATTGGCAGTGGTATGAGGAGTATCTCACCTACTGCAATGGCAAGCTTCCCCAAGCCCTGCTGGTGGCGTATCAAGACACGAAAGCAGAGGAATATCTAGCTACCGGCTGTCGCAGTCTCGATTTCCTCTTGGAGATCCTCTTCGTGAACGGTAGGCTGGAGTTGATCGGGCAAGGGGGCTGGTATCCGCGGAAAGGCCCCCGCGCGTTCTTTGATCAACAACCGATTGATGCCGAGGCTACGGTAGAGCTATGCCTCGAGGCTTACCGGGTTACCGGAAAAGCCCGTTATTACGACCTCGCCTTTAGGGCTTTCGAGTGGTTCTTAGGAAGGAATCGGCTGGGACTGGTCCTATACGATTCGAATACAGGTGGTTGCTATGACGGGTTAGAACCCAACGGTGTGAACCAGAACCAGGGAGCGGAATCGACCATCAGTTATCTCCTTTCCTACTTGCTCCTAGCCGAGAATGCCAAACCCGCAGAGAGGCAATTACATGGATTTGGATGCCGAGATCTTACGGGAGACGAATGGATCGAATAGCTGGCTCATGGGCCTACAGCCACGTTTCCTAGATGAATACCAAGAAGAAGGGGGCTCACCAGAAGAATTCCTCCTTGACCACCCTCTTAGTTCATATGCCATGGCAATGACAGACATCGCGAGGAGAGTATGCCACTCATGGCTGGGTCGGGTTCCCGGCCGGTTGTCAAGATTAGGAAACGCCAATACACCCTGCCCACGTAATGGTGGTGGCGCCAACCGCTTCTGGCGGAGCAATTGAACTTCTGGAGAATAAAGCGGATCGAGTGATCACGCTCTACAAACACCCGAGAGGTTTGCCTTTCGCGGTTGCTTGTTCATATGAAGAATGGCATGATCTAAGTGATAAGGAGGTAATGGAGTATCTGCAGTCGGTCAAAGGCTGAAATGGAGTGACTGCCCCAGGAAATACTCAAGGGTGAGAGTTACATTTCACGAAGTGTTCTAGTGACCATTTTGACCACTGTATCGCCTCCCTGGCAGACGTCTGCCTTTCGAAACGCATACTGATGAACTACCGAGCATTTGTTCGTGCCCTTAGGGCGTCGCTCGAGTCGTCTTGTTGAGGGAGACGAATCATTTGGGGCTCGGCGCACGCATCGTGGAGGAGTTCAGACCTAGCCGGCCATCAGTCTCGAGTTGTCGCTTTCGCCATAGCCTGAGCTAGGAGGTCTTTGCCTCCTTCCAGCTGGTAGAGTTCGTTCGGATCCTTCACACCGCTGGGCAGATCCACCACCTTCGCCTTCCTTCCTACTTGCCTCTGGATCTCCGTCGCTGCCGATCTCCCCTCTTCATCGGCATCCAGTACCAGATAGACCCTGCTGAATTGCTCCAAATACGATCTCCCTTCTCTTCCCAGCCTGGTCCCCAGAAGAGCAACCGTGGGATAGCCCCAAGATGTTAACGTCATCCAATCGAAGACTCCCTCCACCACCAAGACCTTATCTCTCCTTTTGACGCCCTCCACTCCGTAGAGTGGCTTGGGCAAGGGGAGAACCAGATACTTGGGTTTCAGACCGGGCCTGGCAGCCCGCCCTATCAGATAGATGGTATGCTCTTTCCTAATCTCAGGCACTACGATCCTGCCTCTGAAGTGCTCTCCGTTTTCTCCTACGAGGCCCACACGTCGCGCTTTGGCCAAATCCAACCTCTTCTTCTGGAGATAGCCTCTCAGCCCTCTTCCGTTACACCATCCCACCCTGAACCTCTTGATCATCTCCTCAGAGATGCCTCTTTTCGCTAGGAGGCGCTGATGGCTTTGGGATCGCATCAGTTGGCCGTGATAGAGAACCGTCGCCACGTCAAGGATCGCCTTGTGTTCCTGGCCCAGATGTGCCAATCTGGCTCTTCCTATCCTCGGATACAGACCTCTGGCTTGCCGAACTCCGACGGCCCTTCTTTCCAGGGCCCCTGCCTGCAGCAACTCACACGCCTGGGGAAAGCTGATACTGTTCATCTTCTCCAGAAAGGTGAACACATCTCCTCCCACACCACATCCGAAGCAGTAGAAGCTCTGCGTCTCGGGCCAGATGTTGAAGCTCGGTTCTCTATCCTCGTGGAAAGGGCATCTTCCCACTAGCCTTCCCCCGTACCATCAGAGATGATCCACATAGGCTGCGATTATGGACTCTATGGGATTCGCTCTCTTGATGGCCTCGATCTGATCTCTGGTTATCCTTTCCATGGCTCTTCCTCCTTCGTTTGGGATTGAGTAGGCCTGGGGCCGCGGCCTAAGCCGCGGCCCCTTCCTTCCTCTCGTTCCACTCGGGTAGGAGCTCGGCTATTACCTCGCACCCCTCGTCGTATGAGGCTCGCTCCATCGGGTGACCGAAACGTTGGGCGAAGAGGGCTTCTACTTGCTTCGTCGCCTCCTCACGCTCTATCCCATGGACGGTGGCGTACATGGCTACTATCTGCTCTCGTTGATAACGAGAGGTCTTCTTCTTCGTTTTTCTTCGTCGGCGGCCGTCTCCGGAGGGTGGCGGTGTCTCGGGTAGGCGGGGTCTCGGCTCCTTTGAATCTTTCAGTGGACGGCCCTCATCACGTGCAACAAGCATAGCCTCCTCCGCCGAGACCAGCCCCGCGCCGGGCAGTAGTCCGTATCCCATGGCCCCCAAGGCTCGACCTATGGCGCTCGTCTCCGCCACCTCCCAGGGATGGCCTCGCTCGAATGGTGAGCTCGCTCCGTCCAATCTAGACGAAGCGATCCCGTGTCGTCTGCCGTAGATCTCGCTCTCCACGGTGACTCGTAGTGTTAGCCTGAGCTCTGAGTTCTCGATTACCTCAGGATCGTGGAAGTCCAGCCTCTTCCCTTGACTGGCGTGATCCCGGCAAGCCATCGCTATCCTTCCGTCCACGGTCATGTAGGGCTGCTGGACGGTGACCCATTGACCGTTCACCTTTTGTTGCTTGTCCAGCAGGACCACGAAGTCGATGAAATCCCGGTGGTGGACTGTCCCTAGCGGACCTGCTTTCTCCAAGAGTTGCACGATGCCGTCTCGGGTCATCGTTTCAGCCTGTTCTGTCCCTTTGTCGTCGTTCATCGATGCCTCCTCTGCCTTGTCAGACAGCAGCCGTTCTCGGACTCGCGTCGCCATCGCACGTAGGCCAGTTGTTCCTCTAACCATTGTCGTCCTTCCTTTCGCGTCATGTAATGGTGCCGCCCGCAGAGGGTGGGGAAGAGGTCCGGGTGTTCCTGCAAGAAGGCTATCAATCCCTCCTCATCCCCGCTGGCGGCGATCCTGTAAGCTCTCTTCACCAGGGAGCGGCGTCCCTTGTCGTGGTGCACGTGGAGGTTAGCCGAACCATCGGAGCAGGAGCCAGAGATGGGATAATAGGATAGACGACATTGCCCCTCATCCCTTTCCCGGGCCAGCCTCCGGATCAGCTGCCACTCGGGTCCGTAGTAGTCGAATCGCTTCAGGTTGCTCACCGTCCCTCCATCCAGCGCATCGCTTCACGGGCCACCTCCAATGCCAGTCGCTTTCTCGTGTCCAAGGCATCCCCTTGAGAGAGGCTCTCGATCAGTTCTCCCAAGGTCTCGAGGATGTCCGAAGCTGTGAAATCGTCCACCTGAACTATGGTCGCTTCGGACTCGACCTCCATCAGCTCCCTCAGAGCACGGGCAAAGAGCATGGAGAAGAGACCTGGGATGGGTTCGGTCTCATGCCTACGTTTCACCCCGCAGGGCTCGTGGCTCGTGATGCTGACAGGTTTTGGATGGTGCATGGTCTTCTCCTTTCTAGCCATACTGGTATTCGAGGGCTTCTCTCGGCAGGTCTCGCAGGAAACGGGACCGGTCCCTCATTCGTAGCTCGCCATTGATCTCTCGTCTCCGGGCGTGGACCAGGTAGAGCTTCTCCATGGCCCTGGTCACCCCCACGTAGAAGAGCCTTCTCTCTTCATCCAGCGTGCCCCGGTAGGAGGCTCGGTAGTGGGGGAAGGTACCCTCCTCCAGTCCCACCAGGAAGACGACCGGGAACTCCAGCCCCTTCGCCCCGTGAACTGTGCTCAGGGTTACCGCGTCTCGTTCTCTATCCCAGTCCACCAGGTCTCCTTCCGAGAGAAGGTCGATCTCCTCCAGGAAGCGCTGGAGGGCTTCCCGTGGGGTTCCCTGGATATGGGGCTCGGCCAGGCGTTTGAGGAGTTGCAGGTTCTCGTTTCGTTCCCCAAAGAGGACGTCCTTCTCCAGCCAGTCGAGGTATCGCGTTCTTGAAAGCGTGTACTTGATGAGATCGCGTGGGTACATCTCTTCACTAGCCCCTTGGAGGTCGGAGAGGAGATCGAAGAAGTTAGCTACCTTCTCCATGAGCTTCTCGGGGAGAGCGTTGTTTGCGTAGAGCTCGGTGATCCCTTCCATGGATAGCCCTGCGTCGTCCCCCTGCAGGGTCTCGATGCTCTTCTTGCCGAACCCTCTCGGTGGCCTGTTGATGATCCGTTCCAGGCTGATACCATCTTGAGGGTTGTGGATGAGGCGCAGGTAGGCGAGGGTGTCTGCCACCTCCCGCCAGCGCAAGAAGCGGAGGGTTCCAACCAAAACGTAAGGGATCCCCGCTGCGAGGAAGGCCTGTTCTATCGGTCGCGCCTGAGCGTTGACCCGATAGAGGACCGCACAGTCGCGGTACTCTAAGGGGCCGTTGCTTACCAGGCTGGTTATCTCTTGAGCGACGAAGCGTGCTTCCTGGTCTTCCCCCACGACGGTGACTATTCGCACCGGGTCGCCAGAAGGTTTTGAGGGCACCAGTTCTTGCTCGTCGTAGTTGAGACGGACGATGGCCCTCCTGGCCACCGAAAGGATGTTGCCGGTCGAGCGGTAGTTGCACTCCAGGAGGAGGGTGGTTGCCAGAGGAAAATCCTCTCTGAAGCGCTCGAGGATGATGCGGATGTCAGCGTTCCTCCAGGAGTAGATGGCCTGGGCCGGGGACCCCACGCAGAAGAGGTTCTGGTGTTGGCCAGCTAGCAGTTTCAGCAATCGGTACTGCGCGGCCGACGTATCCTGCAGCTCATCCACCAGGAGGTAGAGGTACTTGTTCTGGTAGTAGGTCAGTGTTTCCTCATCCTCTTCCAGGAGGCAAACCGGCAGCCGGATGAG